>CAZYMM010000001.1:0-45356 GCA_964648515.1 uncultured Conexibacter sp.
CAGGCCGCCAACGCGCTCCAGAACCTCGTCCGCGAGATGGAGTGGCGCTACGGCATCATGGCGATGAAGCGGACGCGCTCGCTCAAGGAGCTCAACCGCGTCCGTGAGGAGGAGGGGGATCCGTCGCTGCCCTACATCCTCTGCGTGATCGACGAGCTCGCCGACCTGATGATGGTCGCGCCGGGAGACGTCGAGGACTCGATCATCCGGATCGCGCAGAAGGCCCGTGCGGTCGGCATCCACCTCGTGCTCGCAACCCAGTCTCCGCGCGTCGACGTGATCACGGGGATGATCAAGGCCAACGTTCCGTCGCGGATCGCGTTCGCCGTCTCCTCGCAGACCGACTCGCGCGTGATCCTCGACCAGAACGGGGCCGAGTCGCTGCTGGGGATGGGCGACATGCTGTTCAGCCCGGTCGGCTCGTCGAAACTGCAGCGGATCCAGGGTGCGTACATCGACGAGGCTCAGATCGCGGAGATCACGGAGTTCTGGGCGCGCCAGGGCGAGCCGGAGCTGCGTGAGGATCTGCTCGAGGAGGTCGAGCCGCAGCTCGCCGACGGAGGTGGCGACGGCGACGGCCTCGACCCGGACGAGGATCCGCTGCTGGCCGACGCGATCCAGCTGGTCGTCGAGATGAACACAGCGTCGACGTCGATGCTGCAGCGTCGCATGCGCCTGGGGTACACGCGTGCCGGGCGGATGATGGACATGCTCGAGCGGCGCGGGGTGATCAGCGGCTACGAGGGCAGCAAACCGCGTCAGGTCCTGATCGGAGAAGGCGACCTGCCACGCTTCCTGGCTGCCGCCGCCGGCGACGGCGCCGAGCCACAGGATGTGACGCTGCCCGGTGATGAGGACGTGACGGAGGGGCTCGGGACCGAGCCCGACTCGGCCGACACGATCGTCATGTCCGCCTCGCAGCAGGAACGTCCGTAGACTCGCGGCGACAATGGCCGAGATCGGCGCCACTCTGCGCGAGGCGCGCATGCGCGCTGGGATCGACATCGCGGAGATCGAATCCGAGACCAAGATCCGCGCCAAGTACCTACGCGCGCTGGAGAACGAGAACTGGGCCGCGCTGCCAGGGCCGACCTACGTCCGCTCGTTCATGCGCACCTATGCCGACACGCTCGGCCTCGACGGGCGCCTGCTGGTCGAGCAGTACCGATTCAGCCACGAGCGGCCGGCCGACCAGGACCTGGCCCCGATCGTGCCGCCGCGCAGGCGCTCGCTGCGGCCGCGCAGGGCGGTCCCGCGCTGGGTGTTCATCGTTGTCCTGATCGTGATCCTGGTGGTCGCGCTCTGGTGGCTGGGCACACGCAGTCCGAACAAGGCCGGCACGGCCGCGAAGCCTGCCGCGGGGTCGGTCGTGTTCGCGCCCGGAGTGCTCCGGCGATGAGCGTCAGCGCGGCGCTCGTCGTGACCGGTACCGAGGTCTTGACCGGAATCATCAGCGACCGCAACGGCCCCTGGGTCGCGCAGCAGCTCGCCGCGCTCGGGGTCGAGACATCATCGATCACGGTCGTCGGCGACCGGCCCGACGAGCTGCGGCAGGTTCTGGCGTGGGCTCGGGACGCAGGCAACCGGCTGATCGTCACGACCGGCGGCCTAGGCCCGACCGAGGACGATCTGACCGCAGCCGTCGTCGCCGGCCTGCAGGAGCGTCCGATGATGCTCGACGAGGCGCTCGAGGGCCGGATCTGGGCGATCCTCGAACCGCTCTCGACGCGGTGGCCCGATCTTGATCCTGTGGCGATCCGCGCCGCAAATCGCAAGCAGGCACTGGTGCCGGAGGGGGCGACTGTGCTCGAGCCGGTCGGCACCGCGCCCGGGCTCGTCGTTCCGCCGCCCGCCGGACGGTCGACGGCCACTGTGCTCGTGTTGCCCGGGCCGCCGCGCGAGCTGCAGGCGATGTGGCCCGCCGCGATCGCGACGCAGGCGTTTCAGGACGCGATCTCCGGTGCGGTGCTGCGCCGTGAGTCGATGCTGCGGCTGTTCGGCATCCCGGAGTCCGAGATCGCCGAGACGCTGCGCCGCGCGCGTGCGGCCGGCGTCGGCATCGACCGGCTCGAGATCACGACCTGCCTGCGCCGCGGCGAGATCGAGGTCGTCACGCGCAGCACGCCGGACTGCGACGCCGATCACGACCGCTTTCTGCAGTACGTACGCGAGCGCCATCACGACACGCTCTTCTCCGACGACTTCTCGCGGATCGACGACCTGCTCACAGAGCTGCTCGCCGCTCGCACCTGGACGATCGCCACCGCCGAGTCCTGCACGGGCGGCATGCTGGCAGCCCGCCTGACCGACCGGGCGGGCGCCTCGGACTACGTGCGCGGCGGGATCGTCGTCTACTCGAACGCCGCAAAGACGACGCTCGCGGGAGTGGATCCGGGGCTGATCGCGACGCACGGTGCGGTCTCCTGCGAGGTCGCGCAGGCGCTCGCGGCCGGTGCCCGTTCAGTCCTGGACGCCGACGTCGGCGTCGGCATAACCGGCGTCGCCGGTCCTGGCGGCGGCAGCGAGGAGAAGCCGGTCGGCACGGTCTGGCTCTGCGTCGCCGGACCGGACGGAGCACAGCTGACCCGCCACGTCCGGATCCCGGGCGCTCGCGCTGACGTGCGCGAGCGCGCGACGACGGTCGCGATGCATCTCCTGCGCCGCCTCTGCCTCGGCGAGAGCGATCCGCCGGCGGCCTGACGCGGCTCGTGCGGAACCGTTGCGGTTGCGTGGTACAGACGCGGCGATCGTGACACACCGGGCACACGGGCGAGCATATGTTCGGTTCCGTCCGGTCGGGTCCGCAGACTCAACGCCACAGAACTTCCGAAGGAGAGGTCCGTTTCCGATGGCCGCAACCGCAACCGCAACTTCAACCGCAGACGAAAAGGCTCAGAAGGCCCGCGAGGACGCGCTCAAGGGCGCGCTGACCCAGATCGAGCGTCAGTTCGGCGCCGGAACGATCATGCGGATGGGCGACGAGGGCGCCCAGGTCAAGGTCGCCGCGATCCCGACCGGCGCGCTGTCGCTGGATCTCGCGCTCGGTATCGGCGGCCTGCCGCGTGGGCGCATCGTCGAGGTCTACGGACCGGAGTCCTCGGGCAAGACGACGCTCGTCTATCACGTGATCGCCGAGGCCCAGAGGCTCGGCGGCGTCTGCGCCTTCATCGACGCCGAGCACGCGATGGACCCGCTCTACGCCCAGCAGATCGGCGTCGACATCGACGAGCTGCTGGTCTCGCAGCCCGACTACGGCGAGCAGGCGCTTGAGATCGCCGACATGCTCGTGCGCTCCGGCGCGGTCGATCTGGTCGCCGTCGACTCGGTCGCTGCGCTGACGCCGCGATCCGAGCTCGAAGGCCAGATGGGCGACCAGACCGTCGGGCTGCAGGCGCGGATGATGAGCCAGGCGATGCGCAAGCTGACCGGCAACCTCAACCGCACGCAGACACTGTGCCTGTTCACGAACCAGATCCGCGAGAAGGTCGGCGTGATGTTCGGCTCGCCGGAGACCCAGCCCGGCGGACGCGCGCTGAAGTTCTACAGCTCTCAGCGACTGGACATCCGCCGGATCGAGACGCTCAAGGACGGCACCGAGGCGGTCGGCAACCGCGTCCGCGTCAAGGTCGTCAAGAACAAGGTCGCGGCGCCGTTCCGCCAGGCCGAGTTCGACATCGAGTTCGGCAAGGGCATCTCGACGTCGGGTTGCATTCTCGACCTCGGGATCGAGCACGACATCGTCCAGAAGTCAGGTTCGTTCTTCTCCTACGACGGTGAGCGCCTCGGCCAGGGGCGCAACAACGTCAAGGCCTTCCTCGACGAGCACACCGACATCCGCGACGCGATCGAGAACCGGATCTACGCGGCGCTCGGGATCGATCGCGGCGGTGCCGACGCTGCACTGAGCGTGCCCGAGGGCGTCGATCCCGAGACCGGCGAGATCATCGTCACGCGGCAGGACGAGAAGGCCGCCGCGGTCTAGGCGCACGCAGCCGCAGCCGCCGTGCAGGAGTTGCGTGAGGCTCAGCGTCTGGATGCGGCGCTGGGGATCGCCTATCGCCGGATCGCACGACGCGATCGGACCAGCGCCGAGATCGAACAGCATCTGCTTGAGCGCGACGTCGACGAGCCGACGGTGGCCGCCGCGATCACCGAGCTGACAGAGCTCGGCTATCTCGACGATGCCCGCTTTGCGATCCGGTTCACCGGCGACCGGCGGCTGCTGGACGGCTGGGGCAGTATCCGGATTGAGCGCCGGCTGCGCGAGCTCGGTGTGGCGCGCGATCTGATCGCGGCGGCGCTCGAGCGGGGCGAGAACGAGCAGGGTGAGCTCGAGGCCGCCGTCCAGCAGCTGCGCCGGCGGTTTTCCGAGGCGCCGCAGACGGCGCGCGACCGCCGGCGCGCCATCGAGATGCTGCTGCGACGCGGCTATGCCCTCGAGCTCGCGCACGACGCGCTGCGCCGGGTGGAAGCCGGCGACGACTGACGTGCCACGAGCTGCGCCGGCCGGCCATGCCTGTCGGCGACAGGCCGATAGCCGCGTCCCTGAGCCACAGCTGCGATCACTGCCGCGCGGCGGATGCAGCGGCCCACAGGTACCATCGGCGTGCGGCCCGGTCACGCAGCCCGGACCGCCCCGACAGCAGCAGCCTGAGACCGCCGCTTCGCTTCCATCGGACCGGCGGAGAGAGGAACCGACAGATGGAGACCCTGATCGGCGCGGCGGTGATCGCCGCCGCGATCGTGATCGCCGGATTCGTGCACGGCAGACAGCGGCCGGCAGTGGCCGAGCAGGCACCGCCAGCGCCAGAGCCGGCGCCGCCCGCCCAGCAGGATCGGACCGCCGGACGGTCAGCCAAGCTCGATGCTCGTGAGGCCGAGCTCGAGCGGCGCGAGGCCCACCTGCACGCTCGCGAGCAGGAGCTCGAGGCGCTCGGCGACCAGCGCGAGCGGGCGCTCGAGCATCTCGCGGGCATCAGCGCTCAGGAGGCGCGCGAGACGCTGCTGACCGAGATCGAGAACGAGGCCCGTCTGCATGGCGCACGCCGGATCAGGCACGTCGAGGAGGAGACCCGGCTCGAGGCAGACCGCCGAGCACGATCGATTCTGGCGACGGCGATGGTGCGGGCGGCAGCCTCGCACGCTCAAGAGTCGACGGTCACGGTGATCAACCTGCCCGACGAGGGCATGAAGGGCCGCATCATCGGTCGCGAGGGTCGCAACATCCGTGCGCTCGAAGCGCTGACCGGCGTCGACGTCATCATCGACGACACGCCCGGCGCCGTCGTGCTGTCGGGATTCGACGGGGTGCGCAGGGAGGTCGCCCGGCTGACGCTGGTCAAGCTGATGGCCGACGGCCGGATCCATCCGGCGCGGATCGAGGAGGCGTTCGAGCAGTCGCAGGCCGAGCTCGACGCGCTGATCGCCCAGGCCGGCGAGGACGCAGTGCTCGACGCCGGCGTCAAGGGGCTCGATCCTGAGCTCACACGGGTGCTCGGACGGCTGCGGTTCCGCACCAGCTACGGCCAGAACATGCTCCAGCACGGGATCGAGTGCGCGAACCTCGCCGGCGTGCTCGCGCACGAGCTCGGCGGAGATGTCGCGGTCTCCCGCCGGGCCGCACTGCTGCACGACATCGGCAAGGCGCTGTCGCACGACGTCGAAGGGCCGCACGCGCTCGTCGGCGCCGACTGCGCCCGCCGTCACGGCGAGAGCGAGGCGGTGGCCCACGCGATTGCGGCCCACCACAACGAGGTCGAGCCGGCGTCGGTCGAGGCGGTGGTCGTGCAGATCGCCGATGCGTTGTCCGGTGCGCGCCCCGGCGCCCGCGGTGAGTCGCTCGAGCAGTACGTCAGCCGGCTGCGCCAGCTCGAGCGCGTCGCCGAGCGGCACAGCGGCGTCGAGAAGGTCTTCGCAGTCCAGGCCGGCCGCGAGCTCCGCGTGATCGTCGAACCCCGCGCCGTCGACGACGATGGCGCGGCGGCGCTGGCCTACGAGATCGCGCTCGCGATCGAGCGCGAGGTCGAATATCCGGGGCAGATCAAGGTCACGGTGATCCGCGAGTCACGGAGCTCGGCGACCGCGCACTGACCGCCCGGATACCCTGGCGACCGTGCAGCCGGCCCGCGACAGGCGCTACCACGTCACCACCTTCGGGTGCCAGATGAACGAGCACGACTCCGAGCGGATGAAGGGGATGCTCGACGCGCTCGGCTACAGCGAGGCTGCCGACCCCGCCACAGCCGATCTGATCCTGTTCAACACCTGCTCGATCCGTGAGCGGGCAGACAGCCGCTTCACAGCACACCTGCAGCAGGCGGCAGCTCACAAGCGCCGCCGCGACGATGTCGTGATCGGGGTCGGCGGCTGCTGGGCGCAGTCGGTCAAGGAGCAGGTGTTTCGCGACTTTCCGTTCGTCGACGTGGCATTCGGGCCCGGGCAGGTGCACAAGCTCGCCGAGTTCCTGACCAGCGACCAGCTGACAGCGCAGGGCTTCTTCGAGTTCGAGGGCTTCACCGGGCATCTGCCGTCCAAGCGCGAGCGGGCACGTCAGGCATGGGTGCAGATCGCGGTCGGCTGCAACATGGCCTGCTCGTACTGCATCGTGCCGTCGACGCGCGGCCGTCAGGTCTCGCGCCCACAGTCCGAGCTGATCGACGAGGTCCGCGAGCTGGCCGCCGACGGTGTCCGCGAGGTGACGCTGCTGGGACAGAACGTCAACGCCTACGGACGCGACCTGCCTGCCGGATCGGACGGCCGCGCGGGTTTCGCCGCGCTGCTGCAAGCGATCGATGCGATCGACGGCATCGATCGCATCCGCTACACGAGCCCGCATCCGCAGGACTTCAAGGAGGACGTGGTCAGGGCGCACGCCGAGCTGCCATCGCTCTGCCCGCATGTCCATCTGCCGCTGCAGTCGGGCTCGTCGACGATCCTGAAGGCGATGCGCCGGACCTACGATCGCGAGCGCTTTCTCGACCGTGTCCGTCTGATCCGCGAGCACAACCCCGACATCGCGATCACCACCGACATCATCGTCGCGTTCCCGGGGGAGACCGAGGCGGACTTCGCGCAGACGCTCGAGGTCTGCGAGCAGGTCGGCTTCGACGGGGCGTTCACGTTCATCTACTCGCCGCGCCGCGAGACCGAGGCGGCGACGTTCGCCGACCGCTTCGTCGAGCACGAGATCGCGAGCGAGCGCATGGAGCGGCTCATCGACGTCGTCCAGCGGCGCGCACGCGAGCGGGCCCAGCGCTTCGTCGGCCGCACGCTCGACGTGCTGATCGAGGGCCGCTCGCGGACCGACGAGACGCGGCTGCGCGGTCGCTGCGGCCACAACAAGGTCGTCAACTTCGACGGGCTCGGCGAGCCGGGCGAGATCGTGCCGGTGACGATCAGCGGTGCGACCTCGCAGACGCTGACCGGTGAGTCCTCGCTGCTGGCGCTGGCCGCTCGCTGAGCGCCACGAACGGGACCTGCGGGCGTCGGTTCTGGCCGTCAGCGCAGGTGGCGCTGGCCGTCGGCGACGTCGGCCGCGACGCGGTCGCCGCCGGCCCGCCCGGCGAGCGCGGCGGCCCTGTCCGGTGCGAGCGCGGCGATTGCCGATCCGAGCCGCATCGCGATCGGCGCCACCGTCACCTCGCCCCTGTCGGCGGTGATCGCGTGGGCGACGGCGTCAGCGACCTGCTGCGGGGTCGATGTGCCGACTCCTTTGGGCAGCTCGGCGTGGCTGTTGTGGAACATGCCCGCATCGCGGATGAATCCGGGGAAGACGACGCTGACGCCGACACCGGCGGGCCGCAGATCGCCGCGCAGGCCCTGACCGAAACCGCGCAGCCCGAACTTCGTCGCGCTGTAGATCGCGGTCCCGGCCTGACCGGACTTGCCCGACAGCGACGACATCAGCACGATCTGGCCGCGTCCGCGCGCGCACATCGCGGGCGCGAGCGCGAGCGCGAGCATGATCGGCGCCCGCAGGTTGATGTCGAGCGCACGATCGACCTGCTGCACCGTGTACTCGGTCGCCGGCCCCGAGGCCGGCACCGCGGCGTTGGCGACGAGCACGTCGACGGCTCCCGCCCGTTCGGGCAGCGCCGCAACGGCATCGCGGGACTCGAAGTCGCAGACGAGCGTCTCGTGCCCGGCGTGAACGGAGCCGAGCCTGCCGGCAAGCTCGTTCAACGCCTGCTCGCGGCGGCCGCAGAGAACGAGCTGCGCTCCGTCCGCGGCGAGCCGCTGCGCGATCGCCTCACCGAGCCCACCGGTCGCTCCGGTCAGCAGCACGCGCGCGTGGTCGAGGTTCATGCGCGCATCTTGGCACCATGGGCGCGTGAGCCGGGTGATCGCCATCTTCGGGCCGACTGCGATCGGCAAGACCCAGGTTGCGATCGCTCTCGGCGAGCAGCTCGCCGCCCGCGGCGAGCAGGCGGTCGCGATCTCGGCCGACGCGATCCAGGTCTACAGCGGGATCGAGCTGCTCAGCGGCGCCCCCACGGTGCAGGAGCGGGCGCGGCTCGAGCATCGGCTGGTCTCGTTCCTGCCGCTTGCGGACACCTACAGCGCCGGCGCCTATGCCCGCGACGCCCACCACGAGATCGATGCGGCGCTGGCCGCCGGGCTCGTACCGATCGTGGTCGGGGGAACAGGCCTATACCTGCGGGCGGCGCTCGCGGAGCTCGAAATGCGCCCGCCTGTCGATCCGGCGATCGCAGCCCGCCTGGCCGGCGAATGGGAGACCGAAGGACCGGGGCGCATGCATGGCCGTCTGGCCGCGGCGGCGCCACAGTCGGCGGCGCACATCGCAGCGCGCGATCGCACTCGCGTGCTGCGTGCCCTGGCGCTGATCGAGCAGGGGATCGCCGAACCACTGCGTGGCGGCGGAGCGCTCTGGGACCCAGCCACCCGCCACCCGACGCGGCTGATCGGCCTGACGCTCGACCCCGCTCAGCACCGCGAGCGGATCGAACGCCGCATCGACGCGATGCTCGCCGCGGGTGCGCTCGCCGAGGCGCAGGCCGCCGACCGCGCCGGAGCCTCGGATACCGCACGCCAGGCGCTCGGCTTCGACGATCTGCTGCGCGGCGACACCGCGGCGATGCGCACCCGCACCCATCACTACGCCAAACGCCAGCGGACCTGGCTGCGCCGGCTCCGCCATGCCGAGCTCATCGATGTCGGTGGCCGCTCGGCCGCCGACGTTGCGGCGGCGATCCTCGACGGCCGTTAGCCTCGCGGGCCGATGCGCATCGAGAAGTGGCAGGCCCTGGGCAACGACTATCTGATCGTCGAACGCGAGCGGCTGCCGTGGCCGATGACGGCGGTCCGCGTGCGGTTGCTCTGCGACCGGCATCTGGCGCTCGGCGCTGATGGGGTGCTGGAGCTGGCACCGCCGCCGGCCGCCGGCTTCGTCGCCGCGCTGACGATCTGGAACCCGGACGGCTCGGTCGCCGAGCTGTCGGGCAACGGCGCCCGCGAGGCCGTGCTCTACCTGCGTGCGAGCGGCTGGACCGATCAGAACGAGTTCTCGATCGCGACCACCGCCGGCGAGGTGCGCGCGACGATCACAGCCGAGGACCGCTGCTCACTGGCGATGGGCCGGGCAAGGCTGAGCTCCGCGGACTTCCCCGGTGGCCCTGACGACGGCCGTGTGCAGCTCGTCGCCGGCGGGCGCGACTGGCAGGTACAGCACCTGCAGGTCGGCAACCCGCAGGCCGCGATCCGCGTCGCCGGTCCCGACGAGCTCGACTCGCTCGATCTGGCGGTGCTCGGACCGGAGATCGAGTGCCACGAGTTGTTCCCCAACCGGACCAACGTCTCGTTCTGGCACGAGCTGGCGCCGGGCCGGATCCGGGCCCGGATCTTCGAGCGCGGCGTCGGCGAGACCAGCGCGTCGGGCACCGGCGCCAGCGGCGCCGCGATCGCATCGGTGCTGGCAGGCGGCGAGAGCCCGGTGACCGTGGTGCTCGACGGCGGTGAGCTGGAGGTGGCCGTCGACGACGCGCTGCTCTACACGCTCACCGGTGACGCCGAGCGCGTCTACCAGGCCGCTCTGTCAGCGGCGCTGCTGGTCCGGCTTGAGGCCGCGTCGTAGCGGGCGCGAACGGCTACTTCATCGCGTCCTTGACGCACTTCGCAGCGGTCGCCGATGCATTCGACTCGGTGTCCGAGCCCTTGACCTGCTCGAGCGGCATCTTGCCCGCGAGCCAGGAGTCGATGTCTGCGCCCTTGCCCTTGTCCTTGAGGTAGTCGGCGATGCAGTTGATCGCCTTGTCGTACTTGTCCCCGGGAAGGACCTTCTTGAGCTCGGTGAAGGTCGGCTCCTGCTTGAGCTTGGCCGCGATGTCGCCGGCCGAATGCGAGCTGCCGCCGCAGCTGGCGGCGACCGTGATCGCCGACACCGCGAGCAGCGCGGGGATTCGTCGAAATCTCAGGTTCATGGGCAAGACGCTATAGATCCCGGCGGTCGCCGCGCTGCGATCACCTACGCTGACCGCGATGAGCGAGCAGCAGCAGGTGCGGAGCGGGGCGTGGGCGGCCGGGATCGCCACGATCGACTCCGCGAGTGGCCGGACCCTTGACGTGCGGTTCAGACCGCCGGTCCTCGGCGACGCCGGCGGCGTGCCGGGCAGCGAGCGGCTCTCGGCCGAGCAGACCGCCGCGCACGGCCTTCCGATCGCGCCGGCACATGACCCGCTGCGGGCGGTCGATCTGGTCCCGGTCCTGACCCGGATCGCCGACCTCAGCGTGGCGCCCGCCGGCACCGAGGATGCGTACCTGCGGCTGCACCTGCTCAGCCACCGCCTGGTGCGGCCGAACACGATCGCGCTCGCCGGCATCTTCAGCGTGCTGCCGAACGTGGCCTGGACGAGCAGCGGCCCGATCGACCTCGACGCGCTCGAGGCGGCCCGCGACCGCCATCTGATCGTCGGGCGTGCGCTGGCCGTGACCGCCGTCGACAAGTTCCCGCGGATGACCGACTACGTCGTGCCGGCCGGCGTGCGCATCGCCGATGCCGACCGGGTCCGCCTCGGGGCCCATCTGGCCGAGGGCACGACGGTCATGCACGAGGGGTTCGTCAACTTCAATGCCGGCACGCTCGGGCACTCGATGGTCGAGGGCCGCATCAGCCAGGGCGTCGTGATCGGCGACGGGACCGACCTCGGCGGCGGCAGCTCGATCATGGGGACGCTGTCGGGTGGCGGCACAACCGTGATCAGCCTTGGCGCGAGGTGCCTGCTCGGTGCCAACGCCGGGCTCGGCATCTCGCTCGGCGACGGCTGCATCGTCGAGGCCGGCCTCTACGTGACGGCCGGGACCGTCATCGAGCTGCCCGACGGGACGCACGTCAAGGGCCGCGATCTGTCCGGCGCCGACGGGCTGCTCTTCCGGCGCAACTCCGTCAGCGGCGCTGTGCAGGCGCTGCCGGTCAAGGGCGGCTCCTGGCAGGGCCTCAACGCCGCGCTGCACGCGCACAACTGACGGGCCTCTGGGCTGCGCTCAGCCCACGATCAGCCGTCGCAGCGCCTGGTAGGAGGCGGCTAGCGCGGCAGCCGCAACCTGCTCGTCACGGCGGTGGGCGAAGGCGGGGTCGCCGGGGCCGAAGTTGACTGCGTCGACACCGGCGAGCGCGAACTCCGCGACCGGCGTCCATGCCTGCTTGGGCTGAAAGCCGGACCGCTCGCCAGCTGCGGCTGCCAGGGCGTCGAGCAGCGGGCTGTCGTCCGGAACGGCTCCCGAAGGAGCGTTGCCTGCGAACTCGAGGATCGCCTTGCCGGCCGACGCCAGCTCGCAGCGCCGGCGCAGGCCGTCCTCGGCGGTGGCGGCGCTGGTGCCGGGCGCGTAACGATGGTTGAGCTCGACCGTGCAGCTGCCGGGAACGACGTTGCGGGCGATTCCGCCCGCGATCATCACGGCCGTGGTCACCGCGGTGAACGTCAGCCCGGCGAACTCGTGCTCGACCGGCGCTTCGGCTGCCAGCGCCGTGATCGCGCGAGCGGCGTGCTCGATCGCGTTGTCGGCGAGCCAGGGCCGCGCGCTGTGGCCGGCGGTGCCCGAGAACGTCCAGGTCGCGTTGAGGTTGCCCAGGCAGCCGAGCTGGATCCGGTTCGCCGTCGGCTCCATCACGATCGCCAGATCGGCCGATCTCAGTCCGGGTTCACGCTCCAGCAGCGGTGTCAGCGAGGTTGCCGTGAACGGCAGCTCCTCGCGCGGGAAGAAGACGGCACCGACGTCGAGTGTCCGTTCGGTGGGAAGGTCGAGCAGCAGCTCGATCATCACCGCCAGCGCGCCCTTCATGTCGGCGGCACCGAGGCCGTGAACGACACCGCCCGCATAGCGGGCAGGCAGGTCGTCCTGAGCTGGGACGGTGTCGAGATGGCCGGCAAGCAGCACCAGCGGCCGCTCGCCGCGGCTCGTCGTCCCGGCCAGCACGCAGTCGTCACCGGCATCGCGGGCACCTGCCGGTTCGAGCACCGCGTGCACCAGCCCGGCAAGCTCACCCTCCTCACCGGATGGCGATGCGCAGTCGACGAGCTGCACGAGACGCGCGGCGAGGCGGTCCTCCAAGGCACGATCGCTCACAGCCGCAACCTAGCGCGGCGTAGACTCGGCTGGTGATGGCAGCCGGCAGCAGCGCCCAGCCCGCACAGCCGCGGGCCAAGCAGCGCGCCTACTGCATCGCCGCGTTGCCGGCCGGAGACGATCTCTCCGAACTGCACGAGCTGCTGCGCACGGCGGGGGTCGCGGTCGTCGGCAACACCGTTCAGCACCTCGATCGCCCGCACCCCAACACGTATCTCGGTCCGGGCAAGCTGCGCGAGGTCGCTGCAGCTGCCAAGGCCGCCGACGCCAACGTGATCGTCTGTGACGACGAGCTGTCGCCGCGCCAGGAGCGCAACCTCGAGCGTGAGCTCGAGCTGTCTGTCGTCGACCGCACGGCCACGATCCTCGACATCTTCGCCACCCACGCATCCACCGCCGAGGGCAAGCTCCAGGTCGAGCTCGCGCAGCTCGAGTACAACCTCGCGCGGATGCGCGGTCTCTGGACGCACCTCGAGCGGCTCGGCGGCGTCAGCTCGGGCGGGTTCGCGACACGTGGCCCCGGCGAGTCGCAGATCGAGACCGACCGGCGGCTGGCCCGCGACCGGATCGCCGCGCTGCGCCGCCGGCTCGAGCGCGTCCGCCGCACCCGCGCCACCCAGCGGGCCGAGCGCGAGCGCGCGCACCTGCCGGCGATCGCACTCGCCGGCTACACGAACGCAGGCAAGTCGACGCTGCTGAACGCGCTCACGGGCAGCGATGTCGGCGTCCGCGACCGGCTCTTCCACACGCTCGACCCGACCACGCGCCAGCTCGAGATCGACGGGCGCACCTATCTGCTCACCGACACCGTCGGCTTCATCCGCAAGCTTCCGCATCAGCTCGTCGACGCCTTCGGCGCCACGCTCGAAGAGACGCGGTTCGCCGACCTGATCCTTCACGTGATCGACGCGTCGGCCGAGGAGGACGAGCTGCTGGCGATGCTGGCGTCGGTCGAGGCGACACTTGAGGAGATCAGCGCCGGCGACCGGCCGCGGCTGCTGGTGCTCAACAAGATCGACGCCGCCACGGCCGAACGGCGCAGTGAGCTGAGCTTCCGTCACCGCGACGGCATCGCCGTCAGCGCACTGACCGGTGAAGGACTCGAGCTGCTGCGAGCCGCGATCGAGCAGGCGCTCAGCGCGGGACTGCGCTCGGTCGAGCTGCTCGTGCCCTACGCCGACGGGGCTCGGCTGGCCGAGCTGCACGAGCTGGCCGGCGACCTGCACCGCGAGGACACCGCCGACGGCGTGCGCGTCGTGGTTCGCCTGCCGGCCGAGATCGCGGCCCGCTTCGCACGCTACGCGGCCTGAGAATCCACGCCGGCGGCGGCAGGATGCCGGCGCTCAGCGCCCGGAGGAGCCGAAGCCGTCACTGCCGCGGCCGTCGGGGGATGGCGGCAGCTGGGCGACCAGCTCGACCTGTGGTGAACCGAACGGGACGAGCAGCAGCTGGGCGATGCGGTCGCCGGCCTCGATCCGGTGTGGCCGCTCGCCCATGTTGCGCAGCGTCACCTTGAGCTCGCCGCGATAGCCGGGGTCGATCAGGCCGAGCACCGGTACGACACCGTGGCGTGCGGCAAGACCGGACCGCGGCACGATCAGCCCGCACCAGCCGGACGGGATCGCGACGGCGACGCCGGTGCCCGCGAGCACGCGCTCACCGGCAGCGAGCGTGACGGCGTCGAGCACGCTCAAGTCGTAGCCGGCGTCGCCGTCGCGGGTCCGCGACGGCGGCGTCGCACGCGGGTCGAGCAGGCTGGTGGGGAGGACGTGCACGGCGCTCAGACCCCCGCTGCCGCACGCGCACTGCGATGGGCGGCATCCTCCATGCGGTCATCGAGCGGCGCCAGCTCGGCGGTCGTACGGCCGAGCGCGGTCGCGGTCAGCCAGTCGGCGAACCAGACGTTCTTTGGCAGTAGCGGGCCGTGCAGGTAGGTCCCGATCACCGACCCGGCCAGCACCCCCTCCTGACCGGAGCGGCCGTCGTTGCCGTGGCCGCGCAGCACGCGGCCGAGCGGGGCGGTGCCCGCGCCGAGCAGCGTGCGGCCGGCGTGGTTCTCGAAGCCTGCGAGCACACGCGGGCGATCGCTGCCCGGCAGCCGCACCTCGATCGCGATGTTGCCGGTCAGCCGCGGGCCATCACCGCGGACCGTCGTCAGGTCGACCAGCGCGATCCCGGGGACACGCTCACCACCGGCCGCGTAGTGGTGGCCGAGCAGCTGGATACCGCCGCAGATGCCGAGCACGAGCGCGCCGCGTGCCGCGGCGGCATGGAGCGCGTCGCGTTTGTGCTCGACGAGGTCCTCGGCGACGATGCGCTGGTCGCGGTCCTGGCCGCCGCCGAGATAGAAGATGTCGTGGGCGTCCGGATCGATCGCATCGCCGATGCCGGCAGCTGTGATCCGGCAGCCGATCCCGCGCCAGGCGCAGCGGCGTTCGAGCACCAGCAGGTTGCCGCGATCGGCATAGATGTTCATGACGTCCGGGTAGAGGGCGCAGATGCGAAGCAGGTCAGGCAGCGGCGATCACCACCGTCGAGCCGACGTATTCGGCGGTTGCGGCGACCGTGCGCGGTGGTCGCCGGGCCAGCCCGCAGGCGAGCGCATCGGCACGCAGCCGCTCGGGACGCAGGTGGGCCAGCCGTGTGCGGTCCTCCTCGCCGCCGGTCTGCTCGCCGATCGTTCGGATCCGGTGGATCACAACGTGGTCGCCGTGATCGGTCAGGGCAACTGTCTGGCTGCGATATGCGACCCCGCCGGCGATGACGACATCGGCGGGCGGCAGACCGTCTGCCGGCCCGTCGAAGGCCTGGAGCGCGTCGGCGACCGCGATCGCGACGAGGCCGCCCGGCTGAAGGTGCGTGCGCGCGCAGCGCAGGAACGAGCGACGTTCGGCGGCTCCGTCGAGCAGCTGGACCGTCTGCATCGGCATGATCACGAGCGCGAACCGCTCGCCCAGCTCGAACGCGGTCGCGTCGGCGACGGCGGTCGTCACAGCGAGCCCGCGGCTCGCTGCCCGTTCGGCCAATGCCCCGAGCAGAGCCGGGTCGTGGTCGAGCGCGGTCACCTCATGGCCGTGTGCGGCGAGCTCGAGCGCGACGCGACCGGTGCCGGCGCCGACATCGAGAACCGGGCCGCCGCAGGCGTCGGCGAGGCTGAGCCAGAGCGCGAGATCCTCGCGATAATGGCCGCATTCGGCATCGTGCCAGAGCACTCGCAGGGCGTCGGCGGCGAGCCGCTCGGCACCGATCATGCGAAGCTCTCCCGCGCGGCGCCGCGGTCGACGAGCAGCTCGCGCAGAGCCAGCATCGCCGTGTAGGTCGGCAGCGCGATCACGCGGCCCGCTCCCGGCAGCGCGAGCACCCGGTCGAGCGCAGGGCCGAGCTCGCGCTCGACGACGATGTTCTGCGGGTCGAAGCCCGCGTACTTGAGCCGCAGGGCCAGCTCATCGGCACGGTCGCCGCTGCAGACGACCCGGATCTGCCGGCCGGCGAGCAGCTCGTAGTCGGCGTCCCAGATCCAGGAGATGTCGCGGCCGTCGGCGATCCGGTCGTTGAGCACCGCGAGAATGCGAAGCGGGCCGTCTTCGAGCGCGACGGTGCGCAGCACCTCGTTCGCTCCGGCCGGGTTCTTGACCAACAGCAGCAGCAGTTCGCGGCCGCCGACCGTCACGATCTCGCCGCGCCCGAAGGCCGGCGGCGTCGCCGCGATCCCGGCCGCGACCTGTTCGAGGCTCGCGCCGAGCGTCAGCGTCAGCGCTGCGGCGCCGAGCGCGTTGTAGACGTTGTAGAGGCCTGGGAGGGGGAGCTGCACGCGACAGCTGCCCTGCGCGGAGTTCAGCGTGAACGAGGAGCCCGCAAGGCCGTCGAGCGAGATCCCGGTCGCGGTCACCTCCGGCGCCGGGCGTCCTGCGCCGCAGGCGTCGCAGTGGTAGTGGCCGAGGTGGCCGAGGAAGATCCGGTCGTAGACATAGGCGGCGCCGCAGCGTCGGCAGCGCTTGGCGTCGGCGGCATGGTCGTCGCCGGCTGCCGCCACGTCCGGGTCCTCGATTCCGTAGATGACCCTGTCGGCGCCGCCGAGGCCGGCGACGAACGGGTCGTCGGCGTTGATCACCAGCGTCGTCGATGTTGCGGCCTGTGCCATCGCCGCCCAGCGCGCGGCGATCGTCTCGATCTCGCCATAGCGGTCGAGCTGGTCGCGGAAGAGGTTGCCGAGCAGCAGCACCCGGGGACGCAGCTCGGCGACCAGGCCGTCGAGCCAAAACTCGTCGATTTCGAACAGGCCGATGTCGGTGTCGCGGCCGCGCTGCAGCAGCGCGCCGGCGATGCCGCCGGCCATGTTCGCGCCGGCACGGTTGTAGACCGGGCGCCGTCCGCTGCGCTCGAGGATCGTGGCTGCCAGCGCGGCGGTCGTCGTCTTGCCGTTGGTGGCGGAGATGACGGCACTGCCGCCGGTCAGCTCGGTGGCAAGGCGGCCGACCGCGTGCGGATCGAGTGCGAGCAGCAGCTTGCCCGGCAGCGACGTTCCGCCCCGTCCCGCTAGCCGCGACAGTGCGCCGGCCGCCTGTGCGAGGCGGACCTTGGCGCGCAGCGCGACAGGGCGGGTGGCGGGGGAGGTCACGGCCATCGGCGCGCCGGTCAGGCTACCGGCCGCAGAATGGCCGCTTGCCGTCGGTGCGGATCTCGAAATGGCGTCGGCCGTCGTGGTCGCCGGTGTGGACCATTCCCGCACTGCGAACGACGTGCTCGGCGGCGCGGTTCGCGGGATCCATCTCGGTGCGCAGGCAGCGGATCTCCGGCTGCTCGAGCGCCCAGGCGATCAGCCTGGACACCGCTTCGGTCGCGTAGCCGCGACCGCGCTCGGCCGGCACGATGCCGAAGACGATCGACGCCTCACCGAGTTCGTCCGGTGGGCCGTAGAAGGCGACGTCGCCGATCACCAGACCGCGAGAGCGCAGCACGACCTGGAAGTGCCCGAACCGTGCCGAGAGCCGACCGCGTGCCGCGACCTGCGCAGCGAGGGCGATCAGCGTGCTGTCCAGCGGATATCCGCCGGCGACCTCCGTCGCTGGCAGCCTGCCGCCGTTGATCGCTGTCCGGATCTCGGTCGGGGTCAGGCGGCGCAGGCTGAGGCGCTCGGCGGTGAGGACCACCACCGGACCCTAACCGGAACGCGACTGCCGTTCCAGTGCGTCGCCGGCGTCAGCGCAGCGACTGTTCAGGCGCGTCGTCGAGACAGTCGGGCGCGTCGTGACCAGCGTCGTTGACGGCATACCCGACCGGCCGGGCCACCAGCGGCGGCGGGTCGTCGGCGAGGATCGCCGAGACAACCTCCGCGGGCGCATCGGGGTCGAGCCATGCCGCCTCGGCGGTAGCGTCGCCGAGGATGACCGGTTGACGGTCGTGGATCTCGGCGGCGCGCCCGGTCGCCGTGCGGGTCAGGATCGTCGCGGTCAGCAGCGGTGGCAGCGCACCGTCGGCCGGTTTCCAGGCGGCCCAGAGCCCGGCGAACGCGAACGGACCGTGATCTTCTCGGGTCAGGTGGAAGGGCTGTTTGCGCGTCTGCCCAGGGCGCCGCTGCCACTCGTAGAAGCCGTCGGCGGGGATCAGGCAGCGCCGGCGGCGCAGCGCGTCACGGAACGCGGGCTTCTCGGCCGCCGTCTCCGAGCGGGCGTTGATCATCCGGTAGCCGATCTTCGGGTCCTTGGCCCAGTGCGGAACCAGACCCCAGCGCAGCAGCGTGCCGCGCTCGCCGGCCGGCTGCGGCGCGGTGATCGCGATGATCTCCTGGCCGGGGCAGATGTTGTAGCGCGGCCCGGCGACGATGCTCTCGCTGAGCCCGAACCGCGCCTGCAGCTGCTGTGACGGGCCTGCGAGCGTGTAGCGGCCGCACACCGCCGGGTGCCCTCAGCGTCCGGCCGCGCGCTGCGCCTTGGCCTGCGCCTGCCGCCGCCGGCCGCGCAGGAACAGCAGGCCGAACGCGATCAGCAGCACCAGCAGGCCGAGCCATACGCCGCCGGTGGTGCCGATGCCGCCGAACGGCAGTGCCACCAGCTTGACGACGCCGAACGCCGCAGCCAGCAGCACGATCAGAATCACGATCATCAGCAGGATTCCACGGATCCGCTTCCACAAGGGCGCCGATCCGCCGGGCGCGACCAGACCCATGATCCGGAACATGCGCAGTTGGCCGGCCGACGGGGCCTCCTGACCGAGCTTCTCGACCGCGGCCTTGAGATCGTCGGCGCGGCGTTCAGCCAGAGCCAGCGATGCATCGGCCATCCGGCGGATCCCCATCCGCTCCTGTGGCCGAGCCGCTGCAAGAGCCTTGCGGAAATGCTCTCGGGTGGCCTTCGCATCGAAACGCTCGGCCGCACGCGAACCGAGGATCGCCTGGGCGGCGGCGCGATGGCGCTGCTCACGCTCGAGCTCCTCATCGGAGCGCTGCTCGAGCTGTGTCATCGCCTGCATCATCGATGCCTGCTGGCTCTTGACCTGCTGCTTGACCTGGCGCTGCTTGGGCGGCATAGCCGCTACAGCGTACCGGCCAGTCGTCGGCGCTCCGTGCAACGATCTGCACCGATGCGCCGGCACTCTGTCACGATCCTCGTTGCCCTCGTCTGCCTCGTTGCTACGCCGGCCGCAGGCGCCCAACAGGACCCGTTCGGCGGCACGCCGGCGATACCGGTCCAGCCGCAGCCGACGACGACGCCGGCGCGGAACGGTGACAACGGGCTGCCCGGTTGGCAATCCGCGCTGCTGCTCGCCGCAGGTGCGGCCCTGCTCGGCGGCGTCGCATGGCTGATCGTGCGCGACGCCCGTCGCAAGGCGCCGGCGCCCGACGCGACGAAGGCCGCCGATGTCGAACGCTCGCGCCGCGAGCGCGAGGCCGAACACCAGCGCCGCAAGCAGGACACGCGCAAGAAGAACCGTGCCGCCAAAGCGGCCCGCCGGCACAACCGGCCGCGCTGACCGCCTGCCCGTGACCGCACCGAGCGCTCGTTCGCAGCTCAGGACCTGTGTCGCGCTCGTCAGCCCGCGTGCGGCGGTGCCGGATGCAATCTGAGCGGCTCTGCTGCTACTCTCGCGCGCTATGGCCGGGCCAGCCCCGGAAAATTGCAGTGCCGGTGTGTCCGCAGGTTGGTGAAATCCTCCGCGTCCCGCAGGTGCTCCACGAACAACGAGGGTCATCACAACAATGCCTACAGGAACCGTCAAGTGGTTCAGCGACGAGAAGGGCTTCGGCTTCATCACTCCCGATGAGGGCGGCAAGGACCTGTTCGTCCACTTCTCCTCGATCCAGGCCGAGGGCTTCCGCACGCTCCCCGAGGGTGCGCGTGTCAACTACGAGGCCGAGCAGGGCCCCAAGGGCCCGAACGCCGTCAACGTCACGATGGCGAGCTGAGGGCGACCGCTCTCGCCCTCGGGCAAGCTGACACCGGGGCCGGCGATCGCCGGCCCCGCCTGTTTTCCGCCGCAGCAAGCAGGAGATGACCGACGTCACCGAACAGATCGCAGCGCCCGACGAGGCCGTGCTCTGGACCGACGGGGCGTGCAGCGGCAACCCCGGACCGGGCGGTTGGGCGGCGATCATCGTCGCACCGACGGGGGAGACGACGGAGCTCTCCGGCGGCGCCGCCGAGACGACCAACAACCGGATGGAGTACACGGCCGCGATCGAAGGGCTGCGTGCGCTCGATCCCGGCACAGCCGTCTGCATCGTGACCGACTCCCGGCTGATGATCGACTCGATGACCAAGTGGCTGGGCGGCTGGAAGCGCAAGGGTTGGCGCACGTCGGCCGGCAAGGCGGTCAAGAACCGGGATCTGATCGAGGCTCTGGAGGGCGAGCTCGCGCGCCATCGTCGCGTGCGCTGGCACTGGGTCAAGGGCCACACGACCGACGCGCAGACCGCGCTGAACGATCGCGCCGACGAGCTCGCCGTCGCCGCTGCCGCACAGGCCTCGCGATGAGCCCGGCGCGACCCGATCCGGTCGCGCCGCAGGCACTGCTCGAGCTGGTGCGGCCCGGTGCCGACCTGATCGTGCCGCTGGCCTGCGGCGAGCCGCCGGCCCTGCTCGACGCGCTCGAGGCCGGCCACAGCGACCTGCACGGCGTGCGGATCCACCAGATGCACGCACTGCACGACCGTCCTTATCTGCACGGCGCGTACGGCAATCACCTGCGGCACGTCAGCTACTTCCTCTCGCCGGTGACGCGTGAGCCCTACTGGCGCGGACAGTTGGATCTCGTGCCGGCGAACTTCTCGGAGATGCCGCGGATCTTGCGCGATCACACGGAGTGCTCGATGGTGCTCGCCGCCTCGACGCCGCCAGACCGGCACGGCTACTTCTCGCTCGGTACGAACGCCGATTATGTGGCGCCGCTGATCGGCCATGTCCCGTTCTTCCTCGAGGCGATCGAGGGGATGCCGCGCACATCCGGTCAGAACCAGATCCACATCTCCCAGATCGCCGGCTGGACGACCTCCGAGCGGACCCTGCCGCAGATGGAGCCGATCGAGCCCGATGAGCGCGACCACGCGATCGCCGAGCTCGTCGCTGCTGAGATCCCGGACGGCGCCACGATCCAGGTCGGTATCGGCGGGATCCCGAACGCGCTGCTCTCGCATCTGCGTGGCCATCGTGATCTCGGCGTCCACACCGAGCTGCTCTCAGACGGTCTGATGGACCTCGCCGAGCGCGGCGTGATCACCGGTACACGCAAGCAGATCTTCGAGGGCAAGATCGTGGCGACGTTCGCGCTCGGCACGCGCGCGCTCTACGACTGGCTCGACGAGAACGTGGCGGTCGAGATGATGCCGGTCGACATCGTCAACGATCCGCGCCGGATCGCGCGGATGCACGACTTCATGTCGATCAGTGCCACCACCGAGGTCGACCTCTACGGCCAGTGCGCGTCGGAGACGATCGCCGGACGCTACTGGTCGGCGAGCGGTGGGCAGGCCGACTTCGCGCGCGGTGCGATGTACGCCGAGCGCGGACGGGCCTTCATCGTGCTGCACTCGACGACATCGAGCGGCAAGAGCCGGATCGGCGTGACGTTGACGCCGGGCTCGGTCGTGACGACGCCGAAGAACACCGTCGACCACGTGGTCACCGAGTACGGGATCGCGCGGCTGCGTGGCCGCTCGTTCACCGAGCGGGCGCAGGCACTGATCGCGATCGCCCACCCCGATCACCGCGAGCAGCTGGCGGCCGACGCCCGACGCAGCGGCATCCTGCACTCCTGAGTGCGCGTGGCTCTCAGGCCGCGCGGGACTGGGAGCGCAGCCTGGCCTCACGTGCCCGCTGGCGGTGCCAGCGTGCGACGAGGTCGCCGACGCCCTGCACGTACTCTGCGGTGTCGGCGGTGATCAGCGCAGTCTGATGCTCGTTGCGCCAGGCGACCGAGGCGGAGACCGTGATCGGCTCCAGCCCCGGCACCAGAACTACGACCTCGGTCCGCGTGGCAGGCGTGATCGCACCGCGGTCGGCGACGCGCATACCGCCGGCCGAGACGTCGGTGCATGTGCCGCTCCAATCGCTGATCGTTGCGCCGCTCGCATCGAGCGTGCGCACCGTGACCGCCAGCGGCAGCGGTGCACGGCTGTAGACACGCCGGTTGCCGTCGATGAAGCGGTCGGCCGCGACGAAGCCGATCACGTCGTCTTCGCCGATCGCGTGAATCAGGCCGCGCTGGGCGCGCAGGCTGTCGCCGTCCTCGTAGAGCAGCATCGCGCGCGGGATCTGGGCGAGCGCGTCGCGCATCGGGTCGTCCATCTGGCGCCGGATCATCAGATGGACGGTGCGCGCATGGAAGCAGACGATCTCGACCTGCTGCTTCTCGAGCGGGAAGATCGTCTCACCGAGACGGCAGCAGTGGCCCTCGTAGATCACCGCTCTGCCCTCGGGACGGGCTGCCGTGTCTGCCGGCTGCCGCGTGGTCTGCTCT
The DNA here is from genome assembly GCA_964648515.1 of uncultured Conexibacter sp. Classification (GTDB taxonomy): domain Bacteria; phylum Actinomycetota; class Thermoleophilia; order Solirubrobacterales; family Solirubrobacteraceae; genus Baekduia. The sequence goes on from CAZYMM010000001.1 coordinate 22,531, forward strand.
GCGCGCGCACACCCTCTTGATCGGCCGCTGTGCGCCGGTCTCAAGCTTGGGCCGTCGGTCAGTGGTCTCCAGATAGTCTCGGGAGGGTGGAACTCTCGCTCGCCGAGGCACGACGGATCGCCCTCGCCGCGCAGGGATTCGACCGGCCGTCGCCTGATAGCGCGGTCGACTCCCGCGCGATCACGACGCGGATCGTGCGCCGTCTCGGCCTACTGCAGCTCGACTCCGTCAACGTGCTCGAGCGGGCTCACTACCTGCCGGTCTTCTCGCGCCTGGGGCCCTACGACCGCGAGCTGCTCGATGCGCAGGCCCATCGCGCGCCGCGTCGGCTGTTCGAATACTGGGGCCACGAGGCCTCGCTGATCGACGTCCGGCTGCAGCCCGCATTGCGCTGGCGAATGGCGCGCGCCCGCGACGAGGCCTGGAGCGGCGTCCGTGACGTGGCCGAGCGCCGGCCGGACCTGGTCGCGGCGGTGCTTGCCGAGGTCCGCGAACGGGGCCCGCTGCGGGCATCGGATCTTGCCCACCACGAGGGCCGCGATCACGCCCGCGGGCCGTGGTGGTCGTGGTCCGACGTCAAACGGGCCCTCGAATACCTGTTCTGGTCGGGGGAGATCAGCAGCGCGCGGCGGATCAACTTCGAGCGCCGCTATGCCGCGACCGACCAGGTGCTGCCGCGCGCGGTGCTGGGCGCGCCGACGCCACCGGTCGAGCAGGCACAGCGAACGTTGATCGGCGTCGCCGCGCGTGCGCTCGGCGTGGCGACGGCAAGCGATCTCCGTGACTGGTTCCGTCTGCCTGCCCCGGGCTTCGGCAACCGGTTGGCCGAGCTCGTCGAGGCCGGCGAGCTGAACATCGGCCGAGTCGAGGGCTGGACGACACCGGCCTACCTCGTACCCGGAGCTCGTCTGCCGCGACAGATCGACGCCCGAGCACTGCTCTGCCCGTTCGATCCGCTGATCTGGACGCGGCCGCGGGTCGAGCGCCTGTTCGGCTTTCGCTACCGGATCGAGATCTATGTCCCGGCTGGCCGGCGTGTCCACGGCTACTACGTGCTGCCGTTCCTGCTCGGCGACCGGCTCGTCGCACGCGTCGATCTGAAGTCCGACCGGGCCGCCCGCGTGCTGCTCGTCAAGGCTGTCTTCTTCGAGCCGGATGCTCCGCAACGGACGGCAGGCGAGCTGGCTGCCGCGCTGGGACAGCTCGCCGCGTGGCTTGGGCTGAGCAGCGTGCGCGTCGCCGGCGCGGGTGCTCCTGCGCGAGCCCTGCGTACTGCTCTGCGCGCATAGAGTGCGGCGTCTGTGAGCAGCTCGATCGACAGCGGCGCGAACATGGCCGTGGCAGAGCCCTGGTGGCGGCGGGCGGCTGCCTACCGGTCGCGCACGCTGGCGACGTTCGCGATCGTCGCGATCATCGTCGGCGGCATCGCCGCGCTGAGCGGCAACGGCGAGCTGGGGCGCCGGATCTGGTTCGGCGCGGTGCTCGTGCTGTCGATCGACCTGACCTACGAGGTGCTGCGCACGATCATCGTCGAGCGCCATCTCGGCGTCGACACGATCGCGCTGGTTGCGATGGTCGGTGCGCTGATCCTGGGGGAGGAGCTGGCCGGAGCCGTCGTCGGGCTGATGTTCTCCGGCGGCGCCGCGCTCGAGGCCGCCGCCGCGCGCCGGGCCCGTCGTGACCTGACCGAACTGGTTCGCCGTGCACCACGGACCGCGACGCGCCTGCTTGCCGGCGGCGGCCTGGAGCAGGTCGCTGTCGATCAGGTAGACGCCGGAGACGTGCTCGTCGTCCGCACCGGCGAGCTGATTCCTGTCGACGGCACGCTGACCTCGCCGTCGGCCAGCATCGATACCAGCACGCTGACCGGCGAGCCGCTGCCGGTGGACATGCGCGCCGGTGCGCAGCTGCTGAGCGGCACGGCGAACGCCGGCGCGCCGTTCGAGCTCCGCGCCGAGCGGCCGGCGGCCGCCAGCGCCTACGCGGCGCTCGTTCGCCTGGTCCGCCACGCCGAGTCCGAGCGCGCGCCGTTCGTGCGAATGGCCGACCGCTATGCGGGCTTCTTCCTGCAGGTCACGCTCGTCCTGGCCGGTCTGGCCTGGGCACTGAGCGGCGATCCCGTCAGAGCGCTGGCCGTCGTCGTGGTCGCGACACCGTGTCCGCTGATCCTGGCGGCGCCGATCGCGCTCGTCTCGGGCGTCTCGCGCGCAGCGCGCGCCGGCGTGATCGTCAAGGATGCCGGCGTGATCGAGACGCTCGGCCAGGCCCGTTCGGTGATCATCGACAAGACCGGCACCTTGACCAGCGGCAAGCCGGAGATCCGCGAGATCGTGCCGGTCGCTGAGGGTGCCGACGCCGATCATGTGCTGCTTCTCGCCGCGTCTGTCGAGCTGCTGTCGACCCACGCGCTGGCGTCAGCGTTGGTCGACGCCGCCCGCAGGCGGGGTCTCGATCCTCAGCCTGCGACCGAGACGACCGAGCTGCCCGGACAGGGCATCAGCGGAACCGTTGCGGGCCGCCGTGTGGCGGTCGGCAGCGACGACTACATCGCAGCCCTCGGAAGCGGACTCGACGAAGCCCACGCGGCGCGGGCGGCAGGCGGACACGGCTCGGGCGAAGCTCGGATCGTCGTCGCCGTCGACGCTGAGCTCGCGGCGGTGATCGTGATGGCTGACGAACTGCGCCCCGATGCCGGTGCTGCGATCGGGCGGCTGCGGCAGGAGGGAGTCGGATACATCGCGCTCGCATCGGGAGATCGCCGGTCGGTCGCCGAGCGGGTCGGGACCGAGCTCGGTCTCGACGCCGTCTTCGCCGAGATGACACCGGAGAGCAAGCTGGAGCGGATCACCGAAGTCCGTGCCGACGCTGCGCGGGCACCGGTCGTGATGGTCGGCGACGGCATCAACGACGCACCCGCGCTGGCGGCCGCCGACGTCGGCATCGCGATGGGCGCTGCCGGCGCGACGGTCTCGTCGGAGACCGCCGACGCGGTCGTGACCGTCGATCGCATCGAGCGTGTCGCCGACGCGCTGCACATCGGCCGCCGGGCGATGACGATCGCGCGCCAGTCGGTGCTGGTCGGGATGGGCCTCAGCATCGTGGCGATGTTCGTCGCCGCCGCCGGCTACCTGCCGCCGGTTGCCGGTGCTCTGCTGCAGGAGGTCATCGACCTGGCGGTGATCCTCAACGCGCTGCGCGCGCTGCGCGGCTGACGGGCGGCTCGGGGAATGCGGCGGACTGCCTCACGGCAGCGGTGTGCGCCAGCGGAGCGCCGGGAAGCGGGCAAACCCGCGATCGGTTGTCACCCAGGTGGCGCCGTGCTCCAGCGCGAGCGCAGCCAGGTAGGCGTCCGGTACGAGGTTGCCGCGCGCCTGCGCCTGCTCGCAGAGTGACGTGAAGATCTCCCAGTGGCGCGGCCCGGACCGGACGGCGATCGCCGCCGGCGCACTTGAGACCGCGTGACAGAAGCGCAGCGCGTCGTCCGGCGGTGTGGGCTCGCGATAAACGCGATGGTTCGTGACGATGCGCAGGAAGGATGAGAGCACGAGCTCCGAGACGCCGAACGGTTCGGGGCCTGACAGTGCCTCGGCCAGCCACGCCCGGTGCTCGTCGGAGCGTGGGCTCTCCGGTCGATGGGCGTAGACGAAGACGTTTACGTCAGCCAGCAGCACGAAGATCCTCGTGCGCATCAAGCAGTTCGGCGAGAGCTTCCTTGTTCTCAAGGTCGACGCCGGGTTGCAGCCCGCTGCCGCCGTAGACCGGGAGATCGACCGGGCGACTGGCGGCGCCCGCGCTCTGCGACGCCAGCAGCAGCCGGAGTGCATCTTCGATGATGGCGCTCATGCTGCGGCCTTCCTGCAGCGCAAGCGCGCGAGCGCTACGCAGGAGCTCGTCGTCGATCGAGACCGTCGTACGCATGTGCGCATCATGACACAGACGCGACGCATCATGATGCGGGCGAGCGAACCGACGTCTTCGGCAATGCTCGATAATGAATCTTATGTAGTTCGTGTCCTGTCGAGGTCGCCGATGGGCACAGGTACCATGCGCGAATGCTGCTAGCCCTCCTGTCGGGCCTTGCCACACTGGCCGGCGGTGCTGCTGGCAGCGGTCCTTCGGTCGTCGCGCCGGCGGCGGTGACCGTCGCAACACGGCCGCGCATCGTTCAGCGGCCGGTCCCGTTCACCGCTGCGCGTAAGCGCGAGACGGCCGACTACGCGCAGCGCCATTACGGAAAGCGTACCTTTCGCCTGGATCCGAAGGTGATCGTCGAGCATTACACGGTCACCACCAACTTCATGGCTGCTTGGAACACGTTCGCGCCCGACCGGCCCGACAGCGAACTGCATGAACTGCCCGGCCTCTGTGCGCACTTCATCGTCGGCACCGACGGGACGATCTATCAGCTCGTATCGCTGCGCTACATCTGCCGCCACACGGTCGGCCTCAACGACCGTGCGATCGGGATCGAGCAGGTCGGCCTGTCGGCACGCGAGATCCTCGGGAGACCGCGTCAGCGCCGCGCGATCATCGCCCTGACGGCCTGGCTCCAGTGCCGGTATCGGATCGCCGGCTCGAACGTTATCGGCCACGCGATGAGCCTCTCCTCCCCATTCCACCATGAACGGGTGTCACGGCTCCGCAACCAGACCCACGGCGACTGGACGGCGAAGGAGCTGGCGCCGCTGCGCCGCGAGCTCGGCCGCTACCGCTGCCCATCCTGACCGGCCGCTACCTGCCGGTGCATCGTCACGGACGGCTAGCCTCTGTCGCACACGATGAAGCAACACCTACGCCCGCTGTTCGACCGCATCGTCATCAAGGAGCTGGAGCCCGAGCGCTTCCGCCGCTCCGGCCTGCTCGTGCCGGCTGGCCAGAACGAGCCGCCGCCGCAGCACGGCATCGTGCTCAGCGTCGGCCAGGGGCTCGACTGGTGGGAGCACGTCGGCGTGCGGATGCCGGTCGCGCCCGGCGATCACGTCGTCTTCCCGGCGATGGCCGGCGTCTGGGTGGAAGTCGACGAGGAGCGGCTGCTGATCTGCCGCGTCGGCGAGATCCTCGGCGTGCTCGAGGAGCAGCGCGACCCGGTCACGCCGCGCCCGGACGAGACGCAGGCCGCCGGCTGAGCTTCGGACAGCCATCGGTCATCGGTCGAGCCGGTGTCAGGGCCGGGCACCCGGCTGCCGATCCGGTCGGTGTGCAGATCGGTGCCGTCAGCGGAATGCAGCAGGCGATGCGGATGTTCGAGCGCAGCGCCGCCGAGACGACGGCCGCCGCGGCCGCGACCGCCGACCCCGAAGAGGCCGCGACCGACGGCGAGCCGGATCTCGCGGCCGGCATCACCGGCATGATCGCGGCCAAGATCGCCTACACGGCGAACGCGCGCGTGCTCGAGGCGGGTCGCGAGCAGGACCGCGTGCTGCTCGATCTGCTCGCCTGACCGGCGGCCGCTGCCAATAGCCTCAGCGGGCCGTGTCCGCACAGCCTGCCCACGCAATCGAACGCCGGCTCTACCTGCCGCTGGCTGCGGCGCTCGTGCTGTCGAACCTGCAGGGTGTCCTGGTCCTCGTGATCTTCCTCGGCTACCTGCTGCCGCTGCCGGCGCTGCACGCGGGCCAGCACGCGCTCGAGACCAACCTGATCACGGTCGCGATCGCGCTTGCAGCGATGCTCCCGGTCGGGCTGCTGTGGACGATTCGGCTCTGGCGCCCGGTCCACGACTGGCTTGCCTCGGGCAGGCCGGCTGCGGCAACCGACCGTCGTGCGGTGCTGCGCACGCCGGCTCGCTTCGTGCGGGTACCGGCCACGTTCTGGACATCGTCGGCGCTGCTCTTCGCGATCGTCAACGCCACCTACTCGCGACGGCTGGCGATGGCCGTCGTGATCGCGATCATCCTCGGCGGTCTTGCCACCGGCGTGATCACCTATCTGACAACCCAGCGCCTGCTGCGGCCGGTCACGCTGCTGGCGCTGCGCGACTATGACGGTGCAGGCAGCGACCTGCCCGGGATCTCATGGCGGGTGATGCTGGCCTGGGCGCTCGGCACCGGCGTTCCCGTGCTCGGCAGCGCGCTCGTCGGGATCGGCGTTCTGACCGGTGTCCTGCCCGGATCCGTGCGCCACCTCGCCGGCGCCACCGTCTTCCTATCGCTGACCGGGCTCGCGTCCGGTGCGTTCGTGATGTGGATCAGCACGCGCTCGTTCTCCGAGCCGCTGGCCGATCTGCGCGAGGCGATGACGAGGGTGCGCGTCGGTGAGCACGACGTCCGCGTCGCGATCTACGACGGCAGCGAGATCGGCCAGCTCCAGGCGGGTTTCAACGACATGGTTGCGGGGCTCGAGGAGCGTGAGCAGCTGCGCGACCTGTTCGGCCGTCAGGTCGGCGCCGAGGTCGCCGAGCAGTCGCTCGAACGCGGCAGCGAGCTCGGTGGCGAGGAGCTCGATGTCGCGGTCATGTTCTGCGATCTGATCGGTTCGACCCGCCTCGCCGGATCGTTGGCTCCGCAGGAGCTGGTCCGGGTGCTGAACCGGTTCTTCGGGATCATCGTCGATGCGGTCGGCGCCGAGGGCGGCACGGTCAACAAGTTCGTCGGCGACGCGGGGCTCGCCGTCTTCGGCGCCCCACTCCCCCACGACGATGCGTCGGGTGCGGCGCTCCGTGCGGCGCTCGCGATCCGCGCGCGCCTGCCGGTCGAGATTCCCGGCTATGACGCCGGCATCGGCGTCTCCGCCGGCCGTGTCGTCGCCGGCAACGTCGGCAGCGCCGAGCGGTTCGAGTACACGGTGATCGGAGACGCCGTCAACGAGGCGTCGCGGCTGACCGAGCTGGCCAAGCACGATCGTGGCCGGATCCTGGTCTCGGCGCACGTCGTCGGGGCGGCGAACGGTCCGCACGGGCGCTGGCAGCGTGTCGGCCGCCAGCGGCTCCGCGGCCGCGCACGACCGACCGTGATCCTGCGTCCGGCGCCAGATCAGGAGCCGGCGGCGCCGGCGACCAGCGTCCGCCCCCAGGCCTCGAGGTCGTAGGGCGGCGGGACCCGGTAGCCGAGCACGGCCCCGGCCCGGGCGCCGATGTCGCCGGTCGCCCACTTCGAGAAGCTCTCTGCGAACCGCTCGCGCACGGTCGCGCAGGCGCCGGAGACGCCGTCATCACAGCCGTAGCCGCGCGGCACCATCGTGTCCAGGCGGCTGTCGAGTTCGGCCGGGGTCAGCGCGAAGTCGACGACGTGGCCGAACTCGTGCATCACGAGCCGGTCGGTCCCGGGCGTTCCCAACGCGCGATAGATCAGCGGCAGGTCCAGGGTCACGGTGAACCGTTCGTTCTCGAGGTGGGTGAGCCCGGCGACGTCGGCGGCCGGGCTGCCGATCTCGACCGTTACCGCCCCGAGCTGGCGCTCGATCAGCGCCCTTGCCTGCGGCCGTGCGCGTGCCAGCGCTCCGATCACCAGTGCACGGTCGGCGGCCGAGACGGCCGGCCCGAAATGGAGCGCGCCAGCACGGTCGGCGAAGCGGCCCTCGACCGGGGCCTGTGCGATTCCCTGACGCTGCCAGACGAGCACGGCGATGAAGCAGCAGAGCAGCACCAGCAGCAATGAGATCGTCGAGCGCGACATCGGGCCTTGCCCAGTATCGGCGCCGCAGCCGGTACGTTGCAGTCCGATGCCCGCCGGCCGGACGACCTGAGCGTGGATCTGCCGCGCTTCCGCATGACACCGCGGTTTGCGCGGCGCGTCGCCGTGGTCGCGCTGGTCGCGGTCGCGCTCTACATCTTCGGCCCGGCGACGCTTGCCGTGCTCAACAGCTGGCCGCGCGTCACCGAGCTGCAGTGGTGGTGGCTCGCGGCGATGGCGATCACGCAGAGCGCATCGGTCTGGTGCCTGTGGCATCTGCAGGCAGCGGCGATCGGCACCGAGGACCTGTTTGCGATCGGCACCTCGCAGCTCGCCGGCGGCGCGCTCGGCAAGATCATCCCCGGTGGAGCTGCGACCGCGACCGCGGCCCAGTACGGGATGATCGCGGCCTCGACCGACGACGACGTCCGCCGCTCGCACGTCGCAACCGGTCTGGCGGTTGCGACCGTGCTTCAGGTCGCGGTGCTCTGCGCGCTGCCGCTGCTGGCGGTGCCCGCGGTCATCTTCGGCCTCGCGGTCCCGCGCACCTTCCTGGAGACCGCGCTGCTGGGCCTCGCGATCTTCACGCTGCTGGCGTTGATCACGTTCGTCGCGCGGCGCAGCGAGGCGGCACTCCGCGCGGTAGGCAGCGCGCTGACACGGCTCTCCAGGCGGCTCGCCTTCCTGCATGTGCCGCCGCGTCTCGGCGACCGCCTCGTCGCCTACCGCGACGAGGCCGTCGAGCGGCTCGGTGAGCGGCTGCCGCGAGCGATGGTCGCCACGATCGGGCGCTGGCTGCTGGACCTGATGACGCTTGTCGCGGCCGTGATCGCCGTCGGTGGGCACGCGAGCCTCTGGCTGCTGCTGCTGGCCTTCTTCACCGCGCAGCTGCTCGGGCAGGTTCCGATCACCCCCGGCGGGATCGGTCTGGTCGAGGCCGGCCTGACCGGCGCGCTGGTTCTCGCCGGGCTCAGCGGCAGCACGTCGACGATCGCGACGCTCGCCTACCGGCTCTTCAACTTCGGACTGATGCTGCCGGCCGGGCTGATCGGCTGGATGGCCCATCGCAACCGGCTGCGGCGGCTCGGCCGCCAGGAGTTCGACCCCGACCTGCTACTCGATCGTCCCGACCACGATCTCGTCGTCGCCGACACGGATCCGGTCGGTGGCGACAAGCCGGCGTCCACGACGTTCTTCCACGACGCCGTTGACGCTGACCGCACCGGTCGCAAGTAGCTCTTTGCCTTCGGCGCCCGAGCCGACGATGCCGGCCAGCTTGAGCATCTGCCCGAGCCTGATCGTGCCGCCGCGGACCGCGATCTCCGCCGGTCCGGCGCTCACAGCAGCGTGTCCTCGTCGGCGAGCGAACGCTCGATCACCTCAAACTGGCGGTGGAGCTTGCGCCCGAGCTCGTCTGCGACGTCGTAGACGACGCGCTGGTTCTCTGCGATCTGCCTGCTGACGATGTAGACGGACGCGCCGGGAGCAGCTTCCGCCGCCAGTCGTTCCGCATATCCCAGCACCGGCTTCAGATTGGCGTAGATCATCGGCTGCATCTGAAGCCGTCCATCGGACTCGATGACGATCCCGTAGGCGGGGTTGCCGGCGGCCTCGAGCGAGAGCCGGGCGAAGTTGATGATCTTCGGATACGACGCTGCCTGTGAGCTCAATCCGCCCGACAATGTACATGTCGCGCCCGGCGCCGCCGGCAGGCTCACTACTTGCGGTGACGTGGGCCGCCCCGCTTGACCGGAGCCCACTTCGTGCCCTTGCCGTGGGCCACGGCGTCCTCTATCTTGACGCTGCGCGCGGCGCCCATGTCCTTGCGCAGGCGGGCCAGCGCCAGGCGGACGAGATCGCTCTGCGTCAACCCCGTCTTCGTGCTCGCGGTTCCCAGCCACGCGAGCTCGTCGGCGCCGATCAGGTACGAGCGCTGTGTCAGGCCACTCGGGCGTTCAGTTGCCATGGATCACCTCTCCGGTCGGTTGGTTCGGCGGACGTTCCCTCCCTGGTGGCGCCCAACCGCCATAAGATCACATCCGGGGTCGCCCGCGCCACTGTCGTCAGGGTGCGAGCCGCTCGACGATCCAGCCGTCGTCGGCGGTCCGGGAGTAGCGCAGCCGGTCGTGGAGCCGGTCCGGCCGTCCCTGCCAGAACTCGACGCTGCGCGGCTGAAGCAGATACCCGCCCCAGTGGTGGGGTCGCGGAACCGTGGTGCCGTCCGGATAGCGGGCGATCACGTCACGGACGGTCTGCTCCAGCGTCTCGCGGTCGGGCACGACCGTGGACTGCGGGCTGGCCGCGGCTCCGATCTGCGACCCGCGCGGCCGCGAGGCGAAGTATGAGTCCGAGGGCGCATCGCCGAGTCGCCTGGCGCTGCCGAGCACGGTGACCTGGCGGCCGATCGCAAACCAGGGGAACGTCACGGAGGAGTGGGCGTCGGCGGCGAGGTCGCGACCCTTGGCCGAGTTGTAGTTGGTGAAGAACGTCAGGCCGCGAGCGTCGAACCCTTTCAGCAGCACCGTGCGCGTGCTCGGCCTGCCGCTTTCGTCGACGGTCGCGAGCACCATCGCGTTCGGCTCGGGCAGTCCTGCCGCCTCGGTCTCGGCAAGCCAGTCGGCGAACTGCTCGTCCCAGCGCTCACGCAGGTCGCGGCGGCGCAGCGGCGGCCGGTCGTATGGCGTTCGCATCGCCGATAGGTCGTGTCCGCTCACCGTGCTGCCTCCTGTGCTGTTGCTGCGATCACCTTCGAGAGGCGGCCGCCCTGCCAGGCGATCGGGCTCTCCCCCGGCTCCTCGACTACGAGCCGCGAACCCGGAATCGCCTGTGCCCAAGCCTCGCCGACGGCGAGCGGATGGCCGGGGTCGAGCTCGTCGCGATCGGCGACGACGGTCACCGGCATCCGCAGCTCGCCGAGCTCGGCGAGCGTGCCGAACGGCGCCGAGCGCGGCACGCCCTGCAGCGCGTCTGCGACGGCATCGAGGTCGTTGTGGCGGGCCATCCGCTGGCGGATCACGGTCTTGATCCGCTCGCTCGCCGCACCGGTGCCGCCGATCTCGCCGTAGGCGGCGAGGAAGCCGTCGATGCCGCCACTGCGAAGACCGTCGGCTCTCCGGTCCCAGAGCCCGAGCTCACGGTGCTCGTCCCCGGGCATGTAGGCCGGGGTGACCAGCACCAGCCCGGCGACCCGCTCGGGGTGCTCGAGCGCGAACCGGACGGCGGTGTGCGCGCCCATCGATGCGCCTGCGATCACCGGCCGCTCGAAGCCGGCCGTGTCGAGCAGCTCGAGCAGGTCGGCGGCCAGCAGCTCGTATGTGTACCCGCCGGCGGGCGCCCGCTCCGACTCGCCGTGGCCACGAGCGTCGTAGGCGAGCACGTCGTGGCCGGCGCGCTCGAGCGATCGCGAGCCCATCACCACGTAGTGATGGGTGGCCGTGAGGCCGTGGAGCAGCACGACCTCGATGCCGCTGCCGGCACGGACGCTGTTCAGGCGCATCGGCCAGCAAGCCTAGTGTCCTGAGTCGGAAATTCGTGAGCAGGATCGCGAGCGGATGGCGTGGATGACGGCAGGGGATGATCGCAGTCGTACCGGTGGTACGGCGAGATCATCCCCTGCCGTCAGGCGCGTCATGACGCCGCGAGGATGCCACCGAATTTCCGACTCAGGACACTAGATGGTTGCCGGTGCGCGCTACACGGGCAGCGTCAGCTGGGCCGCACCCACCGGCTTCGGCTCGACTCCCGCAGCCGCCTGCCCTGCGCCCAGCAGCGCCGCGACCCGCACACCGATCAGCCGAACCGGACGTGCCGGCGCGTACTCGCGGAGAAGGGCCTCGGCGGTCGCGGCGATCGTCTCGTCGTCGGCGACACCGTCCGGCAGCGTGCGCGCCCGCGTGACCGTCGTCCAGTCGTCGAGCCGCACCTTGATCGCGATCGTCCGCGCCGTGCTGCCGGCCTGGCGCAGTCCGTCGCCGAGGCTGCCGCTCATCCGCCGCGTGACCGCGACGAGCTGCTCGATGTCCGTCACGTCGCTGTCGAAGGTCGTCTCGGTCGAGCGCGACTTGATCTCCCGGTGAGCGAGGACGGGAGATTCGTCGTGCAGGAAGGCGCGGCGATGGAGCTCGGCGCCGTGGCGCGGCCCGAACGCGGCGACGAGGTCGGCCTCAGCGATCGTCTGCAGCTGGCCGAGCGTCCGGCAGCCGAGCGTCGCCAGCCGGTCCGCGGTCTTGGGGCCGACCCCGGGAATGATGCGGACCGACCGCTCACGCAGACGCATCGCCGCGTCCTCGCGCCCGATCGCCACAAACCCTGCCGGCTTGCCGAGATCACTGGCGATCTTGGCGACGAGACGGTTCGGCGCGATCCCGGCCGAGATCTGGATCCCGGTCCGGGTTCGCACCGCGGCGATCAGCTCGCGCAGCCTCGGCAGCGGCCGCTCGATCCCGGTCAGATCGGCGTAGGCCTCGTCGAGGCCGACCCGCTGCAGCACCGGCAGGCGGGCGCCGGCGATCGCCCAGACTCGGTCCGACACCTCGGCGTAGTGGCCGTGGTCGGGTGCAACCACGACGGCCTGCGGACAGCGTCGCCGGGCCTCGGCGGCCGGCATCGCCGAGCCGACACCGAACGCGCGCGCCTCATAGCTGGCGGTCGTGACGACGGCGCGAGGGCCCGGCCCGGCGACGATCATCGGCAGTCCGCGCAGCTCGGGCCTGCGGCGCAGCTCGACGGCGGCGAAGAACGCGTCGCAATCGAGATGCGCGATCACCCGTTTCGGGGCCACGCCGCCGCAGTCTCGCAGCTGCGGCGGCGCAACCTTGCCGGCGTCGCGATCAGCGGGTCGTCAGGATCGTTCCGACGCCATCGAAACGCAGCCGTGCGCGCAACGCGGCGGTCAGGTCGAACTCGCGCGCACCGACGTACGGGCCGCGATCGATCACCCGGACCGTGACCGATCGGCCGCGATAGCGGAGCCGGAGCTTCGTGCCGCAGGGCAGCGTCTTGTTGGCGACGCCGAGCGTGCGCGCGGTCAGGTGTCCGCCGCACGCCAGCGCGCTGCCGAACAGCCCCGGCCCGAACCAGGATGCGAGCGCACGACGGTAGACGGCGACCCGACCGCTGTCGCGGCTGTCGCCGGCGGCCAGCACGCGCAGCGCGCGAGAGCCGGTGGAGCGCGGTCGCCAGAGCAGCCGGTAGCGGCCCTGCCGGCCCGCGTGGACGCGGTCGACGGTCCGCCAGGCTCCACCCCTGCGGACCTGGAGGCGAACGATCGTCCCGTAGGGGGCGCCGGCGCGGCCGTTGACGCGGACGCTGCCGCCGACGAGCACGTGGTGCGATGCGATCCGTGAGGTCAGCTTCGACGCAGAAGCGGACGTGGACGCGGACGCCGATGCGGTGCCGGTCGCGGCGAGGGCGGGCGTGGTGCTGAGCGCGGCGAGCGCCGCCAGGCTTGCGAGCGCGAGCCGTTCGATGGTTCGCCCGGACATGGGCTGTACCTCCTGGTCTGCGGCGCCTACGAGGTGAGCTGACGGGCTCGCGACGATCTCGTGCCGCTACGGCGCCGGCAGTGGCGCCGATTCGCCCCGCGTCGTCAAGGCCGATGCCATGACGACAGGTGGGTCCCCCGCTCGCGCCGCCTGTCCGGCGCGACTCGGCGTTCTGTGATCAGATCGGAACAGGATCGGATGCGAACACCCGTTCTCTCGCGCTCATGTGCCGAGTCACACACCCATGGTGTTCGTACGCGGACAATCTGAGCCGATCTTTGACGGAAGCGGTGGGACGATCCGGCTCGTGCCGACCCGTCTGACCGCCCTCGACAGCTCCTTCCTGCACCTCGAGGACCAGGGTGCGCACATGCACATCGCGGCGCTGCTGCTGTTCGACGGCGTCGCGCCCGACTACGAGGAGCTCTGTCGCAGCCTCGAGCATCACCTCGAGCGCGCGCCGCGCTACCGCCAGCGGCTGGCGACCGTCCCGCTCGGCCAGGGACGGCCGTGCTGGGTCGACGACATCCACTTCAACATGCACTACCACCTGCGCCACACGGCCGTGCCGGCCCCGGGTGGTGAGCGCCAGATCCAGGATCTCTGCGCGCGACTGCTGAGCCAGCGCCTCGACCGCCACCGCCCGCTCTGGGAGATGTGGCTGATCGAGGGGCTGCAGGACGGCGGCTTCGCGATGCTCACGAAGTCCCACCACGCACTCGTCGACGGCGTCGGCGGAATGGACGTGATCGGGCTGCTGCTGTCCTCTGATCCCGACGAGCGCGCCCCTGCAGGACATCCGGCCTGGCAGCCGGAACCGACCCCGACCGGCGTCGAGCTGCTCGCCGACGCGCTGCGCGAACGGGCAATCAGTCCGTCGGAGATCGCCCGTGGCGTGCGTCGCGTGACGCGCCGCCCGCGCCGGACGCTGGCAGCGGCCGGAGGCTTCGCCCGCAGCATCGGCTCACTGGTGGCCGGCGGGCTGCAGCCGGCACCGCGCACGCCGCTCAACGTGCCGATCGGCCAGCATCGCCGCTACACCTGGATCGATGCCGATCTCGCTCGCTTCAAGACGATCAAGAACGAGCTCGGCGGCACCGTCAACGACGTCGTGCTCGCGTCTGTCGCGCTCGGCCTCGGCGCCTGGATGCGCGAACGCGGCCGGCGCACCGAACATCTCGTGCTGCGCGCGATGGCCCCGGTCTCCGTCCGCCCGCAGTCGAGCCGCGACGGCAGCGGCGGCAACCGCGTCGCCGCGATGTGGGTGCCGCTGCCGGTCGGCATCCCCGACGCCGCCGAGTGTCTGACCGCGATCCGCGAGCAGACAGCGCAGATCAAGCACGGCGGTCAGGCGGTCGGGGCCGAGCATCTGACCGAGCTCGCGAACTTCGCGCCGCCGACGATCCTCGGGCAGGCGACACGGCTGCAGCCCCGCCAGCGCTTCTTCAACCTCGTCGTCACCAACATCCCGGGCCCGCAGCGCCCGCTCTACCTGCTCGGACGGCCGCTGCGGAGGGTCTTCCCGGTCGTACCGCTGGCCCAGAATCTCGCGCTCGGCGTCGCGATCGTCAGCTACAACGGACACATCGGCTACGGCCTGACCGGCGACTTCGACGCGCTGCCGGACCTTGACGAGATCGCCGGCCATTTCGCCGCCGCGATCGAGGCTCTTGCCGACGCGGCAGGCTGCCCGGCCGGGTCCGGGCGCTTCGCCCGGACGAGCACGCCGCCGGCCCGTCCGCCGCGGCGGCGCAGGCGGTAGCGTCCGTGGCGTGCGTCTCGCCCTCGAGCAGCTGAACCCGACGGTCGGCGACATCGCCGGCAATGAGCGGCTGATCGTCGACGGGATCGCGGCCGCGAGGCGCTCCGGCGCTCAGGTCGTGGTCTTCCCCGAGCTCGCGGTCTGCGGCTACCCGCCCGAGGACCTGCTGCTGATGTCGCACTTCCTCGCCGACTGCCGCGCGGCGGTCGAGCGGATCGCCGAGCACGCGACCGGGATCGTCGCGCTCGTCGGCTATCCCGAGCACGGCGACGACGTCCACAACAGCGTCGCGGTACTTGCCGACGGCGAGCTTCAGGGCAGCTATCGCAAGCTGCGGCTGCCGAACTACGGCGTCTTCGACGAGCTGCGCTACTTCCAGCCGGGCTCGCGGCCCGCGCTGATCGAGGTCGACGGCGTGACGATCGGCCTGACCGTCTGCGAGGACGACTGGGTGCCCGACGGGCCGGCCGTCGACGCTGCGCTCGCCGGCGCCGAGCTGATCGTCAACCTCTCTGCCTCGCCCTACCAGGCCGGCAAGCCGTCCGAGCGCGAGGCGATGTTCGGCCAGCGGGCGCGCGACAACCTCTGCGCGTATGCGTTCTGCGGCCAGGTCGGCGGTCAGGACGAGCTGGTCTTCGACGGCGGCAGCGTCGTCGTCGACCACGACGGCGACGTGATCGCCCGCGCGCCGCAGTTCCGCGAACACCAGCTGCTGGCCGAGGTCGACGCCCACGGCGCCCGTGCCGCGAGGCTCCGCGACACGCGGCCGCGGGTCGGTCGTGAGGGGGCGCATGACCGGGTTACCCATCTCGGTCGCTTCGAGACCGGTGCGCGGGAAGCTGACTCGGCCGCGCCGTTCGGAGCGATCGCAGAGCGAGCGGGCGTCGTCGAGGAGGTCTACGGCGCGCTCGTCTGCGGCACACAGGACTACGTGCGCAAGAACGGCTTTCAGGGTGTGGTGCTCGGCCTCTCGGGCGGGGTCGACTCCGCCCTCGTCGCAGCCATCGCGGTCGATGCGCTGGGCCCCGAGCGGGTCGCGGCGGTGGTGATGCCATCACCGTTCTCCAGCAGCGAAACCCAGGAGGATGCACGGGTGCTTGCCCGCGCTCTGGGCGTGAGGCTGCTCGAGTACCCGATCGCGCCGGTGATGGCGGCCTTCGACGAGCTGCTCGCCGAGACCTTCGCGGGCCGTGAGCACGACCTGACCGAGGAGAACCTGCAGGCCAGGATTCGCGGCACGCTGCTGATGGCGCTCTCGAACAAGTTCGGCTGGCTGGTGCTGACGACCGGAAACAAGTCCGAGCTGTCGGTCGGCTACTCGACGCTCTACGGCGACAGCGCCGGCGGGTTCGCTGTGATCAAGGACTGCCCGAAGACGCTCGTCTACGAGCTGATCGCGTTTCGTGCCGCGCGCGCCGGTGGAGAGCAGATCCCGGCCGGGATCCTCAGCAGGCCGCCGTCGGCCGAGCTCCGGCCCGGCCAGCGCGACTCCGACACCCTGCCCGACTACGAGCTGCTCGATCCGATCCTCGCCGGCTACGTCGAGGAGGATCTCGGGCGCGCCCAGCTGCAGGCCCGTGGGCTGCCGGCCGAGGAGATCGACAGCGCGCTGCGGCTGGTCGACCGCGCGGAGTACAAACGGCGCCAGAACCCGCCCGGGATCAAGGTGACCTCGAAGGCGTTCGGTCGCGACCGGCGGATGCCGATCACCAACCGCTACGGCGGCTGACCATCGTCCGCCGTCTACCGTTCAGCGGACGGCGACCGTCATGCGGACGAGGGCGCAGAGCCGGTCCTCATCGTCGCTGATCTCGACCTCCCAGACCCAGGTCGTACGGCCGCGGTGCCGGCAGCGGGCGACCGCGTGGATCGTGCCGCCGAGCAGCGGGCGCAGGAACGAGGTCTGGTTCGAGAGCCCCTGTGCGGTCCTGCCGTCGGTGCTGACCGCCGCCCACGTCGCCAGCGACGCGATCGATTCTGCGATCGCTGCGAGCACGCCGCCGTGGACGAGCCCGGCCGGCTGAAGGTGGTGTTCTTTGATCTCGACGTGGGCGCGTGCCTCGCCGCCGTCGACGTCGAGTGCGTCGACCACGAGGCCGTAGAGGCCGTCGAAGCCGCCGTCCACCGCATGGGGCAGCGACCAGGTTGGACCGTCGCTCACGATCGGCCACGATAGCGGCGTACTCGGCTAGCCTGCCCCGCGGATGCCGCATCAGCAAGCGCCGACAGCCGAAGACCGCGCGATCCTGCGGCTGCTGCTGCGGCGAGGCCAGAGCTACGAGGTGATCGCCGCCGCGCTCGCGTCCGACGTGCCCAACGTCCGCGCACGCGCCCATGCGGCGCTGGCGACGATTGCGCCCTTCCCGTCGGCGACGACCGTTGCCGACCGTGAGCGGCTGGCCGACGCGCTGCTCGGCGGCGACCAGCCTGCGGCAGGCACACTGCTGAACGATTCGGCCGAGAACAGGGCCTGGTGGGAGGAGGCCCGCAAACGCCTGGTCGGCGAAGAGCTCGCTGGTGACGACGGGATCGAACCGGCCCCGGCCGTGGCGGAAGAGGCCAGCGGGCCGGATGCCGCCGCTTCCGAACAGGCACGTGTCTCGCGGCGCGGCGGGCTGCTCGTGCTGGCCGTCGTCGTCGCTGCGCTCGCGCTGATCGCGGCCGCGCTGTTCGGCGGCTTCGGCGGCAAGGGCGCGAAGCCGGCCGAAACACGAGCCGCCAAACCGGCCGCCACCGCGACGACGACGACCACCACCTCCAACACGGCGGCGGGCGGCGCGGAGATCGTCAAGCAGATCAATCTCAAGCCGCCGAGCGGCGCAAGCTCCCCGCTCGGGATCCTGTTCGTGGTGCAGCAGGACGGCAAGCGCGCGCTACAGGTCCTCGGTCAGGGGCTGGAGGCCAGCAACATGTACGCGCTCTGGCTGCAGAAGGACGGGCGCTGGTCGCGGCTCGGCTTCTTCCCGGCGGTCGCGGCCAAGGGCACCGATGCGGGCCGGCTCGTCGGGCTCGTTGCCGCCCCGAAGGGCGCGCTGACCTCCGACCGCGTCGTGATCTCGCGTGAGACCGCACAGTCGCCCACAGCACCGGGCGAGGTCGTGCTCGCAGGCAGCTTCAAGGGCTGACGCCGGCGCCGGACCCGCGGTTCGCGCCCGTCAGCAGCGCATCGAGCCCCTCGAGCGCGGCATCGAGCTGGCGGCGCACACCGCGCCGGTTGAGCGCCGTGACGTAGCGGGCGGCGCCGCGCAGCGTCTGCTCGACGGTGATCGAGACGCGGGTCGCGCCGTCGGCGGCCGCCGCCAGCTCGATTGCCACCGCCCGCGCCGCAAAGACCTCATCGAACGGGGTTCCGGCCAACGACTGCCGCCAGCGCAGGCGCGCGTCCTGCTCGCGTCGCACCCACTGGAAGTCGGCTCGGACCGGGCGGCCGCGGCTGGAGCGCATCACCTGCGAGAAGGCGCTCCCCCGTGCGCCCTCGACACGCTCGACGCCCGGCCACCAGCGCGGCAGCGTGGCCGGATCGGACACCGTCCGCCAGACGACGGCCGGTGCCGATGCGATCACGCGCTCGCGCGTGATCCGCGCCATCAGCCGATCAGCTTGCGCAGATCGCGGACCAGCAGCAGGTGCTTGAGATGGCCTGTGACCGTCGCGAGGTTCTCGAGCGCCTCGCGCGCCTCACCACGGCGCGCCTCGTTGCGCGAGCGCAGCGACGGGGCCAGGATCTGCTGCAGCAGCGCCGCCTCACGGTCGGCCGACGTGCGGAAGACGCGCAGGTTGCGGCCGCCGACGCCGTAGCGCGCCAGCTCGGCGGCGGCACGGACGATCTCACGGTCGATCTCGTCGTAGGTCGTGACGCCGCCCTCGCTGCGGCCCGTGATCACGCCGAACTCCTCGAGCTCACGCACCAGGGCCGGTTCGGCCCGGGTCTCCTCGAGCACGTCTTCGAGCAGGTAGCGGGCGCTGTCGCCGCCGGTCACGGTGATGTTGCGCCGCGGCCGCTGCTCGAAGCTCCCGCCAGCCGCCTGCGCGGCGTCGTCACCGTCGCGTCCGTCGGTCCGGCCGGCGGCGAGCTCCTGGCGGATCACGCGCAACGGCAGGAACTCGTCGCGCTGCATCCGCAGGATCGCCCGCAGTCGGGCGACATCCTGGGGTGCGTAGAGGCGGTAGCCGCCGGCCGTGCGCCGCGGCTCGATCAGCTTCTGGTCCTCGAGGTAGCGGATCTTCGAGATCGAGATGTCGGGGAACTCGGTCGCCAGCGTCTTGCAGACGGCGCCGATCGTCATCGCCTTGGTCCGCGGCTGCGGGCGTGGTATGTCGAGTGCGGTCTGGTCCGACATCCGGTTCAGCGAGCGAGATAGACCAGCTTGTACTTGCCGATCTGCAGCTCGTCACCGTCGACGAGCTGATGCGACTCGATCCGCCGGCGGTTGACGTAGGTTCCGTTGAGCGAGCCGAGATCGTCGAGGTGGTGCTCGTCGCCGCGCCGCACGATCATCGCGTGGTCGCGCGAGACGGTGACGTCGTCGAGAAAGATGTCGGAGTCTGGACGTCTTCCTACCGACATGCGGTCGCCGTCGAGCGGGAACGACTCGCCGACATGTCCGCCTCCGGCGCGGACGACGAGTGCGGCACCGCCCTCGCCGGCGACGATCTCATCGATCTCGACGGCGTGCAGCTCACCGTCGTGGCCGACGACGTAGGTCGCCGTCACCGACTCGGGCGCGGCCTGCAGCGCCGTGCCGCAGTTGCCGCAGAAGTTCTGGCCCTCGGCGTTCTCGACGCCGCATGCGGGACAGGACGGCACGAACGCGTGCTCCGTCGCGGCCCTAGGCCTCGCCCTGAGGCTCGGCTGCGGCGCGTCCGGCGAGGATGTCGGTCAGGCGCTGCACGTCGGCGCCGGTGATCACGTCCTCGCCGCCCTCGTGGCGCTTGCGCAGCCTGTTGACCAGCTCGGCACGCAGGATGTCGATCTTGCCGTGCAGGATCCGGCGACGGTAGGAGATCTCGACCTCCTCATCGGTGAGCTGCTGGATCAGATCCTTGAGCTCCTGATCCGACAGCGAGCCAAGGTCGGGAAACGAGTCCATGCGGTGCCTTCTCTGGTCAAGGGGGCGGGAGGCGCGAGCATATCATCGCGCCCCGTCGATTTATCAAGCTCCGCTTGAGGGTTCGTGCCGGGCGAGCGTCAGCGCGTCGCGCGTATAGCTGGCGGCGGCGAGCACCCCGAGCACCAGCCCGGCGATCAGCAGCACGAGCGCCGTCGTCTTCATCCCGACCAGGGCGAAGAAGATCGCGCTCATCGTCGGCCAGACGCCGAGCCGGCCGAACCAGTTGATCGACAGAGCGTGGCCGCGGCGGATCATGAGCTCCGCTGCGACCATCACGTAGAGCTCGCGCACCGCGACTGCGATCACACCCCAGTGGGGCAGCAGCGAGAACTTCCAGCAGACGGCGAGCCCGGCCAGCACCAGCAGCCGGTCGACGAGCGGATCGAGCAGCGCCCCGAGCTTGCTGTACTGCCCGGTCACGCGAGCGGCGATCCCGTCGAGGTAGTCGCTCCAGGCGATCACGGCGAACAGCGTCGCGGCTGTCGCGTCGCCGCCCTCGCCGTCGCGGAGACCGAAGAACAGCATCACCGGGATCAGCAGCAGCCGGACAAGCCCGATCGCGTTGGGGATCGTCCACGGGTTCCAGGGCGCATCGGTGCCGGTCGCGGGCGGCGGCGGACCGGAGCGGTCGAGGCCGAACAGGCGCCGGAACGTGAGCCGCGGATTGCGCCAGGCCTCCTGTGCGGCCTCGCCGGCCAGACGGCTGCGCTCCTGTGCCCGCTGGCGTAGATCGTCGGCCTGCTGGCGCCGGTCGGCCGCCCACTCGCGCCGCGCCTCGGCACGTTCGCTGCGCCTGGCGTCACGGCCGGGCGGCGGTGGCGGCTCCTGGCTCAGGGCGCGCTCTCCCAGAGCTCGCGGGTCCTGGCCTGCGGGCCCGCGAGCGGCACGCCGCCCTCCTGGTCGGCGCGGCCGCGGCGCAACTGGGCTTCGGCCACCCCGGCCTGCAGGCCGCGCCGGCCGACGGTGAGTCGCAGCGGCACACCGAGCAGCTCGGCATCGGCGAACTTCTCACCGGCGCCGGCGGCGCGGTCGTCGAGCAGCGCGTCGATGCCGGCCCCACGAAGGTCGTTGTAAAGACGTTCGGCGGCGGCGGCCTCATTGGACCCCGGCTTGCCGACCCCGACGACATGGACCTCATAGGGAGCGATCGCACGCGGCCAGCAGATGCCGTGCTCGTCGGCCGACTGCTCGACCGCCGCCGCCGCGATCCGGGCCGGGCCGATGCCGTAGGAGCCCATCACGACCGGCTGCTGGGAGCCCTGCTCGTCGAGATAGGTGCAGCCGAGCGGTTCGCTGTAGCGGGTGCCGAGCTGGAAGATGTTGCCGATCTCGATCGCCGGCACGATCCGTACCGGCTCGCCGCCGATCGTGTCGCCGGGCTCGACAGAACGGATGTCGGCACGCGGTCCAGCCTGCACCTCAACCACCTCGTGATGGTCCGGTTCGCCGGCGCCGGCGATGTAGCGGCCCGGCGTCACGGCGGCATCCCAGATCGTACGGACGCCCGCGACCGGGCCGAGGAACCCGGCCGGACCGGGCAGCTCGTCGGGCCGCGCCTGACGGAACCGGCCGCCGAGCGCGTTGGCGAGCTTGATCTCGCCGACGCGATGGTCGCCGCGGACGAACACGAGCACGAGCTCGCCGCCGCCGTCATCGAGCACCACCGGATAGGCCTTGATCAGGTTGCCGGCGCCGACGCCGAGCTGGGCCGCGACCTCCTCGATCGTCGTCAGGGCCGGCGTATGCAGGCGGCCGTCGAGACGGTCGGGCAGCGCCGGCACCGGCTGCGGCTCGGCGCTCGCGATCTCCAGGTTGGCGCTGTAGCCGCCTGCGCCGATCACGACGTCGTCCTCGCCGGCGGCGCATGGGGCCATGTACTCATGGGCGGCAGACCCGCCCATCATCCCGACATCCGAAGCGCACTCGAAGAACTCAAGCCCGCAACGCTCGTAGATGCGGTGATACGCGGTGCGGTGACGCTCGTAGGCGGCCTCCAGGCCCGCCTGGTCGCGATCGAACGAGTACGAGTCCTTCATGATGAACTCGCGCGTACGCAGTACGCCAGCACGCGGGCGCGGCTCGTCACGCTCCTTGATCTGGAAGTGGTAGAGCAGGAGCGGCAGGTCGCGATAGCTGCGGATCACCTGCGCGACGTGATGGGTGACGGCCTCCTCGTGGGTCATCGCCAGCACCATCGCCGACTCGCGCCGGTCCCTGAGCCGGAACAGCTCGGCACCGACGGTCTCGTAGCGGCCTGACCGCCTCCAGATGTCGGCCGGCTGCAGCACCGGCATCAGCAGCTCCTGGCCGCCGATCGCGTCGATCTCCTCGCGGATGATCGCGACGATCTTCTGGTGTACGCGCCAGCCGGCCGGAAGCCAGGTCCAGAGGCCGGCGCCGAGCTGGCGGACCAGACCGGCGCGGACCATCAGCTTGTGGCTGAGCGCCTCGGCGTCGGCCGGCGGCTCACGCTCGGTCGGCAGGAAGAGCTCAGACATCCGCATGGGCGCCCAGCCTACGCGGTGAGGAGCCCAGGCCGGTCGTCGCTAGGGTGAAAGCGACCCCAATTCCGACCAGCACGGAGGAGATTGACCATGGCCTACGAGGTACCTGCACTTCCCTACGACTACAACGCACTCGAGCCGACGATCGACGAGGCGACGATGCGGCTCCACCACGACAAGCACCATCAGGCGTACGTCGACAAGGCCAACGCCGCCCTCGCGGGCACCGATCTCGACGGCAAGCCGGTCGAAGAGGTCCTCGCGAACCTCGGCTCGCTGCCCCAGGACCGTCAGGGCGTGTTCCGCAACAACGGCGGCGGCCACGCCAACCACACGCTGTTCTGGGAGTCGATGTC
>CAZYMM010000002.1:0-2537 GCA_964648515.1 uncultured Conexibacter sp.
TGGTGGATCGCCATCGCCGAGATGACGGCGTCGAAACGACCGACCGGCAGCGGATCGCGCAGGTCGGCGACGATGAACTCGACCGGTTCGGCGATCGTTCCCCGTGCCTTCGCGAGCATCGCCGCCGATCCGTCACAGACGACCAGATCGGCTGAGGGGTGCGCCGCACGCACGCGCCGGGTGAGCGCGCCGGTGCCGGCGCCGAGCTCCAGCACGCGGGCCAGCGGGCGCCGGGCCAAGTCCAGTGCAGCCACGGTGGTGCCGTAGAAGTCGTCGTACGGCTCGATCATCAGCCGGCGGCTGGCCTCGTAGTCGTCGGCGAACGCCGAGAACGTCTCGATCGCATCCCTGGTCATCGAGCGCCGTATGTTATCGAATACGAGCGTATGATGGCAAGCTGTGGGCGCACGGCGTCAAGTGATCGCATACCGATCACTTTGCGCCGAGCGTGTGCGGCGCCCACAGCTTCCGGGCCGAGCCCGGCCAGGCAGTTCAGTTCAGGCGCCCGCGGCCGCCAGCTTCTCGGCCAGCCCCTCCGGCGCCGGCTGGTGCGCGAGGTACTCGCGGTGGAAGGTGCCCGTGCCGTGCGCGATCGCCCGCAGCTGTGGCGCATAGGAGGTCAACTCGATCGCCGGCACCTCGGCTGACACCGTCGCTCGGCCGGCGCCGGCGGGCTCGGTGCCACGGACACGCGCACGACGCACGGCGAGGTCCGACAGCACGGCGCCGACATACTCCTCCTCGCAGGTCACCGCGACGATGTCGATCGGCTCGAGCAACTGGATCCCGGCGGCGGCTGCCGCCGACTGGATCGCCAGCGCGCCGGCCGTCTGAAAGGCCTGGTCCGAGCTGTCGACGGAGTGCGCCTTGCCGCCGACGAGCGTGACCTTGATGTCGACCATCGGATGGCCGCTCACGCCCTGCTCCATCTGCTGCACGACCCCCTTCTCGACCGAGCCGATGAACTGCTTGGGGACCGCACCGCCGACGACCTTGTCGTAGAACTCGAAACCGCTGCCCTGCGCGAGCGGCTCGACCTCGATCTCACAGACCGCGTACTGGCCGTGCCCGCCCGACTGTTTTACATGGCGGCCCTGGGCCGCGGCCGCACCGCGGATCGTCGAACGCAGGGCGACCTCGACCGGCATCGTCCTGACCGGCACCGCGAAGCGGGTCCTCATCCTGTCGAGTACCGCGTCGAGGTGCTGGTCGCCCATCGTCCAGAGCACCATCTGATGGGTCGCAGAATCGACCACGACTCGCACCGTCGGGTCCTCGGCCTGGACCCGAGCCAGGCCGTCGACGAGCTTGGCCTCGTCCTTGGAGGACTCGACCGAGATCGCCGTCGGCAGCAGCGGCTCGGGCATCGTCCAGGGCTCCATCAGCGCCGGCGACGATGGGTCCGAGAGCGTGTCGCCGGTCTCGGCGTGCGTGAGTCGTGCGACCGCGACGATCTCGCCGGCAGAGGCCTGCGGAATCGTTGTCAGCTCGGCGCCGAACGGCCGCGAGATCGCCCCCGCGCGCTCGTCGATGTCGTGGTCGGCATGCCAGGCGGCGTCGGCGGCGTGGCCGCTGAACCGCGCGAAGTGCCCGGAGACGTGGACCGGCGTATCGGGCCGCAGCGTGCCCGCGAACACCCGTACCAGCGAAACGCGGCCGACATACGGGTCGGTCGTCGTCTTGATCACCTCGGCCACGAGCGGCTCATCCGGCGTTCCGGTGATCGCGGCGCGCGCGTCACCCGTGGGCGTCGTAACCGGCGGCAGCACGTGCTTACTCGGCTTCGGGAAGCCGCGGCAGATCACCTCGAGCAGCGGCCCGACCCCGATTCCGGCGGTGCCCACCACCGGCAGGACGGGGTGGAAGTGGGCACGTGCGATCGCCGTCTCGAGGTCCTCGGCGAGCGCATCGAAGTCGACCTCCTCGCCGCCGAGATAACGGTCGAGCAGCGCGTCGTCCTCGGAATCGGTGATGACGCCCTCGATCAACTCGCCCCGCTCGGCGTCGATCTGTTCGAGCTGGGCGGCGTCGGCCGTACCGCCACCGGCGACGGTGCGCCGGACGACGTCCAGCAGGTCGGGGTGCTCCGGGTCGCCGCCGGCCAGATAGAGCGGATGGACGCCGTCTCCGAACCACGTCTTGCAGGCTTCGAGTGCGGCGTCCCACTCGCCGCGTGCCTGGTCGATGTGGGTCACGGCGATCGCCCGCGGCATGCCGACGTCTTCGCACTCATGCCAGAGCAGCCGCGTCGAGCCGTGGATGCCGTCGACGGCCGAGACGACGAAGATCGCCGCGTCGGCACCGCGCAGCCCGGCTCGCAGCTCACCGATGAAGTCGGCGTGGCCGGGGGTGTCGAGCAGCGTGACCTGCACCGGCCCTGCGGGGCCGCAGAGCGCCGGGTCGGAGAGCTCGAACGAGGCGACGGAGAGCGCGACGCTGTGTCCGGTCCGCTTCTCGGCGTCGTCGTGGTCGAGCACGGTGGTGCCGTCTTCGACGCGACCGATGCGGGTGGTGGCACCCGCGTGGTGCAGCAGCGC
>CAZYMM010000002.1:2637-39433 GCA_964648515.1 uncultured Conexibacter sp.
TGCCGTCTTCGACGCGACCGATGCGGGTGGTGGCACCCGCGTGGTGCAGCAGCGCTTCCGCGAGAGTCGTCTTGCCCGCCCCGCTGTGACCGACCAGGACGACGTTGCGTAGCTCGCTCATGTCCGCATCATGCCGCGCCACGCGCGCGCGTGCAGTGTCGGCGGGACTCCGGGTCCGTCGGTGTTGTCGCCTGGCCGGGACTCCGGCTCCGTCGGTGTTGTCGCGTCGGCCGGGACTCCGGCTCCGCCCGAGTCCCTACCTCGGCCGGGACTCCGGCTCCGCCCGAGTCCCTACCTCGGCCGGGACTCCGGCTCCGCCCGAGTCCCTACCTCGGCCGGGACTCCGGCTTTGCCGGAGTCCCTACCTCGGCCGGGACTCCGGCTTTGCCGGAGTCCCTACCTCTGGGTGATCCGGTGCCCTGGCACCGGATCACCCAGAGGCACTGACCCGCACGACCTCCTCGGGTGAGGTCAGGCCGAGGCGGACCTTCTCGAGCCCGTCGTCGCGCAGCCGCTGCATCCCGCCGGCGGTGGCCGCGGCGGCGATCTCGTCGGCGGAGGCGCGGCGCAGTGTCAGCGCCCGCATCTCCTCGTCCATCGTCAGCACCTCGAAGATGCCGATGCGGCCGCGATAGCCGCTGTTGTTGCAGCGGTCGCATCCGGTCGGCTTGCAGACGGCGATGTCCTCGTCGACATGGAAGCCGTTGTCGATCATCTGCTCGGCCGGCACGATCATCGCCTTCTTGCAGTGCTCGCACAGCCGTCGCGCGAGCCGCTGGGCGACGACGGTGTCGATCGCCGACGACAGCAGGAACGGCTCGACGCCCATGTCGAGCAGGCGGGAGACAGCGTTCGGGGCATCGCGGGTGTGCAGCGTCGAGAGCACGAGGTGCCCGGTCAGCGCGGCCTCGACCGCGATGTGCGCCGTCTCGCCGTCGCGGATCTCGCCGACCATGATGATGTCGGGATCGGCACGCATGATCGCCTTCAGGCCCTTGGCGAACGTCATCTTCCCGCTCTTGGACTGGATCGCCATCTGCTTGACGCCCTCCATGCGGTACTCGACCGGATCCTCGACCGTGATGATCGTCCGTGTCCCGCTGTTGACGTGCGCCAGGCACGAGTAGAGCGTCGTCGACTTGCCCGAGCCGGTCGGCCCGGTCACGAGCAGGCCGCCGTAGGGGCGTGCCATCGTCGCCTCGACCTTCGCGCGGTCGGCCTCCAGCATGCCGATGTGCTCGAGTCCGACGGGGGAGGAGGAGGAGTCGAGGATCCGGGACACGACCGCTTCGCCGAACACCGTCGGCAGCGTGACGATCCGCAGGTCGATCTCGTGGCCGTCGATCAGCAGCGAGACACGACCGTCCTGAGGCTGCCGTCGCTCGGCGATGTCGAGTGAGGCCATCACCTTCATCCGCGAGACGAGCCCGGCCATCAGCTTCTTCGGCGCCGTCACGGCGTGGTCGAGCATGCCGTCGATGCGGAAGATGACCTTCATCTCGTCCTGATGAGGGTCGAAGTGGATGTCCGAGGCGCCGCGGCGGATCGCGCGGCTGAGGATCTCGTTGATCAGCTTGATCACCGGGGCGTCGGCGTCGCCGTCGAGGTTGGTGACGTCGATGTCGGGGATCCCGAGCGCATCGAACTCGGTCGCCTCCTCGTCGACCCGTGCCGAGATCTCCTGCAGGTCGGTGCCGATGCGCTGGCCGAGCCGGTGGATGTCGTCGTAGGCCGCGATCACCGGCCGTACCGACATTCCGGTGATCATCGTCGCGTCGTCGAGCGCGAGCATGTTCGACGCGTCGGCCATCGCCAGCAGCAGCGTCCCGTCCTCGTCGACGCCGATCGGCACAGCGTCGTAGCGCCGCACGAACGACGGGTCGATCTTGCGTGCCAGCTCCATGTCGACCGGGAACTGGGTCAGGTCGGCACGATCGATGCCGAACCGCTCAGCCAACACGCGCGCGAGCTGCTGCGGCGTCAGCACGCCCTGCTCGATCAGGACGCGCCCCGTCAGCCGGTTGGTCGAGCGTGCAAGTGCGACGGCCTCCTCGACCGCCTCGATGGAGGCGAGGCCGAGCTCGACGCAGAGCTCGCCGATCAGCTTGTTCGAGCGTCCCCGGCTCTGCGGCGGGATCAGGCCGTCAGGGCCGGTGGGGGTCGCGTGCACGGCATCGCCGGCATCCCCGCTCGGAGGCAGGAATCCGGAGGCGGCTGAGGCCGCCTGCGGTGTGGGGGGCACCGTCGACACTGTTCCTTGTGGTCGGCCCTCCTTGGACCGTTGCTATCCGGCTGGACGCATGTTGGACCCCGAACGCGATCGTCGGAGACCGATCTGCTCCCGCTATCATGCCGAATCCGCTGCGCGTGTGTTGCACGCGCGCATTCGGGTTGCCGCTGCTGTGCCGCCGCCAGGCTCCAGCACGGACCCTCTACCTACCGCTGCCGTGAAGACCTACGTCGCCAACTCAGAAACCCGCGAGCGCAACTGGGTGCTCGTCGATGCCAACGGCCAGACGCTCGGGCGTCTTGCAACGCAGCTTGCGAACGCGCTGCGCGGCAAGAACAAGCCCGAGTACACGCCTCACGTCGATACCGGCGACTTCGTCGTCGTGATCAACGCTGAGAAGATCTCGGTGACCGGCAACAAGCGCGCCGACAAGCGCTACTACCGGCACTCGGGCTACCCGGGCGGAATCCGGTCGCGCACGCTCGCGGAGATGCTCGAGCGCCAGCCCGAGGAGGTCATCCGCAAGGCCGTCAAGGGCATGATGCCCCGCAATCGCCTGGCCCGCAAGCAGCTGACCAAGCTCAAGGTGTATGCGGGACCCGACCATCCGCACGCCGCGCAGCAGCCCAAGACGATGGAGATCTCCGCGTAGCCATGACCGACGAGACGACCCAGCCCGAGCAGCCGCAGGACGAGAGCGCCGCCGAGACGCCGGCCGCGGCCGAGCAGCCCGCCGCTGCCGACGAGGCGTCTACCGCTGACGCCGGGCAGCCCGCCGCTACCGAGAGCGAGCCTGCCGCTGCTCCGGTCGCCGAGGCCGCCGACGAGCAGGAGCCCGAGGACGAGGAGCCGCCGGCTCCGCGCGAGAAGCCGGCGATCCCGGGCATGGACCTCGATCCCGATCTGGTGCTCGAGGACGACCGCGACCACGGCGATCGCTGGTCCGAGGACGTTGATCCGCATGCCGAGGAGGAGACGGTCGACGAGGAGCAGGACCTCCAGGAGCCGATCACCGCGGAGATCCAGCTCTCGGCCGACGCGCGCTACCGCGCCACCGGCAAGCGCAAGACCGCGATCGCACGAGTCACCCTGAAGCCGGGCACCGGCATCTACACGATCAACGGGCGCGTGCTCGCGGACTTCTTCCCGCGTGAGACGCTCCAGCGCACGATCCGTCAGCCGCTCGAGACCGTCGGCTACGAGGACAAGGTCGACGTCATCGCCCGGATGCACGGCGGCGGCGTGTCGGCCCAGGCCGGCGCGCTCCGTCACGGCATCTCGCGTGCGCTGCTGGAGGCCGATCCGAACCTGCGCACCGAGCTCAAGCGGCGCGGCTTCCTGACGCGCGACGCGCGCGCCAAGGAGCGCAAGAAGGCCGGCCTCAAGAAGGCCCGCAAGCGGCCGCAGTTCAGCAAGCGCTGAGCGCGGCGATGGTCCGGCGCCTGTTCGGCACGGACGGTGTTCGGGGCCGGGCCGGCGAGCTGCTGAGCACCGCGCTGGCGCACGCTCTCGGCGCTGCGGCGGTGGCCGAGCAGGGGGCGGCGGGCGCTCGCCTGCTCGTGATCCGCGACACGCGCGAGTCGGGGCCGGAGCTGGAGGCCGCGTTCGCAGAGGGCGCCGCCGAGGCCGGCGCGAACGTGACGCTCGGCGGCGTTCTGCCCACGCCGGCCGCACCGCTGTCGATCGCCGGCGGCCGGTTCGACCTCGCGGCGGTGATCTCCGCCTCGCACAACCCGTTCGAGGACAACGGGATCAAGCTGTTCGGCCCCGGCGGTCTGAAGCTCGGCGACGACGCTGAGCGCGGGATCGAGCGGCGCGTCGCCGACGGTCGGGGCGCGGCCGCCGCCGAACCGGGCACGATCGTCGCTGCCGGCGGACTCGGCGAGTTCTATCTCGCCGCACTGGCGCAGCGCTTCGCCGCACTCGATCTCAGCGGCCGCACGATCGCGCTCGACTGCGCGCACGGCGCCACGCACGAGGTCGCGCCCACGATCTTCAGGCGGCTCGGCGGCGATGTTGTGGTCCTCGGCGATGCGCCCGACGGGCGCAACATCAACGCCGGCTGCGGGTCGACCCACCCCGGTCCCCTGACCCAGGTGGTGCGTGATGGTCGCGCGGAGCTCGGCTTCGCGTTCGACGGCGACGGCGATCGTGTCATCGCCGTCGACGAGGCCGGCGAGGTCGTCGACGGCGATCGTCTGATCGCGCTCGCCGCGCTGGCGCTCAAGCAGGCCGGCGCCCTCGACGGTGACGGGATCGCCGTCACGGTGATGAGCAACTACGGGCTGCGGGCGGCGATGCAGGAGGCCGGCATCGCGGTCACCGAGACCGCGGTCGGCGATCGCCATGTGCTGACCGCACTGCGCGAGCACGGGCTGCGCCTCGGTGGTGAGCAGTCCGGGCACATCATCGACATGGCGTTCGTCCCGTCCGGAGACGGGATCGCGAGCGCGCTGCTGACGCTCGAGTCGCTGGCCGGCCGCCGCCTCCGCGACGTGCGCCCGTTCGCGCCGCTGGCACAGGCGCTGAGCGCGGTGCCGGTACGGGACCGTGACGCTGTGTCCGGCGACGCTGAGCTGGCGGCTGCGATCACGGCCGAGGACCGGGCGTTCGCCGGTCACGGACGCGTCCTGGTCCGTCCGTCGGGCACCGAGCAGGTCGTGCGCGTGCTGGTCGAGGCGACCGGGCAGGAGCAGGCCGACGCGGCGTGCGACCGTCTCGGCGCTCTGATCCGCGCCCGTCACGGGGATTGACCAGGCACGCCGGTACGCTGCTCGGCGACGATGGCCGAAAGCCTCTATGACGCTGCCGCGATGCGTGCCCTCGATCGCTGGGCGATCGACGATCGGGGCGTACCCGGCCTCGAGTTGATGGAGGCCGCCGGTCGCGGGCTGGCGGAGTTTGTCGCCGAGCTGGCTCCGGGCGGGCGCGTCGCCGTCGTCTGCGGTGCGGGCAACAACGGCGGCGACGGTTACGTCGCGGCACGGCTGCTGCGGACCTGGGGGCGCGAGGTCGACGTGCTGATGGCGACGCCCGCACCGCCGGCGGCCGGCGATGCGGCCACCAACGCCCGGCGGCTGCCCGGTGCACCGGCCGTGCCCTGGGATCCTGCCCTGCTGGACGGTGCAGCCGTGATCGTCGACTGCCTGCTCGGCACCGGCGCGAGCGGTGCGCCGCGGGAGCCGTTCGCCTCCATCATCGATGCGATCAACGCGACCGGAGTCCCGGTCGTCGCTGCCGATCTGCCGAGCGGCGTCGATGCCGGCACCGGAGAGGTCGCCGGCAGCGCGATCCGTGCGGCGGCCACTGCGACCTTCGCCGCGGCGAAGGCCGGGCTCTGGATCGCTCCGGCCAAGCAGCACGCCGGTGATGTCAGGGTGATCGAGCTGCCGTACCCAGATCGCTGGCCGGTCCAGCCGTCGGCGCGGCTGCTCGGCGCCGATGCACTGGCGCACTTCCCACGCCGTGGCGCCGCCAGCACCAAGTTCACGAGCGGGCACGTCCTCGTCGCCGGAGGTTCGCGCGGACTCTCCGGTGCGCCGTGCTTGGCGGCGGCGGCGGCGATTCGAACCGGTGCCGGCTACGTCACCGCCTGCGTGCCGGCCGGTCTGCTTCAGATCGTTGAGACGCGCCTGGCCGAGGTGATGTGCGCGCCGCTTCCGGGGCCCGAGACCCATCACGGGCCGGAGAATGTCGCGATGATCATCGAACGGGCCGAGCTGCACGGCGGCGCGCTCGTGCTCGGTCCCGGACTCGGTCGCGAACCGGCGGCCGCGGCGTTCGCGCGCGAGCTGGCGGTCGCCGCCGAGGTGCCGCTGGTGCTCGACGCCGACGGACTGAACGCGTACGCCGGTGCGCTCGCCGCGCTCGCACAGAGAGGCCGGCCCACCGTGCTGACGCCGCACGCCGGCGAGCTCGCCCGGCTGCTCGGCTGCTCCAGCGAAGAGGTCGCCCGTGCACGGCTCGATCACGCGCGACGAGCCGCGAGCGCAGCTGGCGCGGTCGTGGTGCTCAAGGGCGACGACACGCTGGTCGTGACGCCGGATGCCGGCGCACCGTTCGCGATCAGCACCGGCGACGCGCCCGCGCTGGCGACGGCTGGCACCGGCGACGTGCTCGCGGGCATGATCGGTGCACTGCTCGGAGCCGGAATGACGGCCACCCGGGCTGCCGAGGCCGCCGTCTTCCTGCATGCGGCCGCCGGGCGCGCCGCCGCAGTCAGTGCCGGCACGGCCGATGTTGTGATCGCCTCCGATGTTGTCGCTGAGCTCGGCCCGGTACTGGCCCGGGAGCGTCCGTGAGGGCCGAGCTGCGCGTCGACGTCGGCGCGATCGAGCACAATGTGGTTCGCCTTGCCGCGGCAGCTCCGCAGTCCGCGGTCTGCGCGGTCGTCAAGGCCAACGGCTACGGGCACGGGATGATGATCAGCGCCCGCGCCGCGCTCGCGGGCGGCGCCACATGGCTTGCGGTCGCGACATCGCAGGAGGGGCGCGAGCTGCGCGCGGTCCACCACGATGTGCCGATCATCGTGCTCGGAGCGCTGACCGGCGCTGAGCTTGAGCTGGCGCTCGCGCACCGGCTCGATGTCACCGCGTGGACGCCGGGCTTCGCCGAGCACGTGATCGCGGCCGCGACGGCCCAGCCGGGTGCGATACCGGCCCGGGTCCACGTCAAGCTCGACACCGGGCTCGGTCGTCTCGGCACCCGCGATGCCGCAGAGGCCGACTACACCGCCGGCCTGATCGCCGCCGCCTCCGCGACGACGCTCGTCGCAGGCATGACGCACTTTGCGACCGCCGACGAGATGGACGACGACGGCACGAGATTCTTCTACGAGCAGCTCGAACGCTTCGAGCGCTGGGCCCGCGAGCTGCGCCGACGTCATCCGGGCGTGCTGCTCCATACCGCCAACTCCGCTGCGACGCTGCGCGAACCGCGGTCGCACTTCGATCTCGTCCGCTGCGGTGCCGCCGTCTACGGTCTCGATCCGTTCGGGATCGACCCGACGCGACATGGGCTCGCGCCGTCCGCCGAGCTCGTCGTCGGCATCGCCGCCGTCAAGGACTGTGCAGCCGGTGAGAGCACCGGCTACGGGCGGCGCTTCGTCGCCGCCCGCCCGACCACGGTCGCGACGGTGCCGATCGGTTATGGCGACGGCTACCGGCGGGCGTTCTCGTGCAGGGGCCCGGTCCTGATCGGCGGCTGCCGCAGCGCGATCCTGGGCACCGTCTCGATGGACAACATCACCGTCGACGTGACCGGCATCGAGCCGCGGCCGGAGCCCGGCGACGAGGCGGTCCTGATCGGCGTCCAGGGTGCCGAGCGGGTCACCACCGAGGAGCTCGCGAACGCGATCGGCACGATCAACTATGAGATCGTGACCGGCCTCACGGCACGGCTGCCTCGCGTGCCGTACCGTGCCGGGGAGCGGTTGTGAGCAGCGCTCCGGACGCGATCGTCGCACGGGAGCTCGGTGATCAGGACGTCTGGGTCGTCGGCGGCACGATCCGCGATGAGCTGCTCGCGAGGGCCACCGGTGACCTCGACCTGGCGACGGCCGGCGACCCCGAGCGGCAGGCTCGTGCGCTCGCTCGCGTGCTGCGGGTTCCGGTCTTCGCCCTCTCCGAAGGGTTCGGCGCCTGGCGGTTGGTCGGCGACGGCTGGCAGGTCGACGTCTCGGCCCTGCAGGGTGCGACGATCGGCGACGATCTGGCCCAGCGCGACCTGACCGTCAATGCGATCGCGCGTCCGGTCGCCGGCGGTGACCTGATCGATCCGCACGGCGGGCGGCAGGACCTGGCCGCCCGGCGGCTGCGGATGGTCTCTGAACGGGCCTTCGACGCCGACCCGCTGCGCGTGCTGCGGCTGGCGCGGCTGGCGACCGTGCTCGGCTTCGGCTGCGACCCGGCGACCGTCGCGGCCGCAGCGGCGCGGGCGCTGCTGATCCGTGGTGTCGCCGGCGAGCGTGTCTTTGCCGAGCTGCGCGAGCTGATCGCCGCGCCGGCGGTTCTCGCCGGCATCCGGCTGCTCGACGAGCTCGGGTTGACGACCGCGATGCTGCCCGAGCTGGCCGCGCTGCGCGGCGTCGAGCAGAATCGCTACCACCACCTCGACGTCTACGAGCACACGCTGCTGGTGCTCGATGGCACGCTCGCGGTGACCGCCGACCCTGGGGCGGTCGTCGACGGTCTTGAGCGATCGGATGCGCGGCGGATCACAGAGGTGATGTCCGAGCCCGTCGGTGACGGCGTCACGCGTGGTGATGCCCTGCGCTGGAGCGCCCTGCTGCACGACATCGCAAAGCCTCAGACGCAGGCCGTCGCCGACGATGGCACGGTCGTCGGCTTCCCCGGCCACTCCGACGCCGGCGTCGGCTACACGCGGGAGGTGATGGGCCGGCTGAAGGTCTCGACCCGGCTGTCGGACCATCTCGCCGCGTTGACACGCCACCATCTCGGTCTCGGCTTCCTGGTCCACGCCGGTCCGCTTGACCGGCGCACGATCTACCGCTACCTCGACGAGACATCGCCGGTCGAGCTCGATGTCAGCCTGCTGTCGATCGCAGACCGGCTGGCGACCGGCGGCCACAAGGCCGAGCTTTCGACCGAACGCCACCTCGCGGTCGCTCGCGTCGTGCTGCCGCACGCGCTGCGGTTCGCCGCCGAGCGCTCGCGCCCGCCGCTGGTCCGCGGCGACCGGCTGGCGTCAGAGCTCGGGATCAGGCCCGGTCCACGGCTCGGTGAGTTGCTGGCGGAGATCGCCGCCGCCCGCTATGCGGGCGAGGTCGCCGACGCCGACTCGGCGATCGCGCATGCGCGAGCACTGCTGACGTAGTCTGGCGGCCATGGCCGATTCAGATCCTGACTGCATCTTCTGCAAGATCGTCGCCGGCGAGCTGCCCGCCACGATCGTCGCCGAGGACGAGCGGACGATCGCGTTCATGGACATCAACCCTGCGGCCGACGGTCACCTGCTGGTCGTCCCGCGCGCCCACAGCCGCGACGTGCTGGCCGTCGGCGCCGAGGATCTCGCCGCCTGCGCGCAGATGGCCCAGCGGATGGGGGAGCGGGTCAAGGATGTGCTCGGCTGCTCGGGCTTCAACCTCCTCAACTGCTGCGGCGCAGACGCCTGGCAGACGGTCTTCCACGTCCACTTCCACGTGATCCCCCGGAACGCCGGCGACCCGCTGCGGCTGCCGTGGGATCCGAGGCCCGGTGATCCCGCGCGCGTTGCCGCGGTCGGTGCGCGCCTGAGGTCCGCATGAGTGGACCGCTGCTGCTCGAGCGCCACGATGGTCTCGCGGTCCTGACGCTCGCCGCGCCGCCGCTCAACCTGTTTGACGAGCTGATGATGGGTGCGCTAGGCGATGCGGTCGCCGAGCTGGCGGCCGCACCGCCGCGCGCGCTTCTGATCCGCGCGCAGGGCAAGGTCGTCTCCGGCGGGGTCGACGTCGGCCGCATCTTCGACGGCATCGACGCGGACGGTGCCGAGAGGCTCTGGCAGAGCTGGTTCGAGGTCATCCATGCGATCGAGGAGCTGCCGCTGCCGACCGTCTTCGCCGCCCATGCGCTCTGCCTGACGGCCGCGTTCGAGGTCGCGTTGGCCTGTGACCTGCTCGTCGCCGCGCAGAGCGCACGGTTCGGGCTGGTCGAAAAGGTCGTCGGGCTGACACCGTCGATGGGCGGGCCGCAGCGGCTGGCCGCTCGCGCGGGCAGCGCGCGGGCCAAGGAGCTCGTGATGACCGGCGATCTGTACGACGCTGAGACGCTGATGGGGTGGGGTGTAGTCAACAGGGTGCTGCCGGACGACGGCTTCGAGCAGGCGTCGCTGGCGTTCGCGCGGGCGCTCGCGGACGGCCCGACACGGGCCCACGCAGCGACCAAGACGCTGATCGGCACCGCCGTCAGCGACGGCGTGCGCGCTGCCGACACTCGAACGCCCGCGGTCAGCGGTGCGCTGTTCGCAACCGAGGATCTGCGCGGCGCGGTGCGGTCGTTCATCGACGACGGACCGGGCAGGGCGCGCTTCCGCGGACTGTGACGCCGGTCCACTCTGCATGCGCACGACCGCAACTTCGGCGTGCGATGCGGTTCAATAGGGGTATGAAGACCGTTGCTGGACCGCTGGCGGCGGCCGTCGTGCTCGTTCTCGCAGGCGCGCCCGCTGCTCAGGCCGTGATCACGTCGGCCCCCGAACAGGCGCCAGAGGGCACACCGCTGTGCCCGACGAACTGCCTGGCGCTGACGAAGACGATCGGCTACCAGGCCAAGATCGGCACCGACCGCGGGCTGATGACCGTCAAGAAGGACGGCACGCTCGTGTCGTGGTCGGTCCAGCTCGGGGCACCGAACGAGAACGACGCCAAGTCGTTCACGACCACCTACGGCGAGTCGCAGGCATCGATCGCCGTGCTGCGCCCGGGCCGCAAGCTGCGGGCACGTGTGGTCGCGGTCTCGACGCCGGTCAAGATGGCGCCGTATTTCGGCAAGGCGCCCGAGTTCGCGCTCGACAAGACGATCCCGGTCAAGAAGGGCTGGATCATCGCGCTGTCGGTCCCGACCTGGATTCCGGCCTACACCAGCGGCCTGACATCGGACACCTCGTGGCGCGCCAGCCGCAAGAAGGGCGCCTGCACCAAGTGGGCCGAGCAGACCGCCTACGCACAGGACTCAATACCGCAGTTCTGGTGCCTCTACCGCGGCGAGCGGATCTTCTACTCGGCGCGGATCGTCTCGACCACGTAGGTGCCCGGCGGCGGCAGGGCCGTCAGTTGCCCGGACAGGCGCCGGGCGACTGCTTGCAGAACTCGGTGAAGTCGCCGGCGCCGGCGCCGGCGCCGCCGGTAGTCGACGTCGTCTTTGTGCCGGTGTCGCCGCCGCTCGGCGCACTGCCGCCACCGGTCTGCGGCGTGCTATCGCCGCCCGAGTCCTGACCGCCGGTCGAGGGGGTGCTGCCGCCACCGGTCTGCGGCGTGCTGTCCCCGCCCGACTGCGGCGCGCTGCCAGCGCCGGTGGAGGTTGTGTCCGTGGTCGGGTTCGTGTCGGTCGTGGGCGTGGTGTCGGACTGGCCGGCCGCGGTGCCCGGTATCCCGGACTGGTCGGGCGCAGTCAGGGCCGGCAGCGTCTTCGGGACGACGTCGGTCGCCGAAGAGGAGCCGCCACAGCCGGCTGCGCCGGCTGCCAGGCCGCAGCAGAGCACGAGCATCGCGGAGCGGCGCATCATCGGCGTGGGTCAGTGCTGGGCTGTCGCGGAGTGCTCGGACGCCGGCGGCGGATCCATCCGGCGGCCGCAGGTCGGGCAGTCATTGTGGTCGTACTGTGCCATCTGCCCGCACCACGGGCAGAAGCGCAGGTTCTCGACCGCGAACGGAAGTCGCGAGGTGGCGGGCGCCAGCGGCACGAGCTTGGCCACCGGCTCCAACCGTTCGC
Organism: uncultured Conexibacter sp.; assembly: GCA_964648515.1. GTDB lineage: Bacteria > Actinomycetota > Thermoleophilia > Solirubrobacterales > Solirubrobacteraceae > Baekduia. Next base: position 14,296 of record CAZYMM010000002.1, read on the forward strand.
CCGAGACGCGGTCGCGGTAGACGACGCCGGGCTCGGCTTCGACGATGACCTCACGCCCGGTTCGCGGATTGCGCATGCGGTACTGCTGCTGGAGGCTCACAACCCAAGGGTACCGATCCCGCCCCCGGCACGTGTGCGAGGACCGCCAGGTCATCGGGAAGGTGGCGACGACCGGATCTTATGCTAGCGTTCCTTGCAACAGTTGTTACTAGCGTGCATCAGATGCACAGGAGCCCGGGAGCGATGACGATCAGAGACGGCATGACCAAGACGGTGCTGACGGTCGGGCCGGGACATACGTTGCGGGCGCTCGCCAGTCTGATGGCCGAGCGCGGTGTCGGTGCCGCCGTCGTCGTCGATCCCGACGCCGCCGGGCCCGGCATCATCACCGAGCGTGATGTGCTCGTCGCGGTGGCCCGTGGCGAGGATCCCGATACCGAGCTCGTCGCCGACCACCTGACCACGAGCGCCGTCTACGCGGCCCCGGACTGGTCGCTGGATCGGGCGGCGCTGACGATGGTCGACGGCGGCTTCCGTCACCTCGTGGTCGTCGATCGCGGTGATGTCGTCGGGATGCTGTCGGTACGCGACATCGTCCGCTGCTGGACCGAGGACGGCGCTGTCTGTGAGATCGCCTAGCGCCCGTTCTCGGCGGCGCTGATCTCGACGCTCACGCGCGGTCAGCGCAGCATGCGCCGTGGGTGCGATGCTCCGGTGCTGATGAGACGCGGCGAGCGAAGCCGTCAGCTTGCGGCGTGGGCGACGTCGTCGTCGCCGTGTGCGCCGGACGCGGTGCCGCCCTCGCCGCCGTCGTGGTCACCGGCATGAGCAGGGAGGTGGCGGTACTCGGCGCGCGCGTCACGGATCCAGAGCGTGAGGGCCCAGACGATGATGATGATCCCGACGATCATCATCACGACCGAGTGCGTGAGGCCGAGCAGGAACAGCGTCACGCCGATCGTCAGCGCGAGCGGCTGAAGCGATCCCGGCGGCAGGTGGATGTCCTCGCCGGCAGGCGGGGCGGAGTTCTCGTCGTGGCTGCTCATGAGATGTAGATGTAGGCGGCGACGAACGAGAGCACGACCAGCGCTACAGCGCCGAGTGCCAGCCAGAGCCCGTCCCGGATGTTCTTCTTTGCGAGCTTTTGATCCATGATGTGGGTTCCTGTGAGGGCGATCAGAGTTTGACGCCGACGACCATCGCGCTGAACAGCAGCGCTAGGTAGAGCAGCGAGTAGAGGTAGAGCTGCAGCGCTGCCCGGCGGCCCGGGTTTCGCAGCAGCATCACGGCCAGGGCGCAGAAGATGACTCCGAGCAGCACCGAGCTGACGAGGTAGATGATGCCGAGTCCGCCGGCGCAGAACGGCAGCTGCGTCACTGCGTACAGGAGCGCGCTGTAGAGGACGATCTGGCGCCGCGTCTCGTCGGCGCCACGGGCGACCGGCAGCATCGGCACGCCGACCTTCGCGTACTCCTTCTCCATCAGCAGCGCGAGCGCCCAGAAGTGCGGCGGCGTCCAGAAGAAGACGATCGCGAACAGGTAGAGCGAGAGGCCGCTGAGCGAGCCCGTCGTCGCCGCCCAGCCGACGAGCGGCGGCACGGCGCCGGCCGCGCCGCCCCAGATGATGTTCTGCCAGGTCCGGCGCTTGAGCCAGACCGTGTAGAGCAGCGTGTAGCCGAGGAAGCCCGAGAACGAGAGCCAGGCGGCGAGCCAGTTCGTGGTCAGCCCGAGCCAGGGCACCGACGCGGCGCCGAGCAGCAGGCCGAAGATGAGCCCCGTGCGCGGCGAGATCCGGCCGGCGGGGATCGGCCGCGACGCGGTTCGCTCCATCAGGCCATCGATGTCGCGGTCGTACCAGTGGTTGATCGCACCGGCGCCGCCCGCCGACAGATAACCGCCGATGCAGGTCGCGGCGATCAGCCAGATCGAGGGCGTCCCGGCGACGAGCATCGTCGTGACGGTGGTCAGGATCAGCAGCGACTGGACCTTCGGCTTGGTCAGCGCGAGCAGGTCGAGCGTGAACTGGACACGAGCGCCACGGGCTCGTGGCAGCGTGCCGGCAGTCGCGGTCGCGGTCGTGGATGTCGGGGCGGAGGCCATCGCGAGGGCTCGATCGGCCTCCCTAGTGGGTGCCCGCGCCTCCTGCCGGCTCCAGTTCCGCCAGCGGCACCCCGCTCTGAACGGCCACCTGGCGGCGGATGTCCTTCATCGGCTCGACCGAACGGATCCGCGGCAGGGCATCGAAGTTGTTGACCGGCGGCGGCGAGGTCGTGAACCACTCGAGCGTGTTGGCGCGCCACGGGTCGGGCCCGGCGACGGCGCCGCGCTTGAGCGAGCGCAGGACGTTGAACATCGACAGCAGCATGCCGGTACCGAGCGTGAACGCCCCGATCGTCGAGAGCAGGTTGAGCAGCGCCCAGTCGCGGAAGTCGGCGTACTCGTAGATCCGCCGCGGCATCCCCTCGAGGCCGGCCGAGTGCTGGGTCAGGAACGTCACGTGGAAGCCGATCAGCATCAGCCAGAAGGCCCAACGGCCGATCTTCTCCGAGAGCATGCGGCCGGTGATCTTCGGGAACCAGTAGTAGAGGCCGGAGAAGACGCCGAAGACCGCGCCGCCCATCAGCGTGTAGTGGAAGTGCGCGACGACGTAGTAGGTGTCATGGAGCTGCCAGTCGACGGGGAAGGTCGCGACGAAGATCCCGGTGATGCCGCCCATCAGGAACGTGCCGACGAACCCGACCGCGAACAGCAGCGCGACCGTGAACTCGATCGTGCCGTTCCAGAGCGTGAAGATCCAGTTGAAGATCTTGATCCCGGTCGGGACCGCGATCAGGAACGAGCCGAGCATGAAGACGACCAGCAGGGCGGTCGCCGTCGGCGTCGTGAACATGTGATGAGCCCAGACGAGGCTGCCGAGGAACGCGATCACCGCCGTCGATGCGTAGACGGCGCGGTAGCCGAAGATCGGCTTGCGCGAGAAGACCGGCAGGACCTCGGAGATGATGCCGAAGCCGGGCAGCACCATGACGTAGACCTCGGGGTGCCCGAAGAACCAGAACAGGTGCTGCCAGAGCAGCGGTGAGCCGGAGTCCTCGGGCTTGAAGAAGTGGCTGCCGAAGTGCCGGTCGGTCAGCAGCATCGTCGCCGCGGCGGCGACGACCGGCAGCGTCAGCCAGAGCAGGACCGAGGTCGTCAGCGTCGCGATCACGAACAGTGGCAGGCGGCCCCAGCCCATGCCGGGGGCGCGCATGTTCTTGACCGTGACGATGAAGTTGATCGAGCCGACGAGCGAGGCGATGCCGGTGAGGTGGACGAGATAGATCCAGGCGTCGACGCCGCTGTTGGAGAGGTACTGCTTGTCGGCCAGCGGCGGGTAGCAGGTCCAGCCGCACTCCGGCGGGTTCCAGAAGACCGAGCCGTAGAAGACGAGGCCGCCGGCGACGAGCATCCAGAACGAGAGCGCGTTGAGCTTCGGGTAGGCCATGTCGCGCGCGCCGATCATCAGCGGCAGGAAGTAGTTGCCGAAGCCGGCCATCACGGGCATCACGAACAGGAAGACCATCGTCATCCCGTGCATCGTGAAAAGCTCGTTGAACGTCTGGGGGGTGAGCAGATCGTTGCTCGGGACGGCGAGCTGGGTGCGGACAAGCAGCGCCTCGGTCCCGCCGAGCACCATGAAGCAGAAGGCCAGGACCATGTACATGATCCCGATCCGCTTGTGGTCGGTCGTGGTGACCCAGGAGCGCCAGCCGGTCGGCTCGCGCATTACGCGGGTGGTCGGGACCTGCGGGACGGCCGTCAGGCGGTCGGTGCTGTGGATGATGGTGCTCATGGTGAGGTGTTCTCGTATCGGCCTGTCGGGCTGGGCCTACTGGTTCTGGGCCGGTGCGGCGGTCGCCGGGCCGAGCCCGGCCTGCTGCTTCTGGGCCCAGGCGTTGAACTCGTCGACGGAGACGGCGTGGACCATCAGCGTCATGTTGGCGTGGCCGCGTCCGCAGAGCTCGGCGCACTGACCGTAGAAGTAGTGACCGCCTGGCTCGTTGCCGAACCGCTCCGGGATCCTGAAGAACGTCCCCAGTAGGTAGCCGCGGGTGGCGTCGAACTTGCCGCCGAGCTCCGGCACCCACCACGCGTGGTTGACGTCGAGCGAGCTGATCTGCAGCGTCACGGTCACGCCGGCGGGGACGACGAGCTCGTCGAACGCGTACAGCTTAGTGCCCGCGGGCGGATGCTTGGAGTTGTTCTTGCGATGGGTGTCGGTGCACTTCTCCTGGTAGATGAAGCGCCAGCCGTACTGGAAGCCGTCGACGCAGACGTTGAGCTTGCCGTCGGCGGTCATCGGCGCCGCGTCCGCGCTGACGCCCTGGGCCAGCGACGGCGGCGGGTCGTGGATGTCGCTGAAGCGGTACAGGGTGAGCAGGCCGAGCACGACGAGGATCACGAACGCCCCGATCGTCCAGCTCATCTCGAGCCGGTTGTTGCCGCGCACCTGCTTGGCTTCATGGCCGGCGCTCGCGCGGAACTTGCGCAGTGTGTAGAGCAGCAGCCCCTCGACGCCGAAGAAGATCACGGCGGCGATGATCATGATGTACCAGTAGAGCTCGCTGATCGCGTCGGCGTTCGGAGAGCCGCCCGACTCCGGGCCAGCGAAGCCCGCCGAGGCGGCGGGAGCGAACAGCAGGAGCGCGGGCAGCGCGAACGCTGCGGTGGTCAGGAGCCGGCGGAGCAGAAGAGGTGGACGCATGCGAGAGCGGTTTGATGGCAGGAGAGGGCCACTGCGAGATCGGATTCTAAGCATCGTGGCGGAGGGATGGCGTCTGGGCGCTCACTTGCCTTCGAACGTGGGCGGCTGCTTGCGCAGGAAGCCGGTGACGCCGGCGAGGAAATCGGCGGAGTCGGCCATCCTGTCCTGAAGCTCGGCCTCGAGCTCGAGCTGGCTGGAGAACGCGCCCATCCGCCAGGACTCGAGTTGCTGCTTGATTGCGCCGTAGGCGAGCGTCGGCCCGGCGGCGAGCCGTGCCAGCAGCGCCGCGACCTCGTCGTCGAAGTGCTCATCGTCGACGGCACGGTTGATCAGGCCCCACTCGGCCGCCTGCTCGGCGCCGAGCCGCTCGCCGAGCAGCGCGAGCTCGGCCGCACGGGTGAGGCCGACGCGCTCGGCGACAGTGGCCGACGCGCCGCCGTCGGGTACCAGCCCGATGTTGACGAACGCCAGCAGCAGATAGGCCGAGCGGCGGGCGATGATCAGATCGGCGGCCAGTGCGAGCGACAGGCCGATGCCGACGGCCGGGCCGTTGACGGCGGCCAGGACCGGTTTCGGCAGGCCGCGGATCGCGCGCAGGATCGGGTTGTAGCGGTCGCGCAGCACGAGGCCGAGGTCGGGACGGCCGTTCTCCTTCAGCGTCGCGGTTGTCGCGTCGCGCAGGTCGGCGCCGGAGGAGAAGGCACGGCCGGCGCCGGTGATGCAGACCGCGCGGACACGATCGTCGGTCGCGGCCCCGGTGATCGCCGCCAGCAGCTCCTCACCGAGCCGCGCGTTCCAGGCGTTGAGCGCGTCCGGCCGGTTGAGCGTGATCGTCAGCGCACCGTCCCCGTGGGTCAGCAGGATCGTCTCCGGGTCGGTCATTGCCGGGGATCCTACGTAGATACGTAGACTCGGAGCGGTGAGCGACCGTCCCGTGATCGGCATCCCGACGGCGATCGAGCGTGCGCGCTGGGGCGTCTGGGATTCGCCTGTGCATCTGCTGCCGCGCGATTATGCGGATGCCGTCCGGCGCGCCGGCGGCATCACGCTGCTGCTGCCGCCGGACCCCGACCTCGCGGGCGACCCGTCGCAGGTGCTGGAGCTGCTCGACGGGCTGCTGCTGGCGGGGGGAGCGGACATCGATCCCTCGACCTACGGACAGGAGCCGCACCCGCAGACGATCGGGACCAGCCTCGAGCGTGACGACTGGGAGCTGGCGCTCTGCGCCGGTGCGATCGCGGCCGACATGCCGCTGTTGGCGGTCTGCCGCGGGATGCAGGTGCTCAACGTCGAGCGCGGCGGCACGCTGCACCAGCATCTGCCCGACGTCACCGGCCACGGCGATCACCGGCGCGTGCCCGGTTCGTTCGAGGGCTCCGACCATCCGGTGCGGCTCGCCGCCGGCTCGCTCGCGGCCGACGCGGTCGGCGAGCGCGATCATCGCTCCTACAGCCACCACCATCAGGGCGTCGACGCGATCGGCGAGGGGCTCGTGGTCAGCGGCGGCTCGGATCTCGACGCGGTCGCCGAGGCCGTCGAGCTGCCCGGCCGCAGGTTCGTGCTCGGCGTCCAGTGGCACCCCGAGGTCGACGAGTCGAGCCGCCTGATCGCGCGGCTCGTCGACGAGGCGCGCGCGTACCGCGCCGAGCGTCAGAGCGGCTGACGGCCCGTACTGTCGGCGATGCCGCGGCGGGCACGGCAGACGAGCGCCTTGCTGGCGCCGCGGCCGATGCCGAGCGTGTGGCCGATCGCCGAGTGCGAGCGGCCCTCGAGCTCGTGCATCACGAGCGCGCGGCGCTGGCGCTCGGGCAGCTCGCCGAGCGACGCGACCATCGCGTCGAGCCGTTCACGGGTGCCGATCTGCGTCGCCGGACCGGGGCCGGCGTCGGCCAGGCGCCAGGACTGATCGTCGAGTGCGGTGTTGCGCTGCGGGCGGCGCAGCAGGTCGAGGCAGCGGTTGCGCACGATCGTGTGCAACCACGGTCGCAGGTCGATCTCGCGGCCTGGATCGCGGCGCAGCGCCCGGATCGCCGACAGCAGCGCATCCTGCACGCAGTCCTCGGCATCGTTGCGCTGCTCGCCGAGCATCTTGGCGGCGAAGCCGAGCAGCTGCGGGCGGTAGCGCTCGACGAGCGCCGTGACCGCGGGCTCCGAGCCGGCCCTGATCGCGGCGACGAGCTGTTCGTCGCCAGCGCTGCCTGCGCGCGGCCGGCGGACGGTCGGGGTGACGGTGGTGCTCATGGACCGGATCATCGAGCATCGATCTCGTGGGCGGTGCTCACCGCGGGGTACTGCTCCGCGCCGCCGGTGTCGGATCCGTACACCGAGGTGTGGCGAGCCGTCTATGCTCGCCGTCGATGCCAGGCGAATCGCCGCTGGCGGCTCATCACGCGAGTCCGGCCGAGCTTCAGCAGCGGATCGCCGCCGAGCGTGGCGGTGAACCATTCCTGTTGCTGCGTGATGATGAGGGACGCCAGCAGATCATCGCGCTGGCAGCCGATCGGGCCTCGGTCGGCCGTGGCGAGTCCAACGACGTCGCGCTGACCTGGGATGCCGAGGTCAGCCGGCTGCACGCTGAACTCGAGCGGATCGGCGGTCAGTGGACGATCACCGACGACGGTCTCTCGCGCAACGGCACCTACATCGGCGGATCGCGGATCGCGGGGCGGGTCCGCCTGCGCGACGGCGATCTGCTTCAGCTCGGCCGGACGATCGTCGCGTTCTGCGACCCGGCCGGCGAGGGGACACAGGATCGAACGCAGGCCGGTGAGCCGCCGCCGGAGCTGACACCCGCGCAGCGCCGGCTGCTGATCGCGCTGGCACGCCCGTTCAAACACGGCGGGATCGCGGCGCCCGCGACCAATCAGCAGATCGGCGCCGAGCTGCACCTGTCGGTCGATGCGATCAAGGCCCAGCTGCGAGCGCTCTACGCGCATCTGGGGATCGACGATCTGCCCCAGCAGCAGAAGCGCCAGCGCCTCGTCGCGGTCGCGCTCGAGCGCGGCCTGATCTCGGTCCGCGAGCTGTAGTCCGTCTAGTGTCCTGAGTCGGAAATTCGTGAGCAGGATCGCAAGCGGATGGCGTGGATGACGGCAGGGGATGATCGCAGTCGTACCGGTGGTACGGCGAGATCATCCCCTGCCGTCAGGCGCGTCATGACGCCGCGAGGATGCCACCGAATTTCCGACTCAGGACACCAGCTCACGCTCAGCGGCGGGTTGCGGTCAGCGGCGTGACGGTGCCGTCGCCGAGGTTCGCGACCCAGGCACGTTGTCCGTCGGCGGTGATCGCGTGCGGGTTGAGACCGACGGCGGCTGTGACCGGGTGAGCCGGGTCGGTCGCGGCACGGAGCTGAACCTGGCCTGAGAGCTCGCAGGCGACCCAGACGTTCGCTCCGGCGGCTGCGACGCCCACAGGGTCCAGACACGTGGGGAACCGCAGCGTCCGGCCGAGGCCGGTGCTGACCTGCGCCAGCGAGTTGTCGCCGCGGCCGGTGACCCAGGCCGAGCCCGCACCGTAGGCGACGCGCAGCGGGATCGAGCTGATCTGGGCGGCTGACCGGCGCGTGAACGGCGGCGCCGGATCGACGGTGCTGATCCGCGGCCGCCGGCCGTTGGCGATCCAGAGCCGCCCGGCGCCGAACTCGATGCCGTTGATGCCCTCCTCGCCGAACGGCGGCAGCGTCGTCTGCGTGCCGGTCGCCGGATCGACCGCGATGATCGACGCGGTCGCCCCCGGCGGCCGCACCGCGATCCAGAGCCGCCCGGCGCCGGCCACGATCGCGACCGGCGTGCCGCCGGTCGCCAGGGCGATCGACTTCGTGACCTTCAGCGAACGGCCGTCGATCTTCAGCAGCAGGCGGTTGCCGCTCGTCACCAGCCAGAGCGAGCCGAACGCCCAGGCGACGTCGGCCGGGTGTCCGCCGACGACGACGCGGCGCGTCCGCCCGCCGGCCGCCGGGATTCGGATCAGGCTGCCTGCGCCGGCGCTCAGCACCCAGACCGAGCGATCGCCGAAGGCGATCGCGTTGGGACGTGGATCGACCTTGATCGGCGCGCCGGTCACGATCGTGAGCTTCGCGGCCGCCGGGGCGGGCGTGGTCGCCGGGGTCGTCGGTGCGCTGCTGCCAGCACCCTTGAGCAGGAGCAGCGCAACCACGACGGCGGCGACGATCGCGGCGGCCAGCAGCGCCAGCGTCCGCCGGGATACGGCGCCGCGCACTCGTTGCGGCGATGGTGTGACCGATGTCGGCGCCGTGCCGCCGCCGACGAGCGTCTCCTCGGCACTGCCGCCGCCGGGGGCTGCGGCACCCCGGCCGACGACGCGCTCGGGGCCCGCGACGCCCGCACCGACCGCCGCCAGCGCCGCGGTGCCGAGGTCGCCGGCCGACTGGAACCGTTCGGCGGGATCCTTGGCGAGTGCGCGAGCGACGACGGCGGCCATCGCCCCCGGCAGATCGGGGCGGTCGCTCAGTCCGGGCGGCGGGTCGTGCAGATGGGCCCAGAGCGTCGCCTCGTCGCTGTCGCGCCGGTAGGGCGACTCGCCGGTCAGCATGAACACGAGCAGGCAGCCGAGCGCGTAGACGTCGGTGCGGGCGTCGATCGGCCCCGAGCGGATCTGCTCCGGTGCGATGTAGCCGAGCGTGCCGACCCAGCGGTCGCCGGCGGTCATCGACGTGTCAGCACCGGAGCGCTTGGTCAGGCCGAAGTCGGTCAGATACGCGTGATCGCCGTCGAGCAGTACGTTCGCGGGCTTGACGTCGCGATGGACGATCCCACGCGCGTGTGCAGCATCGAGCGCCTCACCGACCTGCGCGATGATCCGGGCCGCCGCCAGGGGCTCCAGCGGGCCGCAGGTGCGCACTCGTGTCCGCAGGTCCTCGCCGTCGACGAGGCGCATCGCCAGGAACAGTCGCCCGCCGGACTCGCCGGCCGCGAAGACCGGGACCACATTGGGGTGGTCGATCGCGGCGGCGGCGCGGCTCTCGCGGACGAACCGCTGACGGAAATCGGGATCGCCGGCGAGCCGGCCCGCGACCAGCTTGAGTGCGACTTCGCGGTCGAGGTCGAGCTGACGTGCGCGGTAGACGACGCCCATGCCGCCGCGACCCGCGACGCCGGTGATGACGTAGCCGGCGATCTCGGTGCCGGGCGGCAGCTCGGTGTCGTTGTCGGCGCTCACCGCCTGGCGACGCTACCGGTCGCGGCTGTCACGACGGCCCGTGGCGCTACGGTGGCGGACATGAGCGCGGAGTCTGCCGACCGGATCGAAAACGTCGTCATCATCGGCAGCGGACCGGCCGGCTACACAGCCGCGCTCTACGCCGCACGGGCCGACCTCGAGCCGATCTGTGTCGAGGGCTACGCCTGGGGCGGGCTGCTGCAGCAGACGACCGACGTCGAGAACTTCCCCGGCTTCCCAGCCGGCGGGATCGACGGCCCCGAGCTGATGCAGCGGATGCGCGACCAGGCCGGCGACTTCGGCACCCGCTTCATCACCGACGAGGCGCACACCGTCCGCCTGGCCACGGAGCCCGGCGGCGTCCACGAGATCGAGGTCGGCGCCGACACGCTGCGGGCGCGGGCCGTGATCCTGGCGATGGGCGCCGAGCACAAGAAGCTCGGGATCCCGGGCGAGGCCGAGCTCTCGGGGATGGGGGTCAGCTACTGCGCGACCTGCGACGCCGCGTTCTTCAAGGACAAGCTGATCCTCACGATCGGCGGTGGCGACAGCGCCTTCGAGGAGGCGATGTTCCTTGCCAAGTTCGGTTCCAAGGTCGTGCTGATACATCGTCGCGACGAGTTCCGTGCGTCGCAGATCATGATCGACCGTGCGCGCCGGATCGAGAACCTCGAGCTCAAGACGCCCTATGTACCCGAGGAGATCCTGGCCGGCGGCGGGCCGTTCGACCGTCTTGTCAGGATCCGCAACGTCGTGACCGGCGAGACCGAGGAGATCGGCGTCGGCGGCGTCTTCATCGCGATCGGCCACGTACCCCAGTCGCAGATCGTCGCCGGCGCCGTCGGCACCGACGCCGAAGGCTATGTCCAGGTCGAGGGCCGCTCGACCCGCACCGGCGTGCCCGGCGTCTTCGCCGCCGGAGACCTCGTCGATCACACCTACCGCCAGGCGATCACGGCCGCCGGATCGGGCTGTCAGGCGGCGCTCGACGCCGAGTGGTACCTGCGCGACACGCCGCCGGCCGAGGCGCCGGTAACAGATGGCGCATCTGCAGGCAACATTGCTTAACCGCTCCATGGCGCAACATTCACACGCGCTGTGCGTAACTAGGTTCGATGGCATCTACGCCCCACACCTTCCAGTATCCGAAGGTCACCCCGGCTCAGCCCCCGCAGCCGCGGCCCGGCTCGCAGGCCTCTCCGCCCGCAGCACCGGCCTCCGACCCGCGCCGTTAGCGCGTCGTCGATGCGGGCGTTGCTGATCGGCGGCGGCCGCCCCGGGCTCGCGCTGACCCGCAGCCTTGTCGCACGCGGCGACGCCGTCCGCTTCGTGACCCGCAAGCCGGAGTTCGCCGCCATGATCGAGGCCGCCGGCGGCGAGCCGTGGATCGGCGACCCCGACCGGATCGGCACGTTGCGCTACGCGCTCGACAACGTGACCGTGCTGCTGTGGCTGCTCGGCCCCGCCGCCGATCCCGACCTGCACGGCCCGCGCCTGCAGATGATGCTCGACCGTACGATCGACACGACCGTGCGCGGTTTTCTCTACGAGGGCACAGACGGGGGAGCGGCGATCGTCGCCGCGATGGGCGACTACAACGAGATCCCGTACCGCCGGCTGACGGTCCCGCGTGAGCCCGAGGACCGTTGGGGGGCCGCAGTGCTGGAGGCGATCGACGGGCTGCTCAGCGCAGACCGAGGCGCTGCAGAAGCTCGAGCGTGATCCTGCCGGTGGCGCCCCAGATCAGCCGCTGGTCGTCGAGCGGGAAGGCGTTGGTGGTGAACGTCAAGCCGCGGCGGCGCATCCGCCGGCGCTCGTAGCGCGCGGCGAGCTCGGCCAGCGGCACCTCGATCACCTCGGCGACCTCGAGCTCCTGCGGCATCCAGGCACGGCCGCCGTCGACGACGCCGACGAACGGATAGATCGCGTAGCCGGTGGCGATCGTCGGGATCGGCGTCAACGCGCCGACGAGCTCGACATCACGCGGGTCAAGACCGGTCTCCTCGTGCGCCTCGCGCAGCGCCGTGGCGATCACATCGCTGTCGTCCGGGTCACGGCGTCCGCCGGGGAACGAGATCTCGCCGGGATGGCGGCGCAGGTCGTCGCGGCGGCGCGTGAACATCAGCGTCGGCTCGCCGCCGGGGCCGGGGGCGATCGGCAACAGCACGCCGGAGGTCGTGCCGTGGACGCGCCGGCCCGGGGTCGAGGCGGCGTCGAGCAGCGCCGGCCGCAGCCGTGCCGCGAGCTCAGCTCGTTGCGGCGAGCCGGTCAACCTGCTCTTCGAACATGACCTCGCCCTCGAGCGTCCGGTGGACCGGGCACTTGGCCGCGATCACCGACAGCCGCTGCACCTGCGTCTCGTCGAGCTCGGGTGGGAAGCGCAGCTTGAGCGAGAAGCGGGTCGGGCAGCCGCGTTCGGCCGGTGTGTAGGAGCAGGTGACCTCGGTGTCGCCGATCTCCCAGCCCTTGCGGTCGGCATACATGCCCATCGTGATCGCGGTGCAGCTCGCGAGGCTGGCGGCAAGCAGCTCCTGCGGGCTCGGGCCGCTGTCCGTGCCGCCCTGATCGCCGGGCTCGTCGACCGTCAGGCGATGGTCGCGGATCCGGACCTGATGCTGGAAAGCGTTGACGCGGCGGGCGGTTGCGGTCTTCACGGCGGAACCTCGTGGGGGACGGAATGGTGCGCTCCCCCGACCATAGCGCCACCGGATGGCCGCAGCGCCGCTACCAGCCGCGGGTGCCGAACGCGTTGACGTACGTGCCGGCGTCGTCACCGTCGACATCGATCGGGGCTCCGACGGCGACGCCGAGACCGAAGTCCCGGAAGCCCGGGTAGAGGATGTTGTGGCGGTGGCCGGGCGATTGCATCCAGGCGCGGACGATTGCCGCCGGCGTGCCGAACTCGAGCGAGCCCCAGGCGATGTTCTCGCCGAGTCGCCAGCCGCGCGTGTGGCGCAGGTAGCCGCTGCGCCTGATCCTCAGCGTCAGCGTCGAGCCGCCGGGCGAGACGTGGTCGAAGAAGCGATGGCGGACCATCACCTCGGCGTAGCGACGCGCCGCGTAGCCCAGACGCCAGTTCAGCCGCAGCGGATGAAGGCCGCGCATCCGGCGCTCGTGGTTGATGAGGCAGACCGTCGCCTTGGCGGCACGGGCCGGGCCGATCGTCGCGGGGGCGGAGTCGGCCCACGGGCAGCTCGCGGCGCTCGCGGCCGGCGCGACCGCGAGCAGCGCCGGCAGCAGGGCCAGGAGGGCCACGAGAAGCGGATGTCGGAGCGATGCCCGCACGACTGCGGTCCAAGGTGGTCGCAGGGCCGGTGGTTCGGCCCCGTGCCCATTGGGATCGGCGGTCCGCGTGCGATCCTGAGCACGGCGGCTGAACTCGGGTCATTCGTCCATCTGCGTGCCTTGATGGCGGGACGGCACTCGTGCGTTGCGGTATGGCTCCTACACTCGCATCTCGCGGGCATCGGGGCGTGGCGCAGCCTGGTAGCGCACCTGCTTTGGGAGCAGGGGGTCGCCGGTTCGAATCCGGCCGCCCCGATCTGTGGAGGCCGGTTCGGCCTGAGTCGACTGCCATCCGCGAATTCCGTTGCGAACGGTTGCGACGCCGTCACAGGCCGCGGGTGGCGGCGGCGCGGAGCACCCGGATCACAGACCAATCCGAGCCATCACCCGCCGTGAAGGGTTGTGGTCGCAGGACAACCACAACCCTTCACGGCTCGCCGGGTGGAGCTCGAGTCAGATCAGCCCGAGCGCGAGCATCGCGTCGGCGACGCGGACGAAGCCGAAGATGTTGGCGCCTGCGACGTAGTCGCCGGGGCGGCCGATCTCCTCGGCCGTGTCGTGGCAGGCGGTGTGGATGTCGCGCATGATCTCGACGAGCCGCTGCTCGGTGTGCTCGAAGGTCCACGAGTCACGTGAGGCGTTCTGCTGCATCTCGAGCGCACTCGTCGCGACGCCGCCGGCGTTGGCGGCCTTGCCGGGGCCGAACGCGACCCCGGCCTCGGCGAAGGCCTTGACCGCGCCCGGTACGCAGGGCATGTTCGCGCCCTCGGCGACGGCCTGCACACCGTTGTCGATCAGCGCCCGGGCGTCGGCCTCCGACAGCTCGTTCTGGGTTGCGCAGGGCAGCGCCACGTCGACGGGGACCGACCAGACCGAGCCCTGCTCGTGATAGGTGGCCCGGCCGCCGCGACGCGCGGCGTATTCGGAGAGCCGCCCGCGCTCGACCTCCTTGATCTGCTTGACCAGCTCGAGATCGATGCCGTCGGGGTCGTGGACGAAGCCGCCCGAGTCAGAGCAGGTGATGACCCGCCCGCCGAGCTGCTGGGCCTTCTCGATCGCGTAGATCGCGACGTTGCCGGCGCCGGAGACCGACACGTCGAGGCCGTCGAGCTCTGCTCCGCGCACGCGCAGCATCTCGGCGACGAAGTAGACGCAGCCGTAGCCGGTCGCCTCCTTGCGGACCTGTGCGCCGCCCCAGGCAAGCCCTTTGCCGGTCAGGACCCCCGACTCGTACGAGTTGGTGATCCGCCGGTACTGGCCGAACATGTAGCCGATCTCGCGCTCGCCGACGCCGATGTCGCCGGCCGGAACATCGGTGTACTCGCCGATGTGGCGGTGCAGCTCGGTCATGAACGACTGGCAGAAGCGCATCACCTCGCCGTCCGACCGGCCGCGCAGGTCGACGTCGGCGCCGCCCTTGCCGCCGCCGATCGGCATCCCGGTCAGGCTGTTCTTGAAGACCTGCTCGAAGCCGAGGAACTTGATGATGCTGGCGTTGACGGTCGGCGAGAAGCGCAGCCCGCCCTTGTACGGGCCGAGCGCGCCGTTGAATTCGACGCGGTAGCCGCGGTTGACGTGCACGGCGCCGCTGTCATCGGTCCACGGGACGCGGAAGATGATCTGGCGCTCGGGCTCGCAGATCCGTTCGAGCAGGCAGGCGTCGGCGTACTCCGGCCGGCGCTCGACGATCGGGGCGACGTTCTCGAGTACCTCGCGGACCGCCTGGTGGAACTCGTGCTCGCCCGGGTTGCGCCGCTCGAGCGTGGCGTAGATCCGCTCCAGCGTCGGTGAGAGCTCACGGCCGCTGGGACGGGCCTCGGTGTGGACCAAGACGTCCAACGGGCCGCTCACCGGCACGATCCTGTGGATGGGGCAGGGCGGCTGAGAGCGTTCACGCTTCTAACGCTAGCGAGCCGGGGCGGTCCGCTCGCCGACGCCGCCGATCGCGGTGAGCGACCGGCGGCAAGGACAAGGGGTTGCCACGCGCCCGCGTCGATGGTCGCAGACCCCGGTACTTCTCAGAACAGCGAGTCGGTCAGCGACAGCGGGAGGTGGACGCCCTCGTGCGCGAGCCAGAACAGGATCACGGCGCCGCCGAGAAGCGAGATGTTCTTGTGGAAGTTGACCTGCTCACCCTGCTTGGCCTGCGGGTCGGTCTCCTTCCAGAACGGGTGCATCATGAACGTCACCGGCAGCAGGAAGGCGATCAGCAGCAGCGCCCCGAGGTCGGTCCAGAGCCCGAGCACGATCATGACCGCGCCGGCGAACGCGAGCGCGCCGCTGACGAGCACGCCCTGCCTGGCGTTCGGCACGCCCTTGGCCTGCGCGTACTGAGCGAGACCGTCGGTCTGCTTGAAGTGACCGATCGCGGAGGTGAGGAAGATCGCCGCAAAGAGGATGCGACCGATCAGGAATACGACGTCCATCACGGACCCCTTTCAAAGAAGTTGACCGTGCAACCATATCCGATCGACCGTGCGCCGGTCGCGGGCTACGGCATGT
This sequence comes from uncultured Conexibacter sp., assembly GCA_964648515.1. Lineage (GTDB taxonomy): Bacteria > Actinomycetota > Thermoleophilia > Solirubrobacterales > Solirubrobacteraceae > Baekduia. The sequence continues at coordinate 30,008 of CAZYMM010000002.1, forward strand.
GATCAGGCGCGCCGAGCACGACCGTGACCGTGTGCTCGCGGCCGTCGGCGACCAGCGGCAGCCGGTCCGGGTGCTCGAGCCGCTCGCCGTCGAGAACGATCGCGACCGGCTGCGATCCGCTGTCATCTGGGCTCTCGAAGCCGATCACGTAGGTCGTGTCTTCGTGGCGGTAGCGGACCTCGGCGTGCTGCCAGTCCGGGGGCAGACAGGGATCGAAGACCAGCGCATCGCCTTCGCGGCGGACGCCGAGGATCGCCTCCAGCCCGGCCCGGAACATCCAGGCGCTGGAGCCCGTGTACCAGGTCCAGCCACCGCGTCCGACGTAGGGCGGCACCGAGTAGACGTCGGCGGCCAGCACGTAGGGCTCGACCCGGTAGGTCGCGGCGGCCGCCGCCGTCGCGGCATGGTTGACGGGGTTGATCAGCGCGAACAGTCGCGCGGCGCGGTCGCGGCGGCCGAGCTTGGCGTAGGCGAAGATCGACCACAGGGCTCCGTGCGTGTACTGGCCGCCGTTCTCGCGCACGCCCGGGGGATAGGCGCCGATGTAGCCGGGGTCGGGCTCCGAGCGGTCGAACGGCGGCGTGAACAGCCGCGCGACCTTCGCGTCATGGAGGATCAGTTGGCGGTCGACCTGCTCCATCACCGCCGCGGCGCGGGCCGGGCGGGCGGCGCCCGAGAGCACGGCCCAGCTCTGGGCGATCGCGTCGATCCGGCACTCGGGGCGGGTCACCGATCCGAGCGGTGTGCCGTCGTCGAAGTAGCCGCGCCGGTACCAGCCGCCGTCCCAGCCGTGGAGCTCGAGCGCGGCGAGCAGTCGCTGCTGGTGCTCGAGGCAGGCCTGCGCGAAGTCGTCGTCGCCGCGAGACCGGGCGAGCGCAGCGAACTCGGTCAGCGTGGTGTGCAGGAACCAGCCGAGCCAGACCGACTCGCCGCGGCCCTTCTCGCCGACGCGGTTCATGCCGTCGTTCCAGTCGCCGGTCCCGATCAGCGGCAGCCCGTGGACGCCGGTCGCAAAGGCGCGCCGCAGGCCGAGCACGCAATGGTCGTAGAGCGAGGCGGTGATGCTCGAGGTCTCTGGCGCGGAGAACGACTCGTGCTCGCCGTCCTCGAGCGACCGGCCCTCGAGGAACGGGACCTGCTCGTCGAGGATCGCAACGTCGCCGGTCACACGCACGTAGCGGCTGACCGCGTTCGCCAGCCAGACGACGTCGTCGCTGATCCGCGTCCGGACTCCCTGGCCAGATGCCGGCAGCCACCAGTGCTGGACATCGCCCTCCAGGAACTGGCGCCCGGCCGCACGCAGGACGTGACCGCGTGCCAGCGGTGGGTCGATCAGCACCGTCGCCATCGAGTCCTGGAGCTGATCGCGGAAGCCGTAGGCCCCGGACGCCTGGTAGTAGCCGGAGCGGGCGAGCATCCGGCAGGCCAGCGTCTGGTAGAGCAGCCAGCCGTTCATCATCAGATCGAACGCGCTGTCGGGCGTTCTGACCTGCACGGTGGTCAGCCGCTCAAGCCACCGCTCGCGGACCGCGGCGAGCACCGCGTCGGGATCGAGCTCGCGATAGCGGTGCACGAGCTCCGCGGCGCCATCGCGGTCGGTCGCCGCGCCGAACGCGATCACGACCCGGATCTCAGCGCCCGGCGCCAGCACCAGCTCGCGCTGGATCGCCGCGCACGGGTCGCGGCCGACGCCGGTCCAGCCCGACAGCGGTGCGTCCGAGCGCAGCGCCGCCGGGTCGCCGAGCTCGCCCTGCAGGCCGAGGAACTCGAGCCGGTCACCGGTCACCGAGTCCTGCTCGCCGTCCATGTCGAGGAAGACGACCTGGTCGGCGAACTGGGTGCTCCACGGGTTGCGTACGAGCAGCGCGCCGGTCTCCTGATCGTGCTCGGTGATGAGGTGACCGGCGTTGAGGTGGCGCTGCATTCCGAGCAGCACCTCGGCGTAGGCGGTCACGGTCAGCGGCCGCTCCTCGTCCGAGCGGTTCTCGATCCGCAGCACCGAGAGCTTGACCGCATCGTCGTCGGGGACGAACTGCGTCATCGACAGCGCCAGCACGGGTGTCTCGTGCTCGTAGGTCGTGTAGCCGAAGCCGTGGCGGGCGACGTGCCGGCCGCTGCCCCGCGGTGACGCGCACGGCGACAGCAGCTCGCCGCTGAGCGCGTCACGCACGTAGACGGCCTCCGACAGCGGTGCGAGCACCGGGTCGTTGCGCCACGGCGTCAGCTGGTTGTCGCGGCTGTTGCGCCACCAGGTGTAGCCGGCGCCCTCGGCGGTCGCGTGGAAGCCGAACTGCCCGTTTGCGATCACGTTGGTCCACGGTGCCGGCGTCGGCGCGCCGGGGTCGATCACCGTCACGTACTCGCGTCCGTCGGCGCTGAAGCCACCGGTCCCGTTGTCGTGCAGCAGCCCCTGCGGGCGTGGCGGCGCCGGTTGCGGCTGTGGCGTCGTTCGCGGCAGCACCCGCACGGCGGCGGTCAGCGCACGGCGCGCGGTGTCGGACGCCGCGTCGGCGTCATGGGCCGGGACGCGTTCGAGCTGCTGGGCCAGGTCGCCGCGCTGGGCGACCAGCACGACCCGCGCGGAGCCGATCAGCGCGTCGAGCGATTCGGGGCCGAGCTGGTCGCTCTGCAGCACGAAGATCCGCCCGCTCGAGTCCGGCGCGCTGGTCCGCGGGCGGATCGCCGCCGCCGACGCCTCGAGCGTGCGGCCGAAGTCCTGCACGTAGGTCGACGAGCGGTCGTTGAGGATCACGAGATCGACGGCGAAGCGCTTGAGCCGCCAGTACTCGAACGCGCGCACGAGCTGGCGGACGAGATCGACATCGTCATCCTCCTCGGCGCGGACGACGACGATCGGCAGGTCGCCGGAGATCGCCAGCGGCCAGAGCCGCGACTGCGGGCCGGCGCAGCGCGCGAGCACGTCGGCCGGCGGCCGCAGCTCGGGCCGCGGGTAGAGGACGTGGCCGGCCAGCACCTGGAACATCCGCGCCTCGTCAGAGGAGATCCCGAGGTGACGCAGCTCGACCTGGCTCTGGGTCCAGCCGAGCATCGCGACACGCGAGAACGAGCGCTCGGCGCGATGGCGGTCGATCAGCTCGACGATCTCCTCGCGGCTGGAGGCCGCGAAGGTCCAGATCTGGACGTGGATGCGATCGCGGGCCGGCACGCGGATCCGCTGCGTCAGCGAGAAGATCGGGTCGAGCGAGTAGCCGCTGCGTCCGGTCGGCCGGCCGCCGCGGCGCAGCATCGCCGGGTCCGAGAGCGAGCCGTCACGGCCGATGAAGTGGCGGCGGTCGGTCTCCGGCGTCGGGCTGCCGAGCGCGCCCTCCTCGACGAGAATCATCTGTCCGGCCCAGACGTGGTCGTCGCTCGACGACCTGCGGCGGCGCGTGGCGATCAGCGCCGACGCCTCAGGCAGGTACTCGGTCTGCACGAACATCTTCGAGAAGGCGGGGTGCGCGTCGTCGTCGGCGGCCCGGCCGAGCACCAGCTCCGCATAGGTCGCCAGCGTCAGCCGCCGCGAGCGGCGCGATCGGTTCTCGATCGTCAGGCGGCGCACGATCGCGTCGTCCTCGGGCGAGAGGTGGTGGACGACCTCGGTGCGGATCGGGCCGCGGACGCGGCTGAACGTCGCCCGCTCCTCTGTGAAGCGCACGTCGGGCCGCGTGCGCGGTCCGATCGCCGGCTGGACGGTCGTCGTCCAGACGCGTCCCGACGCGTCGTCGCGCAGGTAGATGATGTCGCCGGGCGTCTCGGTCGTCGGGTCCGGGTGCCAGCGCGTGATCGCGTTCCCGCGCCAGCGCAGGCTGCCGCCGCCGGCCGAGGTCAGCGTCTGGCTGAGGCGGCCGTTGGAGAGCAGCATCACGTGCGGCTGCAGCGCGGCGTCGCCTGTGAAGGTGCGTTCGACCGGCGGCGTCAGCGTCCGTACGGCACGGGCGGCGTCGTGCTCCTCGCGCAGCGCCTGGCGGCGCGGCACGTAGCGCGGAGCGCGCTCCTCGAGCAGCATCTCGCCGGAGCGGACCATCGGCTCGGCATGGAAGCGCTCGCGGATCCCGCCGTCGGTGACGGCGTTGTGGATCGCGACGATCGTCATCCCCTGGTGGTGGGCCATGAAGCAGCGGACGATCGCGTGGCCTTCATCGCGCGGCACGCGGCTGGCCGTGAAGTCGATCGATTCGTAGTAGCCGTAGCGGCCGCGGGCCCCGAGTCGCGCCAGGCGCTCGTAGTTGCGACGGGCCTCGCCCGGTTCGACCATCGCCGCCAGCCCGGTCGCGTACGGGGCGACGACGACGTTGTTGGCCAGGCCGCGGGCGACGCCGAGGCCGGGGACGCCGAACGGCGAGTACTGATAGGTGAGGTGGTAGTCGCGGGCGTTGTAGGCCGACTCGGAGATGCCCCACGGCACGCCGAGCCGCTCTGCGTACTCGATCTGGCGGCGCACGATCAGCTCGCGGGTCTCGGTCAGCAGGCTCGTCGCCGGAGTGCGGATCACGAGCGCCGGCATCAGGTACTCGAACATCGACCCCGACCAGGACTGCAGCGCCGCGCTGCCTGCGACCGGCGTCACCGTGCGGCCGAGCAGGAACCAGTGGCGGGTGCGGACGTCGCCCTTGATGATCGCCACGTAGGAGGCCAGCCGCGCCTCCGAGGCCAAGAGGTCATAGCTCGACTCGTCGAGCGTGCCGCTGCCGACCTGGTAGCCGACCGAGAGCAGGCTGCGGCGCCGGTCATAGAGGAACGTGAAGTCCATCGCGTCGAACAGCTCGCGGCAGCGCCGCTCGATGGCGGCCAGGCGCTGGCTGACAAGCCGGACCTCGTCCTCGTCGGCGGTCAGGTCGCGGCGCTGGCTGAGCAGCGAGCGCTGCAGCGCGTAGGACCAGACGACGAGCTCGGGGTCGCCGCCGCTGACGACCGTCTGCCGTGTCGCCTCGATCAGCCGTGTCGTGTGCGCGGTCAGCTCCTCGAGGTGCCCGGCGAGCGTCGGCACCGTGCCGAGCATCGTCAGCTCCTGGTCGAGGATCTCGCACAGCCCCGCGACCTCGCGCAGCTGCTCGCGGGCCGCCCCGTCGTGCTCGCCGTCGCTGAGGGTCTGGCGCACGAGCCGGACCGCGTCGCGCAGGCCGAGCGCGGGCCGCAGCGGGCGGTCGGGGTTCTCGAGCCAGCCGCGGCAGGCATTGGCGACCGTGATCAGGTGGCCGGCCAGATTGCCGCTGTCGACGGTCGAGATGTAGCGCGGCTCGAGCGGCGTCAGCGTCCGCGTGTCGTACCAGTTCAGGAGGTGGCCGCGGTGGGACTCGAGCCGCTCGACGGTCGCGAGCGTCGCCTCGAGCCGGTCGGCGGCCTCGTGCATCCCGCACCAGCCGAGCTCGTGCGCGCTGACGACCGCCAGCAGGTAGAGGCCGATGTTGGTCGGCGATGTCCGCGCCGCGATCACCGGCTCGGGGTCCTCCTGGAAGTTGTCGGGCGGCAGGTCGTTCTCGCGTTTGGAGACGAACGCCTCGAAGAACAGCCAGGTGCGGCGGGCGACGACGCGCAGCGCCGAGAGGTCCTCGGCCGAGGCGGCGAGTTCGGTCGCCCCGTAGGGGCGGCTCGCGTGCTGGGCGATCAGCGGCGCCGCGAACCAGAGCAGGATCGGGCCCGCTGCGATGATCACGAACGCCTGGCCGCGGAGCAGCGCGATCGTGAGCGCGGCGACCGGCAGGATCAGGCCCGGCCACATCAGCGCCAGGTAGCTGCGCAGCGAGTCCTTGGCCCGGCGCTGGGCGGCGGCCGCCGTCGTCCACTCGAGCAGATGTCGTTTGGTGACCGCCATCCGGACCAGCGTGCGGACGATCGCGTCGGTGTTGAGCGCCGCCTGGTGGGCGAGGAAGGTGAGGTTGCCGAGGCCGAGCAGCAGCGTCTGGCGCACGTCCTCGGCCAGCGCCGCAAGCTGGCTGCGGATCGTCAGCTCGGGGCGCAGCCGCAGCAGCCGTGGCAGCAGCGGCAGCAGCGGCGGGAGGAAGAACGTGCCGACCAGGATCGCCGCCCAGACGATCGCCGACGCCAGCGGCAGCAGCGCCAGCCCGACCGGCAGCGCGACCGCGAGCGCCACCGGCGACAGCGACCGGCGCAGGTTGTCGGTCATCTTCCACAGTCCCAGCGCCGACAGGCCCTCGCGGCGGTGCAGGATCCAGGGCAGCAGCTGCCAGTCGCCGCGCGTCCAGCGGTGCTGGCGCGAGGCGACGACCTCGTAGGACATCGGGTACTCCTCGACGACCTCGACGTCGGTGACCAGGCCCGAGCGGGCGTAGTTGCCTTCGAGCAGGTCGTGGGAGAGCAGCGTGTTGTCGGGCACGCGGCCGTCGAGCACGCGCTCGACGACGTCGAGGTCGTAGATCCCCTTGCCGGCGAACGAGCCCTCGTCGAACAGGTCCTGGTAGACGTCCGAGACCGCGAAGGCGTAGGGGTCCAGGCCGCGCGGCGTCGAGTAGACGCGCTGGATCAGCGAGCTGCCGTCGCCCTTCGGCAGCGACGGTGTGACCCGCGGCTGCAGGATGCCGTAGCCGCCGGTGACGCGCCCCTCGTCGGGGTCGTAGCGCGCGAGGTTCAGCGGGTGGCTGATCGTGCCGACCAGGCGGCGCACGGACTCGCGCGGCAGCACGGTGTCGCTGTCGACGGTGACGACGTAGCGGACGCGGCCCGGCAGGCGGCCCTCGACGGCGATGAAGCTCGTGTCCGACGCGCCGCGCAGCCAGCGACCGAGCTCGGTCAGCTTGCCGCGCTTGCGCTCCCAACCCATCCAGACGCCCTCGGCGGGGTTCAGGCGCCGTTCGCGGTGCAGCAGCAGGAAGCGGTCGCCGTAGCGCTCGTTGAGCGCCCTGACCCGTTCGCGTGCGAGCGACAGCAGCAGCTCGTCGCCTGCGCGGCTCTGCTCGGCGGCGTCGGCCCAGTCGGTGACGAGCGCGAAGTAGGTCTCACCGTCCTGGTTGGCGAGGTAGTGGACCTCGATCTGGTCGGCGAGCTCGTCGACGTTGTCGATCGAGGTCAGCATCGCCGGGATGGCGACCAGCGTCCGCAGCGCCGGCGGCACGCCGGAGCGCAGCGCCAGGCTCGGCAGCGGCGTGGCGTGGAAGAAGACGGCCGAGCGGTGGTTGATCAGGCCGAGCGCGAGATCGCTGAGCGGCAGCAGGGCGAGCGCGGCGAGCACGATCGCCTCCGTCCAGCCGGCCTGATCCGCCGCGACGGCCCATGTCGCCCAGATCGCGGCCACGAGCAGCGTGGCCGTGACCAGCGTCAGCACCAGCAGGTAGCCGCCGATGCCGCCGCTCTTGATCAGCGACTGCATCCGCTCACGCACGGTCGGCCGGTAGCCGAGCTGGTGGGCGAACTGTGCCCGGCCGTCGCCGATCAGCCAGTGGCCGACGTCGCGCTCGCGCTCGTCGGCGCCGACACGCGCGTGCCAGAGCGCGGTGCGGGTGACGCTGATCTCCTCCTGCCCGGCGCGGCGTGAGAGCGTCTCGATCTGCGAGCGGTAGAGGTTGCGGGTCTTGAAGTCCAGCGCCGCGTAGCCGCGGTTCGAGCGCAGCTCGTCCTCGATCAGGCTGACCGACTCCAGCCAGTCCTCCCAGTTGGTGTCGTTCAGCAGCCGCAGGCTCGTGAAGATGTTGCGGACGGTGACCGTGTGCGCGGCCAGCGACTGATGCTCGGCGTGGAGCGCGATGTCGGCGTTGGAGCCGCGCGCCGCGAGCCGGCGGTTGAGCCAGACGAGCGTGTCCTCGGCGAACGGTTCGCCGGTCAGCCGGCGCACGAGCTGGACGGTGAAGGAGTCCGATGGGTCGAAGGCCTCGTGCTCGGGCAGAAGCTCGCCGATCGCACGGCGATCGGCGCCTGCGAGGCCGAGCGACCCGTCGGCGATCGCGTCGGCGAGGTTGCGGTCCTCGATCGAGACCTCGACCAGGTGCGCGATGCGCCTCAGGTTCTCGATCAGCACGAGCCGCAGCGTGATCGCGACGGCCCACAGCTCGCCGAGCGTCAGCGCGCGTCGCGATTCGTATGCACGGACGTAGCGGGCCAGCAGCTCGGGGTCGAAGAAGCTGTCGGTGTGGGCGACGTAGGCCCAGACGATCCCGAAGATCCGCGGGTGGCCCTCGAGGAAGCCGGGGCCGAGCTTCGGCAGCTGGCGGAAGTAGCCGGCGGGCAGGTCCTGGCGGATCTGTCGCACGTGGCGCTCGACCATGTGGAAGTTGTCGAGCAGCCATTCGGCTGCCGGTGTGATCGTGCGACCGGCCTCGAGCTCGTCGACGACGGCCTCGTAGGCCGAGGCGAGCGCGCCGGCATCCTCGTCGACGCGCTGCAGGATCGAGACGACCGGGCGAGCCCGCGCGACGATCGTCTGGGCGTCGGCGAGCGACACCGCGTGGGCCTCGAAGCGCTCGGGGCCGAACAGCTCGGCGCGGATCGGACGCAGATCCGACCACGGTTCCAGCGACCGCCGTCTGCGCCATCGTGCTCGGGGTCCGGCGGGCGCTGCTGCCAACTGAGCGTCGCTCCTCTCGTTGCGGATCGGGTTCTGTCCTCGGGTCGAAACTTACACGGCCGTCGTCTGCGGCAGACTGCCTGCCGATGACGACGATTGCGCCCGCGCTGGAGCTGCGCGGGATCGAGAAGCGGTTCGGCGCCAAACAGGCGCTCGGCGGCGTCGATCTGACGGTCGGCGCCGGCGAGGTTGTCGGCCTGCTCGGCCCGAACGGCGCCGGCAAGTCGACGCTGACGAAGATCGCCTGCGGCCTGACACGGCCGAGCGCGGGCTCGGTGGCGCTCGCGCGGCCGTTCGGCTACCTGGCCGAGCTGTTCCGCTTCCCCGGCTGGTGCACGGCCGACGAGGTGCTGCGGCTCCACCAGCGGCTCGCGCGCAGCGACGGCGGCAGCGGCGAGCGGGCCGAGCTGCTGGAGCTGGTGCGGCTCGAGGATGCGGCCGGCGTGCGGGTCGAGACGATGTCGAAGGGGATGCAGCAGCGGCTCGGGATCGCCCAGGCGATGATCGGCTCGCCGCGGATCCTGCTGCTCGACGAGCCGACCAGCGCGCTCGACCCCGGCGGGCGGCGTACGGTGCGCGAGCTGCTCGTCGAGCTGCGCCGCCGCGGCGTCGCGGTGCTGCTCAACACCCACCTGCTGAGCGAGGTCGAGCAGGTCTGCGACCGCGTCGTCTTCCTCGACGGCGGCCGCGTCGTGACCAGCGGCACCCCGGCCGAGCTCGAGCACGGTTCGGCGGTGATCGTCGAGCTGGCCTCGGGCGAGCGCCGCTTCGAGGGCGCCGGCCGCGACGACGCGCCGCGGATCGTCGCCGAGCTCGTCGGTGCCGGCGAGCAGATCTTCGGCGTCAGGGTCGCGGGTGCGACGCTCGAGGAGGTCTACCTGCAGACCGTCAGGGACACGCGGTGAGGGCCG
>CAZYMM010000003.1:0-29892 GCA_964648515.1 uncultured Conexibacter sp.
GCGGCCGGGGCGATCGCGCCGGTCGTGTCCATGCGCCGGAGTACGGCTCCGATCGCGCCGGCGACCTCGGCCGTCTCCTCGTCGGTCATCACGAGCGGCGGGGAGAGCACGATGTTGTGGCCGCATTCCCGGACGATCACGCCGGACTCGCGCCGGATCACGTCCTGCGGTGCCGCGTGCATCGGCAGCGGCTCGCGGGTCTCCTTGTCGGCGACCAGCTCGATCGCCAACATCATGCCGACGCCGCGGACCTCGCCCACGATCGGCAGCTCCTCGAGCTCGCGCAGACGCGCGAGCAGCGCCGCGCCTCTGACCTTCGCGGCCTCCAGCAGCCCCTCGTTCTCGATCACGTCGAGGTTCGCCAGCGCGACCGCGCAGGCCGTCGGGTGGCCGCTGTAGGTGAAGCCCATCGGGAAGCCGAACTCGCGTCCGAGCACCTCCGCGATCTGCTCGGAGATCAGCACCGCGCCGAGCGGCGCGTAGCCGGACGTGATGCCCTTCGCGGTGACGATGATGTCCGGCGCGATCCCGTAGTAGTCGGCGGCGAACCAGTGACCCATCCGCCCGTAGGCGGTCACGACCTCGTCGAAGATCAACAGGATCCCGTGGCGGCTGAGCAGCTCCCGCACGCGCGGCCAGTAGTCCTCTGGGGGCACGATCATGCCGGCGACGCCCATGATCGGCTCGCCGATCATCGCCGCGATGTTGCCCGCCCCGATCTTCTCGATCGCGGCCTCCAGCTCACGCAGGCAGAACTCGGTCGGGTCCTCTCCGCCGAACAGCTCGCTGCGGTACGGCCACGGTGCGGTCAGATGGTGCACGTGCGGCAGCATCGGGCCGAAGCCGTCGTGGTAGATCGGGAATCCGGTCGCCGACCCCGAGCCGTAGCCGACACCGTGGTAGGCGTTGTGGCGCGCGAGGATCCAGTTGCGGTCGGTCTCGCCGCGCCGGTGGTGGTAGAGGCGGGCCATCTTGATCGCGGCCTCGTTGCCCTCCGTCCCTCCGCTCGTGAAGAAGACCTTCGAGAGCGGCTTCGGCGCGAGCTCGATCAGCCGCGCGGCCAGCTCGATCGCCCGCTCGTTGGAGAACTCGTAGAAGCTCATGAAGTACTCGAGCTGGGCCATCTGGGCGGACGCCGCGGCGGCGACCGACTCGCGGCCATGGCCGATCTGGGCGAGCCACAGACCGCCGGTCGCGTCAAGGTAGTCGCGGCCCTCGATGTCCTGGAGCCGGCAGCCGCGGCCGCTGCGCATCACGACCCGTTCCTCGACCGTGTTCGGAAGGTACGGGTGGACGATCAGCTCACGGTCGCGCTTGACGATCTCGTCGGTTGTCATCGTTGACATCGCTGTTGACTCTCCTTGCTTTGTCGATCTCGGTTTCAGCCTGCAGCCGGTTCCTGCTGGGCGACCGGCGCAGCGCCGGTGTCTGCCAGCACGCGCAGCGCCTCGGCCGGCAGGTGGGTACTGATCGGGTCGCCCTGCTGGTAGGCGAGCGGGTCGCCGTCGTTCTGGACCAGCGCCTGGACCTGATCGCCGGTCGGCAGCCGCACGATCACCTGGTTGGCGTTGCCGAGGTAGACGACACGCTCGACCATGCCGGCGAGCCGGTTCGGCCCGGACTCCCCATGGGGCGCGAGCACCACCCGCTCCGGGCGGATCGCGATCTTGGTGTCGCCGCGCGTCTCGACGAAGCCGCGCGTGGCGGTCAGCGCGTAGTCGCCCACCTGCACCTGGCAGCCACCGCCGGGAGCCGTGCTCGCAACGGCGTCGATCACGTTCGAGGTGCCGAGGAAGTCGGCCACGAACGTCGTGCTCGGCTCCTCGTAGACGGTCTCCGGTTCGGCGACCTGTTCGACGCGGCCGTCGTGCATCACCGCGATCCGGTCGCTCATCGTCAGCGCCTCCTCCTGGTCGTGGGTGACGTAGATGAACGTGATCCCGACCCGCTCCTGGAGCGCCTTGAGCTCGATCTGCAGCAGCTTGCGCAGCTTGGCGTCGAGCGCCCCGAGCGGTTCATCGAGCAGCAGCACCGCAGGCTTGAGCACGAGCGCCCGGGCCAGCGCGACGCGCTGCTGCTGTCCGCCGGAGAGCTGCGCCGGGCGGCGTGACGCGAACGTGTCCATGTGCACCATCTGCAGAGCCTCGGCGACGCGGCTGCGGATCTCTGCCTTGCCGACGTGCGCTCGCTTGAGGCCGAAGGCGACGTTGTCGGAGACCGAGAGGTGCGGGAACAGCGCGTAGCCCTGGAAGACCGTGTTGACGTGGCGCTTGTGGGGCGGCGTCAGCGCCATGTCGCGCCCATCGAGCAGGATCTGCCCCGACGTCGGGTCCTCGAAGCCGGCGATCATCCGCAACGTCGTCGTCTTGCCGCAGCCGGACGGGCCGAGCAGCGAGAAGAACTCGCCGGCGGCGATCTGCAGGTTGATGCCGTCGACGATCGTCGCGTCGTCGAACACCTTGACGAGGTTCGTCAGCGTCACTTCTCCGCCGGGCATCATCGGTCTCCGTCTCGGTTGTTCATCACTGCTCCACGGTGGCCGGGCGCAGCCGGCGGCTGAGCAGGTAGTAGAGGAACGCGCCGATCGCGACCAGCACGCCGGTGATCAGCACCATCAGCGTCGCGGTCGCGTTGAGCGCCGGTGTCGCCGACCCTCGCGCGGTGTTGAAGATCAGCATCGGGACCGTCTGCGAGGAGGCCGTCGACGACAGGTACTGGGTGACCACGAAGTCGTCGATCGACAGCGCGAACGCGATCACGACGCTCGCGATCAGCGCCGGCCCCAACAGCGGCAGCAGCACCAGTCGCAGCGCGTGCAGCGGTGAAGCACCGAGGTCCATCGCCGCCTCTTCGAGGTCGGTCGGTATCGACGCCATCCGCCCGCGCGTGATCACCACCACGAACGGCAGCGTGAACGTGACCTGGCCGATCAGCTGCGCCGGGGTGCCGAGCTCGACGAACGACAAGAGTTGGGTGAAGAGCAGGAACAGCGAGATCGCCAGCACCAGCTCGGGAACCACCAGCGACACGGTCGAGAGCAGCCCCAGGATGCCCGAGCCGCGCCCGAACCACCGGCTCAGCGCGATCGCCAGCCCGACACCGAGCGGCACCGCGATCAGCACGTTGAGCACCGCCAGCGTGAAGCTCTGGCGCAGCGCGCTCTCGAACACGCTGTTGTGGATCAGCGAGCCGGGATCGTATGTCCACCAGCGCAGCGAGAGCCCCTGCCAGACGCTGCGCGAGCGGCCGTCGTTGAACGAGAAGGCGATCGCGATCAGCGCCGGTCCGAGCGACCAGATGATGTAGCCCCAGACGAAGATGCCGAGCAGCTTCGGCCGCCGGCGTCGTCGCGGGCTCGCCGAACCGGCCGTCGCAGCGTGCTCTGTCGTCGCGACGCTCACCGCACCAACGCCCGTGCAGTCCGTGCGGTCGTGCGCACGTAGTACGCGAGCACGATCAGCAGGAAGATCAGCAGCGTGGCCGCCAGAGCGGCGCCGACGGCACGTCCCTGGGTGCTCGTGATCTGGGTGTTGATCGCGTTGCCGATCATGCTGGTCGTGGCGGCGCCGGACACGAGCTGGTTCGTGTAGTAGTCGCCGAACATCGGCAGCGTGATCAGCACGAGGCCGGCCGTGATGCCCGGCACCGACAGCGGCAGCGTGACGAACAGGAACGTGCGCGCGCGGCCGGCTCCGAGGTCTGCGGATGCCTCGAGGTAGCGCCGGTCGAGCCGGTCGAGCGCCGCGTAGAGCGGCAGGATGAAGTACGGCACCCAGCCGTAGATCAGGGCGAGCACGACCGTGCTCGCCTTTCCTCCAAGCCAATCGGACTGGCCGCCGACGAGGTGAAGCCGGCTCAGCACCTCGTTGACGTAGCCATCGGGGGCGAGCAGTCCAACCCATGCCAGCATCCGCAGCATGTAGCTGACCAGGAACGGCAGCACCAGCAGCACCAGCAGCAGAGCCTTGCTGCGCTTGGCGTGCAGCGCGACGTAGTAGGCGACCGGATAGCCGATCAGCACGCAGCCGATCGACGCGATCACGATGTAGATCACCGTTCGGCTGAAGACGATCCAGAAGACGCCGCCCGACGGATTGAGCCCGTTGATCACCTCGTGGAAGTTCCCGAAGCTCCAGTCGAGCGGGTTCCAGGCCGGCTGCGGCATGAACAGGATCGGGTCGAGCGTGCCGAGGGCGATCGCGAACAGCGAGTAGACGGCCAGCACGACGAAGAGGGCGATCCAGGCCAGGCCCGGACCGCTGGTCGCCGCCAGGAACGGAAGTGGGTAGAAGGACGAGCGGCGCGACACGATCCGGGCTCAGTACTGCATCCGGCCGCTCACTGGCCCGCTGTCAAGGCGGCGAACGCCGCCTCGTACCACTGGTGCTGCTCGGGGGTCGGCGTCGGGTTCGGCAGCCCCCGCTCGGCCTGCTTGTCGGTCAGGATGACCGCGTCGAGCAGCTTGGGAGCGGCCAGGTCCAGCTCCTTGAGGCTCTCGGCGGTGATGCTCTTCAGCGGCTGCTGGTAGCCGACGACCTTGAAGTTCTCGATCGCCTGGTCGTGCTCGAGGAAGTGGTTGATGAAGAGGTGCCCGAGCACCGGGTTGCGCGACGTCTTCGGCACGCACCAGAAGTCGCTGTTGACCGCGCCGACCCCGTCCTCGGGGAACCAGTAGCGAATCGCGTCCTTCGGCGCTCCCTTCTTGAGGTAGCCGGGCGCCACGAACGCGTCTCCGTTCCATGCCTGGGCGAGGATCTGCGTGCCGTTGGCGATCGGCTGGAAGCCCGTGTACTGGAACTTGGCACGCATCCCGGTCACGAGCTCGTTGAGCTTTGCCTGCGCGTCATCGACGTTCTGCTTGGTGATCGAGTCGAAGCTCGTCAGCCCGTTGCGCAGCAGCGCGAGCGAGAGGGCGTCGAACGCCTCGGCGTTCTGCAGCCCGAGCTTGCCCTTGGCCTGCGGTGTGTTCCAGAAGACGTCCCAGGGGTTCGATTCGCTCGCGGGGTCCAGGTCGGGCAGCAGGTCGCCGCGCCAGAGGATCCCGGTGCTCCACATGTAGTTGGGGGCCGTGTACTGCGAGCCCTGGTCGTAGTACGGGTTTGCGAACGAGGGGATGACGTTCGCGAGGTTCGGGATGTAGGAGTGGTTGAGCGGCTGGATCAGCTTGGCCGCGACGAGCTGGGGCAGCCGCTCGACGACCGGCACCCAGACGTCGGCCTTGACCGCGCCCGACGAGATCTTGCTGATCGACTCTGGCGTGTCGGTGAAGGTCGTCAGCTGAACCTGGACGTTGTACTTCTTCTGGAACGACTTGAGCACCTTGGGGCTGATGTAGTCGCCCCAGTCGAAGACCACGAGCGGCCCGGCCTCGGGCTTCAGCCCGGACTTGATCGCGTCGTTGCCGTCGAGGATCGGCAGCTTGACCGGATGTGATTTGGTGGCGATCGGGATGCCGCCGACGCCCTTGCCCTGGCCGCCTGAGGCGGCGGTCTGGACCTTCGCGGACGAACCACCCGCGCCCGAGGACGAACCGCCGCAGGCTGCAAACAGCGAAGAGGCACTCGACAGCGCCAGCATCCCGCCGCCGGCGCGTGCGAGCAGTGCCCGTCGGGTCAGCGACGGTCCAGACAGCCGATCCCCGGCCTCGCGAGCGCTCTGCGGTCCGAAGTTCTCGATTCCCATCCTCTTCTCCTTGGTCCTCGATGTCCGTACCGGGCGCTCGCCGGTCGGGCGACGGTGGGCGTCTGGTGCAGACGCGATCCCACCCGTGTCGCGACGGCGATCGTCACGGAATCGGCTGTTTAGTTACCCTATACGGATGGCTTCGATGCTGTCAAGCGCTCAGGCGAGACGGCGGTGCCGCGGGGGACAGGGGCCGCCTGCGCTGCCGGAGGCCGGGGCGTGAGCGTCCGGTCGGTGCGCGATCACGTGACGGTCGGCGTCGCACAATGGCTCGCCATGCCCGGAGAAGCCGACGAGAACGTCCGGACCGCGTGCGACCTGATCGACGATCTGGCCACGGACGGCGCCGAGCTCATCGTGCTGCCTGAGTTCTGGCTCTGCGGCTTCGATCGCGAGTCGTTCGTCGAGGACGTGCGGCGCTGCGCCCAGCCGCTCGACGGGCCCGCAGTCGAGCGGCTGCGCCGGTCGGCCCGCGCACACGGTCTGCATCTCGTCGCGGGCACGATTCCCGAGCAGGACGGTGAGCGCTGCTTCAACACCGCGGTGATGATCGGCCCCGACGGCGAGCTGATCGCACGCCACCGCAAGGCCCATCTCTACGGCGAGCTCGAGCAGCAGTGTTTCGTGCCGGGAAACTCACTGACGGTCATCGAAGGCACGCCGTTCGGCACGATCGGGCTCTCGGTCTGCTTCGACGGCGACTTCCCCGAGACGGCGCGTGCGATGCGTGAGCGCGGGGTGCGGCTGGTGCTCCAGCCGGCCGCCTACGACGAGCCGGCCGAGAGCTGGTGGGATCGTCTCTACCCGGCTCACGCGCTGGTGAACGGGCAGTGGTGGGTGCTGGCCAACCAGGCCGGCAGCCACCGCTCGACGTCGCTGTTCGGGCGCAGCTGTGTGATCGCTCCGGACGGCGCCGTCGTCGCCGAGGCTGTGCGGGCAGCGCCGGGAACGACGCCTGCGCCCGCGACGTTGATCGTGCCGATTCCGCTGCAAACCGTCGATGGTGGCCCGCCACAGGACGGCGACATCCTGTTCACCGAGCGGCGCAGCGACCTGAAGGTCCGGACGTATACGGCCGCGTCTCAGCCGCGCGAGCGCGAGCGGCCGAGCAGATAGCCGAGCAGCAGCCCGGCGAAGCCGGCGAGCCCGAGCGTGGCCCAGCGCTTGCCCTCGGAGCCGAGCAGCAGCTCGAGCGCGTTGAGCTCGGTTTCTGCGGGCGGCTGAACCGATGGCGGCCGCGGGGGAGCGGCCCCGTCGCTGACCGGCGGCGTCGTTCCGGTCTCTGCCGCGGTCGCTCCGTCGACGCCGGCCGGTTCCGGCTGTGCCGCGACGCCGGCCTGCTTTTCGATGTTGCCGGCGAACTGCTTGATCAGCCGCTCGGAGATCTTCTGGATCGTGCCCTGCCCGAACTGCGCCGCGCGGCCGCGGACATCGAGGTCGGTGTCCAGATGCATCAGGCTGCCCGCCTCGGCCGGCTCGATCGAGGTGACGATGCGGGCGTTGGCGGCGCCGCTGCCGCTGACCTCGTCGGCCTCGGCGATCATCACCGCCCGCCGGGCGTCGCTGTCGAGCTCGTCGAACCGCAGCGTTCCCTTATAGGAGACGACGAGCGGGCCGACCTTGACCTTCATCGAGCCGAGGTAGTCGTCGCCGTCTCGCCCGTCGATCCGTGCTCCGGGCAGGCAGGGAGCTACACGCTCGATGTCCGAGACGAACGCGAACAGCCGGTCGGCGGGGACATCGACGGGGACGCTCTTGGAGACGTTCATCTTCGGTCAGGACTCCGCGGCCAGGATCTGCGCGTCGGCGCGACTCCAGCCGAGCTTCACGGTATCGCCCGGGCGCACGGGCGGCAGCTCGGCGCTGTCGGGAAGGGTCAGCTGCATCGTCTGCCCGAGGGCGTCGACGGTCATGCGGTGTGTGGCGCCGAGGAACGTGTGGTCGCGCAACGTTCCC
Organism: uncultured Conexibacter sp.; assembly: GCA_964648515.1. Classification (GTDB taxonomy): domain Bacteria; phylum Actinomycetota; class Thermoleophilia; order Solirubrobacterales; family Solirubrobacteraceae; genus Baekduia. Next base: position 7,639 of record CAZYMM010000003.1, read on the forward strand.
GAGGTGATCGCCTCGGAGGCGCGATCGTCGGGAATGATCCGGACGCGCTCGGGGCGCACCGAGATCACGCACGGACCGTCGTGGTTGAGCGCTGACCGCCCGAGGTGGGCAACCGAGCGGGTGCCGTCGTCGAGCGTGATGTTGGCATCCTCGCCGGTGCGCTCGGTGACCGTACACGGCAGCAGGTTGGTCTCACCGAGGAACGTGGCGATGAACGCGGTCGCCGGATGCGAATAGAGGTTGGCGGGGGTGTCGAGCTGCTCGATGCGCCCGTCCCGCATCACCGCGATGCGGTCCGACATCATCATCGCCTCGGACTGATCGTGGGTCACGTACAGGACCGAGATGTTCATCCGTACGTGGATCTCCTTGATCTCGATCTGGAGCTGGTCGCGCAGACGCTTGTCGAGCGCTCCGAGCGGCTCGTCGAAGAGCAGCGCCTCGGGCTCGAAGACGAGCGCACGGGCGACCGCGACGCGTTGCTGCTGGCCACCGGAGAGCTGTCCCGGCTTGCGATCACCGAAGCCCCCCAGCCCGACGCGCTCGAGCATCTCACCCGCCTGCCGGCGGCGCTCCTTCTTGTCGATTCCGCGCAGCATCAGCGCGAACGCGACGTTGTCGACGATCGTCATGTGCGGGAACAGCGCGTAGCTCTGGAAGACGATTCCGAGGTTGCGGTTCTTGGCCGGCATTCCCAGCACCGACTTGCCGTCGACGAGGATCTCGCCCTTGGTCGGGCGCTCGAAGCCGGCCACCATCATCATCGTCGTGGTCTTGCCGGAGCCGCTCGGTCCGAGCAGCGTGAGGAACTCGCCCTGGCGCACGGCGAAGTTCACATCCTCGACGACGTTGGGGCCGTCGTAGGACTTGTAGAGACCGCGTCCCTCGATCGCCGGCGCGTCTCCGTTGCCGGTGTTGGTGGTCAGTGTGGGCGTGTTTGTTGCTGTCATCACGTTGTCACATTCTCCGATCGGGAGGAGTCTGCGGAGATCGCCATGCCGGGTACCGGCAGCGGCCTGGACTGCCGGCCGATGAACGTCATGACCGAGACGAAGATGATCGTCGAGATCGCCAGCAGGATTGTCGAGGAGACCGCGATCAGCGGCGTCAGCTGGAACTGGATGTCGGAGTACATCTTCACCGGCAGCGTGGTGGCATCAGGACCTTGCAGGAAGTAGGCCACGACCGGCTCGTCCCAGGAGACGATGAAGGCGAACAGGGCGCTGGCGATCAGACCCATCTTCACGACCGGGAAGTAGACGTGACGGAAGAGCGCGATCGTGCCGGCACCGAGGCTCTGCGCCGATCGCACGAGCTGGGGATTGAGCCCCGCGAGTGAGGCCGACATCACGATGAAGACATACGGGACGGCGAGCACGCTCTGTGACAGCGCAATACCGGTTCGGGTACCAACCAGTTGGATGCCGGTGAACCACTTACCGAGGCGTGCCAGGAAGGCGAAGTCGCCGAGTCCCAGAACGACGACGGGGACCGCCAGCGGCATCAGGATCAGGCCGACGATCAGCCCACGGCCGCGGAACTTCGAGCCCGACAGGCCGATCGCGGCGAGCGTGCCGACGATCACCGCCACCACCATCACGATCAGCGCGATGATGAACGAGCTTGCGATCGCCGACATCCATGCCGAGTCGTGGAAGAACCTGCTGAACGTCTTCAGCGACAGGCTCGGCGGCGGGAAGTCGATGATCGACGACGACGTCAACGCGATCGGGATCACGATCAGCGACGGCAGCACCAGGTAGATGAATATCGGCGTCAGCGCCGCCCACATCGAGACTCGTGAGCAGTCGAACCTGGATCTGCGGTCCCGCGCTGCGGTCAGCTCGGGAGCCACTTCAGAGGCTGCCATATTGCCCCTCCTTCGGAACCCGGTTGTAGAGCACGACCAGGAACGAGACTGCGACCGTAACCATCATCGCCAGCAGCGAGGCGGTGTTGAGGTCGACGAATTGGTTCTGGTACTGGTCGATCATGTTCGCGACCATGCGGTCGCCGGGGCCGCCGAGGATCACCGGCGTGATGAAGAAGCCGGCCGCGATGATGAAGGTCAGCAGCGTCGAGGCGAGGATCCCGGGCAGCGTCAGCGGCAGGATGATGTGGCGGCCGAGCCGCCAGCGGCCGGCGCCGAGGCTTTCGGCGGCCCGCTCGATCCGTGGGTCGAGCGGCAGCATCACCGCGAGGATCGGGAAGAACGCGTAGGGGACGCAATAGTGGGCCATGCCCACGATCACCGCGAAGCGGTCGTGCAGCATCGTGATCGAGCTGTCCGTGATGTGCAGCCACTTGAACACGCTGTTCACGACGCCGTGCTCCTGCAGGATGATCGTCCAGGCGAAGTTCTTGACCAGCACCCCGGTCCAGAACGGGAGCAGCACGAACGCGAAGATCAGCGCGCGTTGGGCGCCCTTCGTGCGCCAGGCGCAGAACGCCAGGAAGTAGCCGAGGCCGACCGCGATCACGGTCGTCCAGGCGCTGATCACGACCGTGTTCTTGACGATCTGTCCGGTCGTCGGGTTGTTCTGCAGCTTGTCGAAGCTCTTGCTCCCACCGTTGATCGCTGCGACCACCAGCTCTCCGAGCGGCCAGAGCAGCAGCAGCACGAAGAAGACCAGCACTGGGAGGACGAGCAGTCGTCGCCCTCCCAGCCACCTGCTCGCGAACGAGCGCATCATCCTCCCGGCTCTCAGCTACCCATGTACTTCGTCTGCCAGGCCTGGAACTTCTGGGTGACGGCCTCGAGGTTGTCGGCCCACCACTTGTCGTCGCGCAGGAGCAGGTTGTTCTTCTCCTGCATCGCCTTGTCGGTCGGGATCTGCGACCTGACGTCGTCGGGCAGCGACTCGACCGCCTTGGTGTTGGACACGCCGTAGTAGCTCGCCTTCATGAAGTTGGCGGCGGCATCGACGTTGTTGCAGATGAAGTTGATGAACGCCATCGCGGCATCCGGGTTCTTCGCCCCCTTCGGGACGACGAAGAAGTCACCGAGCGCTCCACCATTCATGTTGGTGTACTCGAGCGGAACGCCGCCGTTGACGGCCTCGATCACACGCCGCGTGTACGGCATGCCCAGCCCGGACTCCTTGTCGGACATCTGCTGGATCACCTGCGCGTTGGTCGAGTACCAGAGCATCTGCTTGGCCGGCAGCTTCTCGAGTGCCTTGAGCGCCCGGTCGACGTCGAGCGGGTAGAGCTGGTCCTTGGCAACACCGTCGGCCAAGAGCGCGAACTCGAGCACGAAGCTGTCGTAGATCGCGTCGTAGAGCGAGCGCTTGGGTGCGTACTTGGCGCCGTCGAAGAACTCCGCCCAAGTGGTCGGCGGCGTCTTGATCTGCCGCTTGTCCCAGGCCATGACCTGGGTGAAGAACGCGTACTGGATCCCGAACTCCTGGACCGCGTACTCGGGGATGTTGGACTTGTCGATGATGTTGAAGTCGAGCGGGGTGAAGCCGACGTTCTGCTCGACACCGATGTGGTAGTCAGAGCCCGCGAGCTCGGCGATGTCCCACTGCACGTTGCCGGCCGCCACCTGACGCTTGACGCCGGCCAGCGAGGTGTTTGCCAGGAACTTGACCTTGACGCCGGTCTCGGCAGTGAACGGGTCCGCGAAGTACTTCTTGAGGTCGTCGTTGTACGTGCCGCCCCAAGAGGCGATCACGATCGAACCGCTGATCTTCTTGGCGGCTGTGGTCGAGCCCTGAGTGTCCGAAGACGGCGTCGTCGACTTGCTATTGTCGTTGCCTCCGCAGGCCGCGAGGAACGCTGGGAGCCCGGCGACCGTCAGTGCCGACAGGCCGGACTTGCGAATCAGGCTCCGCCGTGTCAAGCGAGAATCCACTGGATCCCTCGGGTTCCCGGCGGGCCGATCGGGTTCATGCATGGGTATGTCTCTCCTCTGTCGTCTGTTGGGCGACAGACGCCCTTGGACGGGCGCCCTTGGAATCGTTCGCGACAGTTTAGGGGGGGTAAACGACAGATGTCAACCTCGATTGAACACGTTCTTCGCGAGTGTCGAGTGGAGCCGGGCTACATATGCCGACGACGGGCGGCGTGCGATCCGGGGGTGCTGCCGGCGTGCGGGTGGTGCGTCAGAGCCCGTGGACGTGGCGGCCGTGGCGGGTGTCGACGATCCAGAGCCCGCGGGTGACCTTGTCGGTCGGGTTGCTGAGGCGGTGCGGGGTCTCGGCGTCGAGTGCGACCGAATCGCCGGTCTTGAGGACGATCGTCTGGTCGCCGATCTCGAGCGTGAAGCAGCCCTCGATCACATAGCCGTGCTCCTCGCCTTCGTGGCTGAGCATCTCGCCCGGCTCACAGGACATGGCTCCCGGCGGGTAGGTGATCTCCAGCAGCTCGATCAGGTCGGATGTGGTCCCGGCCAGAGTCCGCCAGCGCACCTCGTTTGGCAGTTGGACGTGCCGGCCGCCGCGTGAGGAGACGAACTCGAACGAGGTCGTGTCGTCGTCCGCGGCGGCGTCCCTGCTGGTGGCGGGCCGCTTCGTGGCGCCGTTGCCGCTGCGGCGCCTGGCAGGTCTGGCGGGCTTCGGCGCGGCCGTGCCGCCGTCGTCGGCTGGAGCGCCCATCGCGACTCCGCTCAGCAGCTCATCGATCGGCACGCCGATCTCGGTCGTCATCGCATAGAGCGTCGCGACCGATGGTGTGACGAGGCCGTTCTCGACTTGTGACACGAGCCCCGGCGAGCATTCGATCCGCCGCGCCAGCTCGCGCAGCCCGATGCCCTCGGCCTCACGGGCGGCGCGCATCCGCTGGCCCAGCGCCTTGAGGTCGGGCCGGGGGCTCTTCGGCGGGTCGGGCTTCTCGGCTGCTTTGGGTTTCGGCATCTTCGGTGCGCTCCGTTCGGTGCGCCGGTCGGCGCATGCACGGTAGACGATGGGGGCGATTGTGGAGAGAATGACATCACGGATGGGGGGCCGGCCGTCGTTTCCGTGCGCTGATCGTCGCGCGGCCGGTGCGTTCGTGTGCGGTCACCGGAGCGCCTTTCACCTTGACACCGCCTGTTGAGCTGTGCTAAACGATTGGCAGTGGCCAGCCAGTCCCGACCTCGATGATGGCGTCTTCATCGAAGACGCGTGAACGCGCGACGCAGCGCCCGCGTGGGAGGGGTTCGGCATGAAGCCCGCTCGTTTCCGGTATGTGGCTGCCGAGGACGTCGACGAGGTCGTTGCGGTACTCGCCGACGGCGACGGCGACGCCAAGGTGCTGGCCGGCGGCCAGAGCCTGATCCCGCTGATGAACCTCAGGTTGGCACGGCCGGCGACGCTGGTCGACGTCTGCCGGATCAGCGGCCTTGCCGGCATCTCCGAGAACGGGGGTCTTTCGATCGGCGCGACGACACGCCAGAAGGCCGTGCTCGAATCGCCGGTCGTGGCCCGCGCCTGGCCGGTCGTGATCGAGGCCCTGTCCAACGTCGGGCACCCGGCGACACGCAGCCGGGGTACGTTCGGCGGCTCGATCGCCCACGCCGACCCGTCGGCCGAGATTCCGGCGACCGTGCTGGCGCTCGGCGGCGAGCTCGTCGTCCGAGGGGTAGACGGCGAGCGCGTGATCGCCGCCGACGACTTCTTCATCGGCCATTTCACGACCGAGCTCGCCGAGGACGAGCTGCTGACCGAGATCCGGCTGCCGCGGCGCGAGCCGGGCGTGCACGCCGCGTTCAGCGAGGTCGCGCGCCGGCGCGGCGACTTCGCCCTGGTCGGCGTCATCGCCGTCGTCCGGCTCGGCGACGACCGGTGCGTGCAGGCGGCGCGGATCGTCCTCACCGGGGTCGACGAGGTCCCCTTCCGTGCGACCGGGGCCGAGGACCTGATCACCGGCCACCAGCTCGACGAGGCCGTCATCGGTGAAGCGGCACGCGACGCGGCGCAGCAGATCGATCCGATACCGGATGTCCAGGGATCGGTCGAGTACCGCCGCGAGCTCGCGGCGGACCGTGTCGCGCACGTTCTGCGCAATCTGACCGCACAGGAGGGAGTACCGGCATGACCGACGCCGCCGGCAGCAGCCAGGACATGCAGGTCATCAACGTGATCGTCAACGGCGAGGCGCGCAGCGCAATCGCCGAGCCGCGCACGCTGCTCAGCGACTTCCTGCGCCAGGGGCTCGGCCTGACCGGGACGCACGTCGGCTGCGAGCAGGGCGTGTGCGGCTCCTGTACGGTGCTCGTCGACGGCGAGCTCTGCCGCTCGTGCCTGACCTTCGCGGCGCAGGTCGAGGGCGCGCAGATCGAGACCGTCGAGGGACTCGCCGACGGCGAGGAGCTGCACCCGCTGCAGCGCACCTTCCGTGAGCATCACGGCCTGCAGTGCGGCTTCTGCACGCCGGGGATGCTGATGACGACCCGTCAGCTGATTGCATCCAACCCGGACCCCTCCGAGCAGGAGATCCGTGAGTACCTGTCGGGCAACGTCTGCCGCTGTACCGGGTACGTCGGCATCGTCGGAGCGGTCAAACAGGCCGCCGCCGAGATCGCCGCGGCGAACGGCGGTCCGGCGTGAGCGTCCAGATCAGGCAGCGCCGCTACGTCGGCGAGCGCGAGCTGCGCGTCGAGGACCCGCGCCTGTTGCGCGGCAAGGGCAACTACATCGACGACATCGTGATCGCGGGGATGGCGCATGCGGCGTTCGTCCGCAGCCCGTTCCCTCACGCGCGCATCAACAGCATCGATGTCGCGCCGGCGCTGGCGCTCGACGGCGTCTACGGCGTCTTCACCGGCGAGGATCTCAACCCGCAGGCCGGTCCGCTGATCGCCGGGCGCAACGACTACGGCATGGCGACGCTCGGCTCCGATCTGCTCGAGACCAAGCGCCAGCTGCTGGCCGTCGACAAGGCGCGCCACGTCGGTGACGCGGTCGCGGTCGTGGTCGCGCGCGACCGCTATCTCGCCGAGGACGCCTGTGAGCTCGTCCACGTCGACTGGGAGCCGCTGCCGGCGGTCGTCGACGCCAACCTCGCGATGCTCGATGATGCGCCGCGCGTCGACGACGCGCTGCCGAGCAACAACATCGTCCACAAGGACTTCGAGTCCGGTGACGTGCAGGCGGCGATCGATGCCGCTCCGCACGTGTTCCGCAAGCGCTTCCACCATGGGCGCAGCCACCCCGCGCCGCTCGAGCCACGGGGGATCGTCGCCGACTGGACCACCGGCGCGGACCGCGGCGTGACCGTCTGGATCTCACACCAGATGGCGCATCTCGTGCGCACCTATCTCTCGGATCTGATCGGCATTCCCGAGGGGCGGCTGCGGGTGATCGTCCCCGACGTCGGCGGCGGTTTCGGGCTGAAGGCTCATCTCTTCACCGAGGACGTGATCATCCCGCTCGTCTCGCGCGCGCTCAACCGTCCGGTCAAGTGGATCGAGGACCGCTACGAGAACCTCGCCGCGAGCAACCATGCGCGCGAGGTCTTCTGCGACATCGAGGCGGCCGTCGACGACGACGGCAAGTTCCAGGCGCTGCGGATCAAGTTCCTCGGCGACGTCGGCGCCTACTCGCCGGTGCCGTACACGCCGTGGATCGATGTCGGCATGGCCGCCAAGTCGATGCTCGGCGCCTACGAGATCGACAACGTCGCGTACACGACCGACGCGCCGCTGACCAACAAGTGCCCGACCGGCGCCTACCGCGGCGTCGGCCAGACCGTCGGCCAGTGCGCGCGCGAGAGCATGATCGACGACATCGCACGCGAGCTGGGGATCGATCCGGTTGACTTGCGGCTGCGCAACACGATCGGCAACGAGCCGCGGATCAACCCGATCGGCCCGCACCACTACGACGGCGGCAGCTACGCCGAGTGCCTGCGCAAGGCCTGCGAGGTGCTCGGCTACGAGGAGCTCCGTGCTCGTCAGGCGGAGCTGAGGAAAGAGGGCCGCTACCTCGGCATCGGCTTCTGCAACTTCATGGAGCACGGTGCCTGGGGATCGAAGACCTACCGCGCCCATGGCGCCAACCGGCCGTTCATCGACCTCGTCCGGATGACGGTCGAGCCTGGCGGCTCGATCGTCGTCGCGTCCGGCCTGACGCCCAACGGTCAGGGTCACGAGACGACGTTCGCTCAGCTGACGGCCGATGCACTCGGCGCCGATCTCGACCAGGTTCGCGTGGTGCTCGCCGACACCGAGCGCACCCCGTTCAGCATGGGCACTCGCGGCAGCCGCAGCGGCGTCGTCGGCAGCGGCGCGATCCTTCGCGCCGCCGAGGACCTCTGCGACAAGATGGCCAAGATCGCGGCCCACCAGCTCGAGGCAGCCGTCGAGGACATCGAGTTCGGCGGCGGCAAGGCGAGCGTTCGCGGCGCCCCGTCGCAGGCGCTGACCTTCAGGGAGATCGCCCAGATAGCCTACTTCGCGCCCGAGCAGCTGCCGGAGGACCTCGGTGAGCCGTCGCTGGTCGCGACGCGCTCGTACGACCCCGATCCGACCTACGGCAACGGCACCGCGGTGGTCGTCGTCGAGGTCGACGTCAAGACCGGGATGATCAAGGTCGAGCGCGTCGTCTTCGTCGAAGACTGCGGGATGGTGCTGAACCCGATGATCGTCGACGGGCAGATCTTCGGCGGTGTCGCGCAGGGGATCGGCTCGTCGCTGCTCGAGCAGCTCGAGTACGACGTCGATGGCCAGTTCCTGTCGAGCACGCTCAAGGACTTCCTGTACCCCACGGCCGGCGACGTGCCCACGATCGAGGTGGCGCATGTGATGACGCCGTCGCCCGCGACCGAGAGCGGGATGAAGGGGGTCGCCGAGAGCGGCCTGATCGCGACCCCGGCAGCGGTGGTCAACGCGGTCGCCGACGCCCTCAGCCCCTTCGGCATCACGATCGACCACACGCCGGTCACCCCCAACGATGTTCGTGCGCTGCTGCGCGCGAAGCAGGCGGGCTCCGAGGCCGCCGGCACCTGACCAGGAGAGAGAGCAATGACAGAACAGAAACTGCACACGATCGGCAGCCCAGCGGGGCGCAAGGACGGGATCGCCAAGGTCACCGGAACCCAGGTTTACGCACCGGATGTCGCCGTCACGAACCAGTGGTACGGGCGCGTCTTGCGCAGCCCGTTCGCGCACGCCGAGATCGTCAGCGTCGACACCAGCGCCGCCGAGGCGATGGGCGCCGTCTGCCTGACCTTCGACGACATTCCCAAGGTCCGTTACAACGAGCGGATCGTCAGCACCCCGCCGAACCTCTACCGCGACCGCTACGTGCTGGCCGACAAGGCCCGTCACGTCGGAGAGCCGGTGGCTGCCGTGACGGCGCCGACCGAGGCGTTGGCCGAGAAGGCGCTGCGGGCGATCAAGGTGCAGTACCGGCCGCTGAAGCCGAGCCTCAGCGCCGAGGCAGCGATGAGCCCCGATGCCGATGCGCTCTACGAGAAGGTGATCCTCGGGTCTGATGAGATTGCGATCGAGGGCAACATCGCGGTGCGCCGCAACGTCGAGGTCGGCGACGTCGACAAGGGCTTCGCGGAGGCCGATCTGATCCTCGAGCGGACCTACACCACGGTTCCGCAGTACCACGCGCAGATGGAGCCCAAGTCGGTCCTCTGCGAGCCCGCGCGTGACGGCTCGATCACGATCTGGGCGAGCGCCCAGTCGATCCACAACGTCCGCATGCTGATCGGCGAGATCTACGGGATCTCGCTCAACAACATCAACGTCAAGCGCACGCTGGTCGGAGGCACGTTCGGCTCCAGCATCCAGGTCAACTCGATCGTGCCGGTCTGCGTCGGGCTGGCGCTCAAGTCCGGCCATCCGGTCAAGATCGCCTCGACCCGCGAGGAGGACATGCACAGCCACCTGCGCTACCCCTCGAACCTGACGCTGAAGATGGGGGCCAAGCGCGACGGCACGATCGTCGCCGGCGAGATGGACGCGACGATCGAGATCGGCGCCCACAACATCCAGGCGTTCCCGTTCCTCGGCGTGCTCGCGGGCTTCTTCGCCTCGCTCTACAAGATGCCCCACATGCGCTACAACGGCAAGGCGGTCTACACGAACCGTACGCCGTCCTGCGCGATGCAGGGCTTCGGCGCGCCGCAGGTCCACTTCGCGGTCGAATCGCTGGTCGACGAGCTGGCAGTCGAGCTCGGCATCGACCCGATGGAGATGAAGCTCAAGAACTACGTCGGCCTCGGCGGCACGTTCTGGGGTCACGGCCCGACCGTCAAGTCGATCATCCTCAGCGACGGTGTCCCGGAGCTGCTCGAGCGCGGCGCCGAGCACATCGGTTGGAAGGACCGGCCGAAGCCCGAACAGCAGACCGGTCGCTTCCGGCGCGGCATCGGCATGGCGCGCGGCTTCCACACGAGCGGCGTCGGCCAGCCGAAGGCGCAGGGCGCGGAGATGATCGACTACTCCGGCGCGATCGTGAAGATCAACGAGGACGGCTCGGTCGACCTTGCGCAGTCGCTGATGGACCACGGCGGCGGCACGCTCGAGGCGATCGCCAAGATTGTCGCCGAGGAGCTCGGCGTCCCGCTCAGCAAGGTCGGCATCTCGCCGGTCGACACCAAGACGACGGTCTACGACGTGACGACCCACGCGACGCGCGGTGTCTATGCCGGCGGAGCCGCCGCGCACAAGGCCGCAAAGACCGTCAAGGCTGAGCTGCTCGCGCTTGCCGGGCGGATGCTCGAGGTGATGCCCGACGCGCTCGTGATCGAGCCCGACGAGGAGCTCGGCCAGGGCGTGATCTTCTGTCCCGGCATACCCGACAAGAAGGTCACGGTCGGCGAGGTGGCACGCCATTGCCACGTCAACAGCTGGGGCACGATCGCGGCGGTCGAGAGCGTCCGTCAGGTGACGGCGCCGCCGGCCTACGTCACCCAGTTCATCGAGGTCGAGGTCGACACCTATACAGGTGCGGTCCGCACGCTGCGGGCTGCGCTGGGCGCCGACTGCGGCACGGTCATCAACCCGACGCTCGCCGCCGGACAGATGGAGGGCGGGCTCAGCAAGGGCCTCGGCTACGCGCTGGTCGAGGACATCGACTGGGATGCGACGACCGGTCAGCTCGACAGCAAGGGCTTCTGGATCGACGGCAAGACGCCGTCGGTCTCCGAGTCGCCGCTGCTCAGCGACGTGACGATCGACTTTGCAGACACCTACGAGCCGACCGGGCCGTTCGGCGCCAAGGGCATCGGCGAGGCATCGATGAATCCGGTCGCCGCGGCCTACGCCAACGCGATCTACGGTGCGATCGGGGTGCGCTTCTACGACCTGCCGATCACTCCCGAGAAGGTTCTCGACGCGCTCAACAAGGCCAGTCCGGGCACCGACACGCTCGCGGCTATCACCGCCCAGCGCGAGAAGGTGCGGGTGCCGCGATGAGCGAGGTCCTGAACGTCACGCTGTCAGGCGCCGAGGGTGTGCTGGCACCGACCAACACACGCGTGCTGACAAGCGAGTTCGACTACGCACGGCCGCAGTCGGTCGAACAGGCCTGTGCCGAGCTCGCCGAGCACGGCGACGGGGCCCGTCTGATCGCCGGCGGCACCGACGTGCTCGTCCAGATGAAGATGGAGCGCGTCGACGCGACGCGGCTGATCAGCCTGGCCGGCATCGCGGAGCTGAACGGCATCAGCACCGACTCCGGTCTTTCGATCGGAGCGACGACGAGCATCCGTCAGGTCGCTCAGGACGAGCTGGTGCGCGAGCGCTACACGGCGCTGGCCGAGGCCTGCGATGTGTTCAGCACCGTCCCGATCATGGTCATGGCGACGGTCGGCGGCAACATCTGCAACGCGTCTCCGGCCTCCGACACGGCGCCGGCGCTGCTGGCATTCGATGCAGAGGCCGACCTGGTCTCCGCCTCCGGTGCGCGCAAGGTCGCGCTTGCGGAGCTGTTCACCGGCCCTGGCAAGACCGTGATCGCTGCCGGCGAGCTGCTGCGCTCGGTACACGTGCCCGAAGCCGGTGCGGACAGCGGCAGCGCGTTCATCAAGATCGGGCGCGTGGCCGCCGACATCTCGAAGGTCGCGGCGGCCGTGCGCATCGTGCGTGACGGCCAGAAGATCGCCGACGTGCGGATCGCGCTCGGCTCGGTCGCCCCGACGCCCTTGTTGGTGACCGAGGCCGCCGCCTCGCTGCGCGGCAAGCCGGCGACCGTCGCGCTGTTCGACGAGGCCGCGCACGTCGCGGCCGCGGAATCCGCGCCGATCACCGACGTGCGGTCGACCGATGAGTACCGGCGCCGCATCGTCGCGACGATCGTTCGCGATGCACTTGGATCGGCATGGACACGCGCCGGCGGAAAGGAGATCTCATGAACAAGCAGGTGATCAGTTTCGTTCTCAACGGCGAGCAGCGGGAGCTCGAGATCGAGCCCAACGAGCTGCTGATGAACGTCCTGCGCGAGCGCGAGAACCTGACCGGCACCAAGTACGGCTGCGGCATCGGCGAGTGCGGCGCCTGCGCCGTACACGTCGACGGCCAGCCGGTCCTGTCGTGCATCGCGCTGGCGATCGACGTCGACGGTCGTGAGGTCGTCACGGTCGAGGGGCTCGGCAGCTTCGGCTCGCTCGATCCGCTGCAGGAGTCGTTCATCGAGGAGGGCGCCGTCCAGTGCGGCTTCTGCACTCCGGGCATGGTGATGATGGGTCGGGCGCTGCTCAACGAGAACTCGCATCCGACCGAGCTCGAGGTTCGGCACTACATGCGCGGCAGCCTCTGCCGCTGCACCGGCTACTCGGGGATCGTGCGTGCGGTGCTGACGACGGCCGACAAGGAGTCGAGCGACAAGGACGCGGTGCCGGCCGCCTCCTGAGCCGGGCATCCCTGCGGTGGACTATCTCGATCGTCTCGCCAGCCGGATCTGTGAGCTGTCGCTCGCGGATCTGGAGGCGACGACGATCACGGCCGCAAAGCGCGTCGTTCTCGACACGCTCGGCGCGATCGTCGCCGGCAGCGCGCTGGCGGTCAACACCGAGGCCGCACGCTGGGCGGCGGCGCGCGCGGGCTCGCCGACGGCGACGCTGATCGGTCACGGGCTGCGCGCCGAGCCGTCGATGGCGACGTTCGTCAACGCGACCGCAGCCGTCTCGCTGGAGCTCGACGAGGGCAACCGTCACGGCGGCGGCCATCCCGCCGTCCACGTCGTGCCCGCGGCGCTGGCGGCGGCCGAGGAGGCGGGCGCCTCCGGAGCCCGGCTGCTCGAGGCCGTCATCGCCGGTTACGAGGCCTATTCGCGGATCGCGACGGCGACCGATCTGCACGACGTCGTTCATCCGCACGGAACCTGGGGAGCGATCGGTGCCGCGGTCGCGACCGCCAAGCTGATGGACTTCGACGAGGCCGAGATGCGCGCTGTCGTGAGCCTCGCGGCGTCGATGAGCCCGGCCAACTCGTGGACGCCCTGCTTCGAGGGGGCGACGGTACGCAACCTCTATCCCGGCCGCTCAGGACTGCAGGGGATGCTCGCGGCGCACCTCTTGCGCTGCGGCTTCACCGCGCTGGCCGACGGACCGAGCGACGTCTTCGGCCGGGTGCTGGGCGACCGCTTCGATCCGGAGCTCGTCCTGGCGGGGTGGGGCGCCCCGTTCCGGATCGAGCGCGGCTACTTCAAGTTCCACGCCTGCTGCCTCTACAACCATGTGCCGCTGCAGCTGCTCGCGGCGTTCAGGGCCGAAAGCCCCTTCGAGGCCGGCGACGTCGAGCGGATCGAGGTCACGACCTTCCCGGCCGCGGCCGGACTCACAGATCCTGCGCCCACGACGATGCTCGGCGCAAAGTTCTCGATCCCGTACGCGATCGCGGCATCGCTCGTGCTTGGCGCCACGGACGTGGCGGCCTTCGAACACGATGCGCGCGAAAACCCGCGCCTGCGCGCGCTCGCCGAGCGGGTGGTCCTCAGGACCGACGCCAGCATGTCGCTGCGCGATCCGGACAAGCCGCTGGCGAGGCTTGCGGTCTCGCTCAAGGATGGACGGTCGTTTGTCCGGGACGGGATGACGATGCGCGGCGACGCGGACGACCCGGTTCCAGACGCCGAGATCAGCGCCAAGTTCCTGTCGCTGACCGGCCCGGTGCTCGACGGCCGCGCCGCCGCCGTCCCCGGTCTCATCGACCGACTCGAGCACATCGCCGATCTCGGTGAGCTGACCGGCGCGCTCGGCTGAAGCCCTCAATCGGCGATCTTCCGTCCTGCCGGAAGGTTCGATCCCACTTGACAGCGATGTTTGGTCATGCTAAACATACGAGTCGGATGGAGAACAGCGGTGTGATCAAGCGAGAACGCGACTCAGCGCATCACGCCGGGCTGGACTCCGATACCGCTCGCTCGTTCGGCGACCAGCTGCTCGATCGCGTCCACAGCCTGCGCTTCGACGAGCTGCCCGAGGCCGCCGTGGCCCAGGTCAAGTCGTCGCTGCTCGACCTGCTCGGTGTCGCGCTCGCGGGCTGGAGCGAGCCGGAGAGCTCGATCGTCTACGAACACGTCGTCTCGACATTTGGCGCCGGCGCGGCCAGCGTGATCGGCACCTCGACCCGCGTGGCCCCGGAAGGGGCCGCGCTTGCCAACGGCACGCTCGCACACGCGCTCGACTTCGACGACACGAGCTGGACCTACATCGGCCACGCGAGCGCCGTGATCGTGCCCGCGGCGCTTGCGATCGGCGAGGCGCGCGGCAGCTCGGGCCGTGAGCTCGTGACCGCCTATGTCGCAGGGCTCGAGGCGGCGGCCCGTGTCGGTGAATCGCTGACCGACGAGTTCGCGGGCCGCGGCTGGCATCTGACGAGCACGATCGGCGTCTTCGGTGCTGCCGTCGCCGCCGCCAGCCTGCTCGGGCTCGATCGCGAGCAGCTCGGCCGTGCGTTCGGCATCGCCGCGAGCCGCGCCTCCGGGCTGAAGGCCAACTTCGGTTACACGGTCAAGCCGCTGCATGCCGGAATGGCCGCCGCCGACGGGCTGCAGTCGGCGCTGCTGGCTCAGGCCGGCCTGACCGCCAACCCTCATGCACTCGAGGATCGCCTCGGCTTCTTCGCCGCGTTCGCCGGCATCCGTCCCCCGGAGCCGGCGGCCGCGACCGACGAGCTCGCGATCGTGACCGACGGTGTCGCCTTCAAGCGCTACCCGTCGTGTACGGGCAGCCATCCGGCGCTCGACGCGGTGCTCGCGATCGTCGCCGACAACCGGCTCTCGGCGGACGAGATCGAGTCGGTCCGTGTCGGCACGACCCCCGAGGTGCCCGGCGAGCTGCTGCATCCCTGGCCGGCGAGCGGCGCGCAGGCGAAGTTCAGCATGGGGTATGCGATCGCGGTCGCGCTGACGAAGGGCCGCGTCGGGCTCGACTGCTTCAGCGACGAGCTCGTCGCTGATGAGGCGATCAGGGAGCTGATCGGCCGCTGCGAGGTGTTCGTCGACCCCGGCCTGGAGCGCAGCGGCAACCCCCGCTGGCCTGCCGCCGCGGTGACGGTCACGACCACCGCCGGCGAGACCCACCGCCGTCGCGTCGACGCGGCGAAGGGCAACCCCGGCAACGAGCTCACGAGCACCGAGCTCGAGCAGAAGTTCTTCGAGTGCGCGGCCACCCGGCTGCCGGATGCGCAGGCCGTGGCGCTGCGCGACCTCGTCGCCGGGCTCGAGGGCGTCGACGACGTCGGCGAGCTGATGACCCATGCGAGAGGTGGCGAATGACGAACCTGCAGAGCAGCACCGGCACGCAGGCCGGCGTCCGGATCGAGCACGACCTGCTCGGCGACGTCGAGATCCCGGCCGGCGCCTACTGGGGTGCCCACAGTCAGCGCGCGGCCGGCGTCACGCCGGGTGCGGCGTCGATCGGCCAGTACCCGGCCCTGACGAACTCGATCGTGCTCGTCAAGAAGGCCGCCTGTGCCGCGAACGTTAGGCTCGGCCTGATCGACGAGGGCTGCGGCGCCGCGATCACACAGGCCTGCGACGAGGTGCTTGGCGGCGAGCTGCTCGATCAGCTGATCGTCGACGTCCTCGCGCCGAGCGACACCTCCTACAACATCAACGTCAACGAGGTGCTCGCCAACCGCGCCAGCGAGATCCGCGGTGCGCCGCTCGGCAGCTACGCGCCCGTCCACCCGCTCGATCACGTCAACCGCTCGCAGTCGACCAACGACGTCATCCACACCGCGCTGCACCTGCTGGCCGCCGAGCTCGTCGATCAGCTCTCACCGGCGCTGGAGCTGCTCGAGCAGTCGTTCCTGCGCAAGGCCTCCGAGCACGCAGATCACGTCAAGATGGGGCGGACCTGTCTGCAGGATGCGCTGCCGATCTCCTTCGGCCAGGTCTGGGCCGGCTACGCGAGCGCGGTCCGCGGCTGTCGTGAGGCGCTGCGGCGCGAGCTCGCGCCGCTCGAGGTCGTCAACCTCGGCGCAACTGCGATCGGCACCGGGTTCGCGACCGTTCCCGGCTACCAGCCGCTGGTCGTGGAGCTGCTGTCGGAGGTCTCGGGGCGCACCTGGCGGATGCCGGAGAGCCTCGTCGGCGCGACCCAGAACGACGAGCCGATGGCGTTCCTGATGAGCCGCGCGCGCGTCACCGGCATCTCGCTGTCGAAGATCGCGACCGACCTCAAGCTGATGGGGTCGGGGCCTGTCGCCGGCCTCAACGAGATCCGCCTGCCGGCCGTGCAGTCGGGCTCGTCGATCATGCCGGGCAAGGTCAACCCCGTCGTGCCGATGCTCGTCAACCAGACCGCCTACCTCGTCGCCGGCTACGACGACGCCGTGACGCTGGCCGTCTCGGACGGTGAGCTCGAGCTCAACTCCCACGGATCGATGGTCGCCTATTGCATGCTCGAGTCCTTCCGGCTGCTCGAGCGCGCTGCCCGGACGCTCGCGACGATGTGCGTCGACGGCGTCGAGGTCAACGTCGAGATCTGCGAGCAGATGACCGCGCGGAGCCCCGTGTTGGCTACGGCGCTGCTGCCGGTGGTCGGCTACGACGCGGCCTCGAAGATCGCCTATGCGGCGCTCGAGCAGGGCCGTCCCGTCGTCGATGTCGCGACCGAGAGCGGCGCCGTCGACCGGCAGACCGCCGAGGCCCTGCTGGACCCGCGCAGTTTTCTGGCACCGACCGAGCAGCAGCGATAGGAGAGAAGGGATGAGCGAGCAGAATCAGACTCCCGACACGGTCGTCAGCGGCGGCGTCGTCGTCAGCGGCAAGGGCATGTCCAGGCGCGATGTCGTGATCAAGGACGGGCTTGTCAGCGCGCTCGTTGAGCCGGGTGAGGCGCCCGACGCCAAGACCGTGATCGACGCCACCGGGCGCTTCGTGCTGCCCGGCATCGTCGATGCCCACCTGCATCCCGTCTACACAGACCGGATCGACACGATCTCGGCCTCGGCCGCGCTCGGCGGGACGACCACCCTGATCGGCTTCATCGGCGCGATCAAGGCGTGGGGCGGCACCGGCACGATCGTCGACGCGGTCAAGGACTTCATCGACGAGGGGCAGGAGAAGTCGATGATCGACTTCTCAGCGCACGGCAGCCTCTGCCGTGACGATCTCGAGCTGTTGCCGGAGACGATCCCCCAGCTGATCGAGATGGGCGTCACCTCGTTCAAGGGCTTCATGGCCTATCGCAAGCGCGGCATGATGCTCGACGATCCCGAACTCCTTCAGGCGCTCGAGATCGTCGCCGCCAACGGCGGGCTGTTCCAGGTCCATGCCGAGAACGGCAGCCTGCTCGACTATCTGCAGGACAAGTTCATCGCTGCCGGCAAGACGACCCCCGAGTACCACTCGCTGTCGGGCCCGAACCTGGCCGAGACAGAGGCCGTGATGCGGATCGCGACACTGGCCGCAAGCGTCAACTGCCCGCTCTACCTGGTCCACCTGAGCGCGCGGCAGTCGCTCGACCTGGTGCGGCTCTGGCAGTCGTGGGGCCCGACAAGCCCGCTCTACACCGAGACCTGCATCCACTACCTGACGCTCAAGAACGAGGAGCTCAAGAAGCGCGGCTCGCTCGCCAAGGTCGGCCCCGCGCTGCGCGAGCAGGAGGACATCGACGCGCTCTGGGAGGCGGTCGCAGACGGTCTGATCGAGGTCGTCTCGACCGACTACGCCGGCCACACCCAGGAGAAGAAGGAGCCGATCTGGGACGACGTCTTCAAGGCGCCGTCCGGCCTTCCCGGGATCGGCAACCTGCTCTCGATCGTCTACGACGCAGGCGTCAACGAGGGCCGCATCACGCTGCCGCGACTGGTCGAGGTGCTCTGCGAGGCGCCCGCCCGGATCTTCGGCATCCACCCGCGCAAGGGGACCCTCAGCCCCGGATCGGACGCCGACCTGGTCGTCTTCGACCCGAGCGCGACGCACACCATCCGGGCCGCCGAGCAGCACCTGAAGACCGACTACAGCATGTGGGAAGGGCGCGAATGCGTCGGCGCTCCCACGCTTGTGATGCAGCGCGGAGCCGTCCTCGTCGAGGACGGCGAGCTCAAGGCCGAGAACGGTCAGGGCGTCTTCCTGCCCTGTGCCGGTCATTGACCCTCAGTGACACACCGAACTACCTACAACCAACAAGAACAACAAGGAGAACAACGTGGCTAAGCGCGAACTCAAGGTCGCCGTGGTCCAGCAGGGCACGATGCCCGGCTCATCGAAGGACGACAAGCTCGAAGTCCAGACGCGGCTGATCGAGGAGGCCGCCAAGGACGGTGCCAAGATCATCATGCCGGGCGAGCTGGCGGACACCGACTACGAGAAGTTCTACAGCAAGGATCCCGACTACTTCGAGGTCGCGGAGTCGATCCCCGGCCCGACGACGGATCTGCTCGGCAAGATCGCCAAGGAGCACGGCGTCTACATCATCTACCCGATGTTCGAGCGTGCGGCGCCGGGCATCTACTACAACTCGGCGGCGACGATCGGGCCCGATGGCACGGTCATCCAGAACTACCGCAAGGTGCACGTAGCGGGCGTCCAGGCGCTCGAGAAGATCTACTTCCGCAACGGCACCGAGTTCAAGGTCTGGGAGATGGCCGAGGAGCCACACGCCAAGGTCTCGACGATCATCTGCCACGACCGCCGCTACCCCGAGAGCTCGCGGATCTGCGCGACGCTCGGCGCCGAGGTGCTGTTCGTCCCGACTGCGGCCCCGGGCTACGCCTCGGGCGTCCACTGGGAGATGCTGAATCGCATGCGCTCGGTCGACACCGGGATGTTCACCGTGTACTCGAACCGAGCCGGCAAGGAGTGGAACAACGAGTACTTCGGCGGCAGCATGATCGTCAACCCGTTCGGCGAGGTGCTGGCGATGGCCGGCGACGAGAAGGACATCGTGCTCTCGGCGACGCTCGATCTGAACGACGTCGACAAGGCGCGCATCGCCGTCCCGACGCTGCGCGACATGCGCAACGACCTGTACACCCAGTACTACAGCTACAACACTCCGGTCTACGACAAGCTGATCTCCCGGCAGTCGACCGAGTCGGAGTCGGCCTACGCCTGAGGCGCGGTCCGATCTGAATGTCGGCGCAGACGCAGCCCGGTTCGCGTCTGCGCCTGAGCGTTCGCCCAGGCACGCCTCTCTCCTGGGTGTGCGAGGCCCTCTTCCCGGCTCTGAGATGAGCCGGGAAGAGCGCCTACGCCGCGCTCGAACTAGTGTCCTGAGTCCGGCTCAGGACACTAGGCTGGACTGAACGGTCATGGCTCCTGACGGCGTGAAATCCCGGGTCTCGAACTGCTCAGCGTTTCTCAGCGTGGGCGAGACCCGCGACCGGTTGCGCGACGCGTCGTACATCGCCGACCGGGGGCTTGCGGTGGCGGTCTACCTGGCCGGCCGGATGGGCCGGCCGCTGCTGCTCGAAGGCGAGCCCGGGGTCGGCAAGACCGAGGTGGCGAGAGCGGTCGCCAGCGCGCTCGGCCGTCGCCTCGTGCGGATGCAGTGCTACGAGGGCATCGACCGTTCGCAGGCGCTCTACGAGTGGGACTACGCCCGTCAGCTGCTGATGGCGCGGACCGCCGAGGACGTTCGTGGCACCGCGCTCTACACGGAGGACTTCCTGCTTGAGCGCCCGCTGCTGGAAGCGCTGCGCGCCGGTGACAGCACCGTGCTCTTGATCGACGAGCTCGACCGCGCCGAGGACGAGTTCGAGGCGTTCCTGCTCGAGCTGCTCTCGGAGATGGCGGTGACGATCCCGGAGCTTGGCCGTGTCGTCGCGCCCTCGCCGCCCTATGTGGTGATCACCTCCAACCGCACGCGTGAGCTGCATGACGCGCTCACGCGCCGCTGCCTCTACCACTGGATCGACTTCCCCGACGTCGAGCGCGAGGTGGAGGTCATCCGTCTGCGTGTGCCGGACGCCTCGCAGCGGCTCGCGCGCTCGGTCGCCGAAGCGGTGGCGCGGCTGCGGCTGCTCGATCTCGTCAAGCCGCCCGGAGCGGCCGAGGCGATCGACTGGGCCGCGGCGCTCGCACTGATGGGCATCGAGGAGCTCGACGGGCAGCGTGAGGCATGGAGCGAGACGCTGGGCTGGGTGATCAAGAACCGCGACGACCGCGACCGTGTGCTCGCCGAGCTCTCGGAGCTGTCCGGTGGATGAGCCCGTAACGCGTCTGGCCGGGTTCGGTGCCGCGCTGCGTGAGGCCGGGGTGCCGGCGAGCCCTGCCCAGCTGATCGACCTCTGCACGGCGGCGGCGCTGCTCTCGCCGGCCGACCTCTACTGGGCCGGGCGGGCGACGGTTGCACCCGGCGAGGATCTGATCGCGATCTACGACCGTGTCTTCGCCGACTTCTTCGGCGGCCTGCCTACAGACGGGCCGGAGCCTGCGCCCGAGCCGGCGGCCGCGCACGAGGACGACGACGAGCAGGCGGGAGAGGACGACGATGCGCAGGGCGTGTCGGTCGATGCGGAGCTCGCGAGCCCGCTCGAGGTCCTGCACCGGGCGCCGTTCGAGGCGCTCGACGAGCAGGAGCGCGCCCGGCTCCGCGGCACCCGCCCGGTCGCGCCGCGCCGCCCCTCGCACCGGACGCGGGTGGCACGTCGCGGCGGCCTCGACGTCTCGCGGACCCTTCACCGCGCGCTTAAGCTGGGCGGCGAGCCGATCGAGCTCGTCCACCGCCGCAACAAGACGCGGCCACGGCGGATCGTGATGCTGATCGACGTCTCGCGCTCGATGCGCGAACACGCGCGCCGCTGGCTGCTCGCCGGCCACGTCGCGGCGCGGGCCGGCCGTCACGTCGAGGTCTTCGCGTTCGGCACACGCCTGACACGGCTGACGCACGAGCTGCGGCTGCCGAACGGGGACCGGGCCTTGGAGCGGACCGCCGAACGGCTCGTCGATCGCGACGCCGGGACGCGGATCGGCGACAGCCTCCGCGTCTTCATCGACGAGTACGGCCGCCGCGGTCTGGCGCGCGGCGCGCTCGTCGTGATCTGCTCGGACGGTCTGGAGACCGGTGATCCGGTCGTGCTCGCCGAGCAGATGGCCCGTCTTCGGCGTCTCGCCTGGAAGATCGTCTGGCTCAACCCGCTTGCGGCCGACGCGGAGTTCGAGCCGCTGACACGCGGCATGCAGGCCGCGCTGCCGTTCATCGACCACCTGGAAAGCGGCGAGGACTTCTCGTCATTCGATTTGATTGGAGCATCAGCATGAGTGGTGTGCTGCAGCATTACTGGCTATCGACCGCGCTCAAGTGGCTGGCCGAAGGCCGGCGGGTCGCAACCGCGACGCTGGTCGAGGTGATCGGATCGGCGCCGATGGACGTCGGCGCGACGATGCTGTTCGACGATCGCGGCACGCTCGAAGGGTCGGTCACCGGCGGCTGTGTCGAGGGCGCGCTGGCCGAGGTCGCAGCCCAGACCCTCGCCGACGGCACGTCCAGAGTGGAGACCTTCGGCATCTCCGATGAGCTCGCCGGGACCGTCGGCCTGATGTGCGGCGGCACCGTGCGGGTCTGCGTGGCAGAGCTGACGACCGAGGATGTGGCGATGGTCGAGGCCGTGCGCGACGCGGTCGATGCCGGCCGGCCGGCGGCGCTGGCGATCCTGCTCGACGGCGAGCTGGCCGGCCGGCGGCTCGCGCTCGCCGATGACCATCCGCTCGGCGGCTTCGGCGTCACCGACCTGCTCGACCACTCGGTGCGCCGTGACGCCGCGGGTCTGCTCGACCAGGGGATCTCGATGATCCGCCGCTACGGGCTCGACGGCGCGACGATGGGCGACGACCTGCGTGTCTTCGTCGCGTCGTACGCGACGCCGCCGCGGATGGTGATCTTCGGCGCGATCGACTTCTCGGTCTCGACGGCCTGGCTGGC
>CAZYMM010000003.1:29992-38751 GCA_964648515.1 uncultured Conexibacter sp.
GGGAGCCGGCGCACGCACGCGGGCCGTGTCGAACGCCTGCTTGCCAACGGGGTCAGCCAGGAGGACATCGACCGGATCTCGGCGCCCTGCGGGCTCGACATCGGCGCCTCGACCCCGATGGAGACCGCCGTCTCGGTGCTGGCCGAGATCATCGCCACACGGGCGCACCGCCGGGGCCTGCCGCTGTCGCGGACCGCAGGCCCGATCAGGCACGTGGCCGGCACCGAGGTCGCCGGCTGAGCAGGACCGCGCGATGATCGGCGGGCTGATCCTCGCCGCCGGCGCCGGCAGGCGCTTCGGCGGGCCCAAGCAGCTGGCGACGATCGACGGCGAGCCGCTGGTGGAGCGGGCCGTCCGGCAGATGGCCGCGGCCGGCGGGATCGACCAGATCGTGCTGGTGCTCGGCGCCGCCGCTGAGCAGATCACGCAGGGGGATCTCCCACTGCGCGGAGCACGGGTCGTGGTCTGTGCGGACTGGGCCGAGGGGCAGGCCGCCTCGCTGCGCTGCGGGATCGCGGCGCTCGGCGCTGTCGAGGCCGTCGTCGTGACGCTCGCCGATCAGCCGCTGGTCGGCACCGCCGCGATCGAACGCGTGCTCGGCGCCCGGCGCGCGGGCAGCGCCGCGGTGCGAGCCACCTACGGCGGGGTGGCCGGGCATCCCGTGCTGCTCGAGTCACGGATCCTGCCGGACGTTCTGGAGCTGCGTGGCGACGTCGGGGCGCGCGCGGTGCTCAAGGGCGAGGACGTCGCCGAGATTGCCTGTGATGACGTCGGTGCGCCGCAGGACGTCGACACGCCCGCGGACCTGGCCGCCGTTCGCGCGGCACAAGGGGTCCCGGGGGGCTCGTAACGCGGCCCGCGCGGACGGCCTCTGGTGATTTAGCGGCCGACCGGCGTATAGAAGTGCAGCGTCGTCGGCAGCAGCACCATCGCCGGACCATCGACGTCGAGTGCCCAGCTCAGGCCCGCGGCCAGATCGTCGACGCTCGTCTCGTGTACCGGAATCCCGAACGAGGCGGCAAGCGCGGCGAAGTCGGGCCGGAACAGGTCGACGGCATGGGTCGTGCCGAAACGTTTGGCCTGGAGGTCGCGCAGCATCCCGTAGCCGCCGTCGTCGATCACCAGCAGCTTGACCGGCAGGTTGTGCTCGCGCATCGTCGCGAGTTCCTGCGGCGCATACATGAAGCCGCCGTCGCCGACGATCGTGAAGACCGGGCGTTCAGGTGCTGCGACCTGCGCACCGACTGCGGCCGCGACGGCGTAGCCGAGCGCGCCGGAGCCGAGCGAGTAGAGGAAGCTGCGCGGCGAGTAGACCGGCAGATGCGCCGCCGCCCAGTACCCGGCGACGGTCATATCGACGGCCAGGATCGCGTCACGGGGGAGACCCGAGTGCAGCCCGTCCATCACCGCATGCTCGCGTCCGAAGCCGGCCGCCGCCTGCCCGTCGCGGATTGTCCGGCGGATCCCGGCGATCAGCTCGTCAGGCGCCGCTGACGCAGGGCGTTGCGTCAGTCGCTGCGCCAGCCCCGACAGCACGACCTTGGCGTCGCCAACGACCGGCATCGCCGGGAACGTCGCACCGATCCGCTCAGCCGTGGCATCGATCTGGATCATCTGCCCGCCGAAGCGGAGCCCGTACTGCTGTGTCGTCCACTCACCGAGCTCGGTGCCGACGCAGAGCAGCACGTCGGCGCCGGTCAAGAGGTCGGAGAACGGACCGTCGTCGCACATCGCGCCGACGGTCAGCGGATGGTCGTAGGGGATCGCGTCCTTACCCATGTAGGTCGTGGCGACCGGGGCCTGCAGCCGTTCGGCGACAGCGGCCAGCTCGTCCCACGCGCCCGAGCGCACGACGCCGCCGCCGGCCCAGATGACCGGCCGCTCGGCGCCGTCGAGCAGCGCGGCGACCCTGTCGAGCAGGTCCGCCGGCGGCTCTCTGAGCGCAGGCATCAGGGCGTCGCCGGGCGTCGCGGCCGCGGCGTCGGTCGGCGCGTCGAGCAGATCCCACGGGATCTCGACGTAGACCGGGCCCGATGGCGGCTCGAGCGCCCTGCGCCAGGCCTCGGCGATCACGCCCGCGATCGACTCGCAGCTCGTCGGACGCCCCGTCCACTTGACGAGCGGGGCAAACGATGCGGTCTGATCAGGAACCTCATGCAGCCCGCCCTGGCGACGGGCCATGTGCTCGCGCGGGAGCTGGCTGGCGATCGCGAGCACGGGCACGTGGGCCGAGGCCGACTCGACGATCCCCATCAGCGAGTTGAGCGCACCGGGACCGGTCGTGAGCAGCAGCGGTGCCGGGCTGTGCAGGACCCGTCCGTAGGCGTCGGCGGCGAGCGCGCTGTTGGTCTCGGTCCGCAGCGCGACCGACCGCATGCCGATCCGCCGCATGCCCTCCCAGATCGACAGCGTGTGGACGCCGGGGACGCCGAACGCGGCGCTCGCGCCGAGTGCCTGCAGGCTCTCGGCGACGACGTCGCCGCCGAGCCGCTGCGCGGCCGCAGCCTCGCTCACGAGTAGTTGATCCAGGTCGTCTTCAGCGCCGTGTACTTGTCGAGTGCGTGCAGCGAGAGGTCGCGCCCGTTGCCGGACTGCTTGAACCCGCCGAACGGCGTTGCGAGGCTGAGTGCGTCCATCGTGTTGACCGAGACGGTACCGGCCCGCAGCGCGGCGGCGACGCGGTGCGCGCGGCCGAGATTCGAGGTCCAGACCGATGCGGCCAGACCGTATGACGTGGCGTTGGCGATCCGCACCGCCTCATCCTCGTCGTCGAACGGGATCACGGCCAGCACCGGGCCGAAGATCTCGTCGGTCCCGAGCGGCGTGTCGTTGCGGGCGCCGTCGAAGATCGTCGGCTGCACGTAGCAGTCCGAGCCGTTGATCGACACCCGCTCGCCACCGGTGACGAGCGTGGCGCTGCCGTGCGCTCGCTCGATGTGTCCCATCACGCGGTCGGTGTGCTCGGCGTCGACCATCGCGCCCATCGTGTTCTCGGGGTTCAGCGGGTCGCCGAGCTTGATCGCCTCGGCACGCTCGACCATCCGGGCGAGGAACTCGTCCTTGATCGAGCGCTCGACGAGCAGTCGCGAGTTGGCCGAGCAGACCTCGCCCTGGTTGTAGAAGATGCCAAACGCCGCCATGTCGGCAGCGGCGTCGAGGTCCTCGGTGTCGGCGAAGATGAGGTTCGGGCTCTTGCCGCCGCACTCGAGCCAGGTCTGCTTCATGTTCGACTGGCCCGCGTACTGCTGGAAGAGCTTGCCGACCGCGGTCGAGCCGGTGAACGCGACGCAGTCGATGTCCGGGTGCAGCCCGATCGCACGCCCCGCTGTCTCGCCCATGCCGGGCAGCACGTTCAGCACGCCGGCGGGCACGCCGGCCTCGAGCGCCAGCTCGGCGAGCCGCAGCGCCGAGAGCGGCGACTGCTCAGCCGGCTTGAGCACGACGCTGTTGCCGGTGATCAGCGCCGGCGCCAGCTTCCACATCGCGATGTCGAGCGGGTAGTTCCACGGCACGACCGCACCGACGACGCCGACCGGCTCCTTCGTCACCAGGGCCACATCACCGGGACCGGTTGGGGCGACCTCGCCGTAGATCTTGTCGGCGGTCTCGGCGTACCAGCGCAGGCAGCCGCTCGAGCTGGGCAGGTCGACGGTCGCGGCATCCTCGACGAGCTTGCCCATGTCCAGCGACTCGGTCAGCGCGAGCTCATCGAGGTTCGCGTCGATCATGCCGGCGAGGTTGAGCAGGACCTCCTTGCGGCCCTCCGGCGCGAGTCCTGACCAGCTGCCGGCCTCGAACGCGCGCCGCGCTGCAGCCACCGCGACGTCGACGTCGGCGGCGTCGCAGGCCGCGACCGCCCCGAGCGAACGCCCCGTGGCCGGGTTGATGCAGTCGAACGTGGCACCGTCGGCGGCATCGACGTACTCGCCGTCGATGAATGCCTGGGTCCGTGGCTTCAGGGCGTCTGCCTGCGTGCGCCACTCGTCGTGGGTATGCGTCGGCTGGGACATCGTTCCTCGCGGGGTCGGATACTTGTCGCGCCCGGAGCGGGTGCGTGGGTCTCCTCACCCTGTCTACTATGACTGAACGTTTAGGTCAAGTGACCGGTGCCTGCCGCGAGCTGCGATGATCGGCAGATGCGCAAGCTCGACGACGTCGCGAACCTCACCGCCGCAGACGTGATGCACCCGAGGCTCTCGACCCTGCCCGCGGCGGCCACCGTCGCGGATCTGCAGGAGTATTTCGCGCGCAGCAAGGAGCGTCTGCTGGCGCTGCTCGTCGACGATGGGCGGCTGGTCGGCACGGTCGCGCGCGATGTCATCGGCGAAGCGGGGGATCCGGGAGCGCCGGCCTTCGGTCTCGCCGACCCCCATCCGTCGACGATCGCCGCAACCGCGCCGGCAAGCGACGCCCGCGACATCGCGTCCGCCCAGCCCAGCCTGCGGCTGCCGGTGCTCGACGACGCGGGCAAGCTCGTCGGCATCGTTGCGATCAACCCCGAGCGCGGCGACTTCTGCTGAGGTCCGGCGGTCGTGCCCCGGCAGGGGGCACGAGCGTTTGTGGCGGGCCGGCCCCCGGCAGGGCCTCGGCGTGGTTCGCGGGCGCCCTGGTCGGCCGGACCCCGGCAGGGCCTCGGCCAGCCCACCACGCCCACACGCCCTGGCCTCGGCCCTGCCGGGGTCCGGCACGTACGGCTGGACGGACGGCGTCCTGTCGGGGTCCGGCGCGTCCCGCTGGGCTGGGTGCCCTGTCGGGCCCCGGCTCTCGTGCGGGTAGCTGAGGCTGTGTCCTGCAGGACGCGGTGGGGCGCGCCGAGCGCAGCAGCTCAACGGCAGCGGGGTGTGTGGCGTGATCGCCACCGGCGGCGCCGGTGAGCGCGGGGAGCGGGACATGGCCGAGGCAGGGCGTGTGGGCGTGGTGGGCTGCCGAGGCCATGTCCCGCTCCCCGCGCCCCCACAAGCCCACAAGCGCGACACGAATCACCGGCCTGCCTACGCCCACCCACCGGACACCACGCAACATTTCGTGCAGACCCTTGACAGCGGCCACATAACTTGGCACTGTTCCCGCTCACATCACGTTCGAGTAAAGGTTCAGGCTCGAACGATCTCATCCATCAGTCGGCGCCAGGGGAGGAGTGCGCCACTGAGCTTTTTCTCCTGCACAGAGTGCAGAAAGGAACGCTCGTGGCCCGTCTCTCTCAGAACACTCAATCCCAGGTCCAGGTCGATGACCTCTATCTGATCGCGCTCGCCAAGGCCGGTGACGCGACCGCCTACGACCGGATCGTCCGCCGCTACTACGGCTTCGTTCGGCTCAAGGCGTCGTCGTACTTCCTGACCGGGGGCGACGCCGACGACCTGATCCAGGAGGGGCTGGTCGGGCTCTACAAGGCGGTCCGTGACTTCCGCACCGACCGCGAGTCGAGCTTCCGCAACTTCGCCGAGCTCTGTATCACGCGCAACATCATCAGCGCGGTCAAGACCGCGACGCGCAACAAGCACACCCCGCTCAACCAGTACGTCTCGTTCTCGCTCACGCCGTCGAGCGCCCATGACGGCGAGCCGACGCTGGACGAGATCCTGCCCGGTTCGCCGGTCCACGACCCCGCCAACCAGGTCGCGTCGGCCGAGGAACTGCGCTCGCTCGTCGACTGCCTGTCGACGACGCTCTCCGAGCTCGAGTCGCGCGTGCTGGCGCTCTACCTCGACGGCTACAGCTACGAGCAGATCGGCGCCCGCCTCGACTGCGACACCAAGACGGTCGACAACGCTCTGCAGCGCGTCAAGCGCAAGGTCGGCACGCATCTGGCCGCCCGCGCCGTGCCGGCCTGAGGGCGGTCGGGCGCTCCACGCGCGACCGGTTCGTGGCAGGCCGGTGAGAATCGGCGCGAACGCGCGCGTTCTCCGATAACGTGAGCCGCGATGTCGTCGCCCGTCTGCGCCTGCCCGCGCCCGTGCCCGTCTGATGGCTGAGCTTCCGTCGCTCGACGCCGGCTCGTCCCGGCGCGGGTTCCTGCAGCTTGGCGGAGCGGCGCTGCTCTGCTCGATCGGCGGCCGCAACATCGCGCTCGCAAAGCCTGGCGACGCGCGCAAGGCCGATGCCGCGGCCGCGGCGGTGAAGCGGCCGAAGTCGCTGCCGCCGAAGGAGGCCGTCGACAAGATGACCTTCCAGACGCCGAGCCCGCAGCCCGGTGGCCGCGCGGTCGAGTACTGGATCCAGGTCACCGCGACGCGCTGGACGATCGTGCCGACCCGTCGCGACGATTGGCACGGGATACCGGTCCCGGGTCGCTCGACCTTCCTGGCCCCCGTCTACCAGCTGATGACGCCGGGCTTTGCCGCAGCCGCCGGACCCGCACAGATGCCGGGCCCGATCCTGCATGCCGAGGTCGGCGACACGTTGGTCGTCCATCTGCGCAACAACCTGCCGGCGCGGTTGCGCCAGGCGGTCACGCTCCATCCGCACGCGGTCAAGTACAACCCCGAGTACGACGGCGTCTACCTCGGTGACTACACGCGCGCCGGCGGCTTCATCGAGCCCGGCGAGGAGTTCACCTACACCTGGGAGTGCGTGCCCGAGAGCGTCGGCGCCTGGCCCTATCACGACCATGGGCCGAACCACACGCTGAACACCCAGCGCGGGCTGTTCGGCGGCCTGATCATCCGTCCCAAGGGCGCACCGGTCCCCGACGTCGAGGTGATGCTGTTCCTGCACGAGTTCACGCCGCCGGTCACCGGCCTGCAGCGCGCCTTCCAGTGCATCAACGGCCGGGCATACTGCGGTAACACGCCGACCGTCCGCGCGAGCGTCGGCCAGGACGTCGCGATGCATGTGATCGGGATGGACAACAACTTCCACGACTTCCACATCCATGGGCACCGGTGGCCGGACGCCGCCGGCGTCATCACCGACAACCCGACAGTCGGACCAAATCAATCTGCCACGGTGCGGTTCCGCGAGGACAATGCGGGCCGCTGGCTGTATCACTGTCATGTCTTCGCCCATCAGGACGGAGGCATGGCAGGCTGGTATCTCGTCGATTAGGAGGAGTTCCCCGTAATGAACGTCAGTACCCGAGTGGCGGCCATCGGTGCCGTCTGCGCGCTCGTCGCGCTGCCGGCCACCGCCGGCGCCGTCAACTACCCGCCGCCGAAGAAGCCGGCCAAACAGCAGGCCGCACCGAAGGGCCCGTTCAAGACGCTCAAGGTCTGCAAGAAGGGCAAGGGCTGCTTCAAGACGATCCAGGCAGCCGTCAACAAGGCCAAGCCCGGCGACACGATCAGGATCGCGGCCGGCACCTACCGCGAGCAGGTCAAGATCAGCGGCAAGGGCAAGCGCTTCATCAAGCTGATCGGCAACCCGAAGAACCCGGCCTCGGTCAAGCTCGAGGGCGGCCGCAAGTTCTCGAACGGCGTCTGGGTCAACGGCGCCGACGGCGTCACCGTCAACGGGATGCAGGCCCACAACTACGTCGCCAACGGCTTCTTCGTCGTCAACGTCAACGGCTACACGCTGACCAACCTGCGGGCGTTCGCGGTCGGCGTCTACGGCCTCTACGCGTTCAACTCGATCGGCGGCACGATGAGCAACTCGGTCGCCGCCTACAACAACGACTCGGGCTTCTACGTCGGCCAGACGCCGGTTCAGGCCAAGCCGGTCCGCACAATCATCAAGAACGTCGTCTCCTACGTGAACGTGCTCGGCTACTCGGGCACCAACTCGCGCTACGTCACGATCACCGACTCGAAGTTCTACAACAACGGATCGGGCATCGTTCCCAACTCGCTCGATTCGGAGAAGTGGCCGCCGAACGAGAACAACGTGTTCACGCGCAACGAGGTGTTCTGGAACAACTTCAACTACTACCTCGGGGCGCCGTTCAAGGCGCGTCCGACCGCGGTCGGCAACATCCCGTTCCCGGTCGGCGTCGGCATCCTCGTCTTCGGCGGCCGCGGCAACGAGGTCACCGACAACAAGGTGTTCGGCAACTACCTCGCGGGGATCGCGCTCGTGCCGGCGATCACGCTCAAGGATCCGACCGAGGGCGTGCTGATGAACAACAAGGTCACCGGCAACGTGCTCGGTGCGGGCGGCCAGGATCTCAACGCGGTCGACATCACGTTCCCGGGCGGTGGCAGCGGCAACTGCTTCGAGAACAACACGGAGACCGCGCCGAACGTGCCTGCCGATGCGGCGGCCTTCCCGGCCTGCACACCGAACGTCCCGAACCCCGACAACGGCACGATAGCGACGATCGTCGCGTGGGCGACCGCTGAAGATCATGAGGCCCACTGGGTCAAGAACCCGCACATGACGATCGCCGGCATCACGCCGGTCGAGCACTGGACGGGCGGGCTCAAGTAATGCGCCGCGCACGGATGCTGGTGTGGGCCACGGCCGGCCTTGCATCGTGCGCGGTGGTCGCCGGACCGGTCGCGGATGCCGCGACCGGTCCGAAGCGACCGCGGCTCACCGTCACCGTCAACGACAACTACTACCTGCCGAAGACGAAGACGATCGCCGCGGGTACGACCGTCCGCTGGTATTGGCCGATGACGACGCTGGACGTCCACGACGTCAAGCTCGAGAAGGCTCCGAAGGGGGTCAAGAAGTTCGAGTCCGATCCGCTTGCGGCGGGGCAGTCGTTCACGCGCAAGCTGAGCAAGCCGGGCCGGTACTACCTGATCTGCACGTTCCACGAGGGCATGACCATGACCCTCACGGTCAAGAAGCCGAGCAAGGCCAAGAAGCGCTAG
>CAZYMM010000004.1:0-13942 GCA_964648515.1 uncultured Conexibacter sp.
CTCGACGTCGTCGAGCTGGACCAGCTCGACCGGCGAGTGCATGTAGCGCAGCGGCGCGCTGATCAGACCGGTCGGCACGCCGCTGCGGGCGAGGTGGATCGCATCCGCGTCGGTGTGGGTCCTGCCGCCCGAGGCGGCGACGGTGTAGGGGATCGAGTCGCGCTCGGCGATCGCGGCCAAGAGCTCGAAGATCCGCGGATGCAGGATCGACCCGCGTTCGATCACCGGTCCGGAGCCGAACTCATGGCTGCCGAGCTCGTTCTCCTCGACGCCGGGGGCACCGGTCTCGTGCGTGACATCGAGCACGATCGCCGCGTCCGGCCGGCGCCCGAAGGCGACCGTGCTGGCGCCGCCGGAGGTCGTCTCCTCCTGCACAGCCGCAACCGCAAGCACATCGCCGGCGGCACCGCCGGCCGCGGCGATCAGACGCGCAGCCTCGTAGGCCACGTAGCAGCCGAGCCGGTTGTCCATCGACCGCGCCGCAACGCGGCCGCCGCGCAGCTCGTACGGCTCGCCGGCGATCACGGCGACATCGCCGATCCGCACCAGACCGCGGGCCTCCTTCTCGTCCTTGGCGCCGATGTCGATGTGAATGTCCTTGAGCTCCGGCACCTTCTTGCGGTCGCCGCCGCTGAGCAGGTGCACGGGGGTGCGGCCGATCACGCCGGGCACGACGCCGTCGCGGGTCGCGATCTCGACACGCTGGCCGAGCAGCACGACCGGATCCCAGCCGCCGACACCCGTGAAGTAGAGGAAGCCGTCCTCGTCGACATGGGTGACGATCAGGCCGATCTCGTCGATGTGGGCGACGAACGCGACCGTCGGACCGTCGCCGGTCCCCGCGACGCGCGCGGTCACCGAGCCCATCGCGTCGATCTCGACCTCGTCGGTGAACGAGCGGCAGGCATCGGCGAAGACGGCCGCCGGCGCCGTCTCGTAGCCTGACGGCCCGGTCGTCGTCAGCAGCGTCCGCAGCACGTCGGGCAGGGCCATGGGAGGAGCGTATCCGCCCCGGCCGGCTATCCAGATGCAGGTCTCAGCCGGCCAGCTCCCGCAGCACGTACTGCAGGATCCCGCCGTGGCGGAAGTAGTCGGCCTCCTTCGGCGTGTCGATCCGCACGCGGGCCTCGAACTCGACGTCGCCGGCGCGGACGGTCGCGGTCCGCGGTAGTCCGCCGGCGTTGAGCTCCCCGGCGAAGCCGCTGACCGAGAAGGTCTCAGTCCCGTCGAGCCCGAGCGAGGCCGCGCTCTCGCCGGCCGGGAACTCGAGCGGCAGCACGCCCATGCCGACGAGGTTCGAGCGGTGGATGCGCTCAAACGACTCAGCAATCACCGCCCGGACACCGAGCAGCGCCGTGCCCTTCGCAGCCCAGTCACGTGAGCTGCCCGAGCCGTACTCCTTGCCGCCGATAACGACGAGCGGGACGCCCTCCCGCGCGTACTCCATCGCCGCGTCGTAGATCGTCGCCTGAGCTCCGTCCTTGACGGTGAACCCGCCGGCGGGCAGCTCGCCACCACCGGCGGTGCGCAGCCCGTTGCGCAGGCGGATGTTGCCGAACGTACCGCGAATCATCACCTCGTGGTTGCCGCGGCGCGAGCCGTAGGAGTTGAAGTCCCGGATCGCGACGCCCTGAGCCTGGAGGTAGAGACCGGCGGGCGAGTCGCCCTTGATCGCGCCCGCGGGTGAGATGTGGTCGGTCGTGACCGAGTCGCCGAGCAGCGCCAGCACGCGCGCGCCCGCGATGTCGGCGAGCGGCTCGGGCTGGGCGGGCATGCCGTCGAAGTACGGCGCCTTGGCGATGTATGTCGAGCCCTGCGGCCAGGCGAAGCGGTCGCCGGTCGGCACGTCGAGGTCGCGCCAGCGATCGTCGCCGTCGTAGACCGACGCGTACGTGGCACGGAACATGTCGGCTTGGACGGCCTCCTGCACGATCTGCGCGACCTCGGCCGACGTCGGCCAGATATCGCGCAGATAGACGTCGTTGCCGTTGCTGTCCTGCGCCAGCGGCTCGTGCTGAATATCGATATCGAGCGTGCCGGCGATCGCGTAGGCGACCACCAGCGGCGGCGAGGCCAGGTAGTTCATCTTGACATCGGAATTGATTCGGCCCTCGAAGTTGCGGTTGCCCGAGAGCACCGCGCAGACCGCGAGGTCGCCCTCGGCCACGGCGTTGGAGATCGTCTCCGGCAGCGGCCCCGAGTTGCCGATGCATGTCGTACAGCCGTAGCCGACGAGGTTGAAGCCGAGCGCGTCTAGATCCTCGGTCAGTCCGGCCCGCTCGTAGTAGTCGGTGACGACTTTCGAGCCCGGCGCCAGCGATGTCTTGACCCACGGCCGGCGCTTGAGCCCGAGCGCACGCGCCTTGCGGGCGACCAGCCCGGCAGCGACCATCACCGACGGGTTCGAGGTGTTGGTGCAGGAGGTGATCGCCGCGATCACGACGTGGCCGTTGTCAAGCGCGAAGTCCTCGCCGGCCACGGCGACCGCCGTCGCCGACTCGCGCAGCGCGCTGCCGGCCGCGACCGTCTCGGCGGCGGGCTCGCCGAGCGGCGGCGAGACCACGCCCGGCTGGCTCGTCGCCGCCGGGTCCGAGGCCGGGAACGAACCCGGCCCGGCGCCGTTCTCTGCGACCTCGATCCGTGACGGGGCCTGTCCCTGGACGACCGCCAGCGCAGCGCGGAAGTCCTCCTTGGCGTGGGCCAGCGGCACGCGGTCCTGGGGGCGCTTAGGACCGGCGATCGAGGGCTCGACCTCACCCAAATCGAGCTCGACGACCTGCGAGAAGGTGGGTGTTTCGCTCGATTCGTCGTGCCAGAGTCCCTGCTCCTTCGCGTAGGCCTCGACCAGCGCGACCTGCTGCTGCGGCCGGCCGGTGAAGGCCAGGTAGCGCAGCGTCTCAGCGTCGATCGGGAAGATCGCGCAGGTCGAGCCGAACTCGGGGCTCATGTTGCCGAGCGTCGCACGGTCGGCGAGCGGCAGACGCGCGACACCGGGCCCGAAGAACTCGACGAACTTGCCGACGACGCCGACCTGGCGCAGGCGCTCGGTCACGGTCAGCACGAGGTCGGTCGCGGTCGCGCCCTCGGGCAGCTGCCCGCTGAGCCGCATCCCGACCACCTGCGGGATCAGCATCGACATCGGCTGGCCGAGCATCGCGGCCTCGGCCTCGATCCCGCCGACGCCCCAGCCGAGCACGCCGAGCCCGTTGACCATCGTCGTGTGCGAGTCGGTGCCAACGAGCGTGTCGCAGTAGGCCTGCGCGATCCCGCCCTGACCGGCGCCGTCCTTGACGAACACGCCGCGCGACAGGTACTCGAGGTTGACCTGGTGGCAGATCCCGGTCTCCGGCGGCACGACCTTGAATGTCTGGAACGCGCCCTGCCCCCACTTGAGGAAGCCGTAGCGCTCGGCGTTGCGCTCGTACTCACGCTCGGCGTTGAGCGAGAACGCGAACTTGTTGCCGAACTCGTCGACCTGGACCGAGTGATCGATCACCAGTTCGGCCGGCACCAGCGGCTCGATCTTCGCCGGGTCGCCGCCGAGCTCGGCGATCCCGTCGCGCATCGCGGCGAGGTCGACGATCGCAGGAACGCCGGTGAAGTCCTGCATCAGCACGCGGGCAGGCGTGAACGCGATCTCATTGCTCGGCTCAGCAGCCGCGTCCCAACTCGCGAGCGCGATCACATCGCCGGCGCTGACGGCGCCGCCGCCTTCGTTGCGCAGCAGGTTCTCGAGCAGAACCTTGAGCGAGTACGGCAGCCGGGCGACGTCGTATTTGGCCTGCAGCGCCTCGAGCCGGAAGATCTCGTAGTCGCTCCCGCCTGAGCTGAGCGTGCCGCGAGCGTCGAAGGAGTTGGGATGATCGGCCATACGTTCAGCCTACGCAACCGCGATCCGCCCCGGTTATGTGGTTCAGGCCGACGTGACGAAGTGCTCGGCGGCCGGCGTGCGCAGCATCCGCCAGATGATCAGCGGCGTGAGGATCGTCAGCGTCACGAGGCTTGCCAGGCACCACTGGCAGAACGCGTGGATCGTGAACAGCTCGCGGTAGAGCAGGTAGAGCGAGAGCCCCCAACCGACGAGCGCGAAGAAGGCCGCCGCCATGCGGCCGTACTCGCCGTCGACGATCAGCGCGCCGAGCAGGCCGACGTAGCCGATCAGCCCGAGCAGCGACAGCGGCACGCCGAGCAGCTTCGCGTAGGGCGAGGTCAGCACCTGCTCACAGCCGTGCGCGATCGAACAGCTCGGCTCGATGCCGGCGTAGTGCGTGTAGGTCAGGTACGTGGTCACGCCGATCCCGAAGACGGTCAGGACGATCGCGACGACCCGCAGGCGCCCGCCGGACACGCTCAGCCTGCGATCTTGCCGACCGCCGCGGTGATGTCCGCCTCGGTCGCGCCGGTCTTCTTGCCGTCGTTCTCGCTCGTACCGACGTAGACATCGGGCGTCGACTGCGAGCCGTAGCGATTGGCCAGCGTCTCGGCTTCGGCGAGCAACTGCTGGGCCTTGTCGCCGGTGGCGTCCGTGAGCGCCTTCGGGACGTCGACACCGGCGCCGGTGAGGATCTGCTTCTCGATCGCGTCCGTGAACCAGCCCGAGTTCTCCTCGCCCTGGTTGTTGTAGAGGATCCCGGTGGCCTGGTACATCCGGTTCTGCAGCGATGCCGCGTAGAGCGCGCCCGCCGCCTTGACCGAGTCGTCGCCGATGAAGGCGCGGATCCGCAGCTGAACCTTCGCCTTGCCGGTCCGCACGAGGTTCTTGACCACCCCGGGGAACTCGGTCAGCTCGAAGTCGCGGCAGTACGGGCACTGCGGGTCGGCGAAGACGACGATCGTCGCCTTGGCCTTCGGGTCGCCGAGCGTGACGCCCGACTGCGGGATGCCGGCGTACATCTTCTGGACCTCGGCGACGTGGGCGAGCCCCGTACCGCCCTCACCGCCGGCGGCCTTCTTCTTGTCGCCGCCGCCCGACGAGAGGATGATCGCGATCACCACGATCACGGCCGCCGCCAGCACGATCCCCGCGAGGATCATCAGGCGGCGTTTGTTCTGATCGGACGCGGTCGCGTTGCTCATGAGGCCCGTCAGGGTAGTCGCAGACGCGGCGTCAGCGGCCGCATCACGGCTCTGGAGCCGTCAGCCTTCGAGCTTGGCGATCGCATCGCCGACCGCGCTCGCGGTCGCCCCGACCTTCGCCAGCGAGCCTGTGTCCCGGCCCACGAGCACCGTCGGCGTGCCGCCGACCCCGTAGCGGGCGGCCAGGGCATTGGTCTGCTCGAGCAGCTTCTGGCCGCTCGCACCGGCGCCGTCGGTGAGCATCCGGGCGCCGTCGAGACCGGGTACGGTGGCCGCGAGCTTGAGCATCAGCGGTTCGGTCACCCACTGCTCGGTCTCCGGGCCCTGGTTGTGGTAGACGACCGCCGCGAACTGGAACAGCAGGTTCTGCGCCGACGCACCGTTGAAGGCCTGGCCGCCGAGCACCGAGTCGGGCCCGAGCGTCGTGAAATCCATCACGCGCATCTGTAGACGCGCGCGACCGGTGCGCACGTACTGCTTGACGACATCCGGGATCTCGCTCAGCTCCCAGTCGCGGCAGATCGGGCACTTGGGGTGGACGAACTCGACGATCAGCGCCTTCGCCGACGGCTCCCCGAGCTCGATCCCCCGCTGCGGGATCCCCTTGTACAGATCGAGCGACTCACCGACCCCGGCGACGGCGCCGCCGCTGCTCGCCGTCTTCTTGCCGCCGTTCGACGACAGCGCGATCGCGATCGCGACGACCACGACGGCGGCGAGCATGATCGCGCCGAAGATCCCGAGCCGGCGCCGGCGGGCGGCAACCTCCGCCTCGCGGCGCTGCTGCTCGATACGCTCGGCGCGCGCCGCCTCGCGGCGCTCTCGTTTCGTCGGACCACGTTCCTGCCCCATGGTCAGAGCCATCCTAATCGCCGCCTTGACGGCGACCCTCGGCGCCACGGCGCTCAGCGCCTGCGGCGGCGAGCAGAGCGCCGGCGCACGGCTCGCCACCTGGACGTTGCCCGCCGCCTACCTGCCGCCGCCCGATCTCACCGCCTATCCGCGCACCGAGCCGGTCGCCGCGCGGAACTCGGACGGAGCGCGCCCGGGCACGAGCGGCGCCCCGAGCGACGCCCAGGTCAAGGCCGACCTTGAGCGGGCGTTCGGCGACCAGGGCGGGGCCGACGTCAACCGCGCCGCGATCGGCCCTGACGGACTGGCCCTGATCCCCGACACCGCGCCGCCGAAGCTGGTCGCGCTGATGCAGGCCGCCAACCAGGTCGCGCGCAAGCCGTACGTCTACGGCGGCGGTCACGGGCGGCTGCAGGGCGAGATCTGGACCGACTCGGCGTACGACTGCTCGGGCTCGGTCTCCTACGCGCTCGCGTCGGCCGGCTACATCGACGGGCCGATGGTCTCCGGTGACCTCGCCGACTGGGGCAAGCCCGGACCGGGCAAGTGGGTGACGATCTTCGCCAACGCCGGCCACGCGTTCATGGTCGTCGCCGGGCTGCGCTTCGACACCACCGGCCGCCAGCTGCGCGGCACACGCTGGCAGGCCGCCGGGGCCCGCAGCTACGCCGGCTTCGTGGTGCGCCACCCGCCGGGGCTATAGACGATCCGGCACCTTGCGAGCGTTGCGCAGACGTACAGACTCCTATAGGTTCGCCGCGTGACCAATGCGACTGCCCTGCAAGACGGAACGGCAGGCGCGGGGGGGACCGCCACCGGCGGCATCCGCTTCGACGCCGTCACCAAGCGCTTCGGCGACCAGACCGTCATCGACCAACTCGACCTCGACATCGAGCCCGGCACGTTCTACGCGCTGATCGGGCCGTCGGGCTGCGGCAAGACCACGACACTCCGGATGATCGGCGGCTTCGAGCTGCCGACCGAGGGCCGCGTCTATCTCGACGGGACCGACGTCACCGACCTGCCGCCGAACAAGCGCGAGGTCAATACCGTCTTCCAGTCCTACGCCCTGTTCCCCCACCTGTCGGTGGCCAAGAACGTGGCCTTCGGGCTCGAACGGCGCGGGCTCGGCAAGGACGAGACACGCAAGCGTGTGGCCGAGGGGCTCGAGGCCGTCGAGATGACGCGGTTCGCCGACCGCCGCCCGGCCGAGCTGTCGGGCGGTCAGCAGCAGCGCGTCGCGCTGGCTCGCGCGCTCGTCAACCGCCCCCATGCGCTGCTGCTCGACGAGCCGCTCGGCGCACTCGACCTCAAGCTGCGGCGCCAGCTGCAGATCGAGATCAAACGCGTGCATCACGAGGTCGGAATCACGTTCATTCACGTCACCCACGATCAGGAGGAGGCGATGACGATGGCCGACGTCATCGCTGTGATGAACAAGGGCCGGATCGAGCAGGCCGGGACCGCCAACGAGCTCTACGACCACCCGCAGACCGCGTTCGTCGCCGGCTTCCTCGGCCAGTCGAATCTGATCGCGGCCACGCTCGAGGGTGCCGACGGTGAGAACCGCGCCTTCAAGACTCACGACGGCGTCAAGCTCAGCGCACCGGAATCCCGCATCGCGACGACGACGGGCCGGCTCGCGATCGGCGTACGGCCCGAGAAGATCTGGATCACGAACCCGGGCGATCCACACGACGATGCCGCCGCCTCGTTCCGGACCAACGAGATCACCGGCACCGTCACCAGCTCCGCCTACCTGGGCGTCTCGCACGAGTACCACGTCGAGACGGCCGGCGGCGACGAACTGATCGTGCTCGTCCAGAACAACGCCCGCGAGATGGCGCCGATGCACCAGGCCGGCGAGCAGGTCGAGCTCTCGTGGGAGCCGGGACACACGTTCGTCGTCTCCGACGAGGAGGGAACCACGGGTGCCGCGGCCTGAGCCTCCGTCGCTCGAAGCTCAGCTCGATGCGCTGCTGACCGGACGGCGGCTCGGCCGCCGCGAGCTGCTGGCTCTGGCCGGCACCACGTCGCTGGCCGCGTTCCTGTCGGCCTGCGGGATCAAGGGCACGCCGCAGTACACGCTTGAGCAGCTCAAGCAGCGCGCGCTGAAGGTCAACCATCCGAAGGTCCCGATCGGCAACTGGACCTGGTCGAACTGGCCGCTGTACATGGACAAGAAGATCCTCAAGCAGTTCGACAAGACCTACGGCGGTCACGTCAAGTACGTCGAGGAGATCAACGAGAACAACGACTTCTACGGCAAGGTCCGCCCGCAGCTTGCCGCCGGCGTCCCGATCGGCCGCGACATGGTCGTGCTGACCGACCCGATGGCGCTGATCTGGGTCCGCGCCGGCTACTGCGAGCCGATCGACTCGCGCAACATCCCCAACTGCCGCAAGAACCTCGTCGACAACCTCCGCAATCCGCCCTGGGATCCGGGCCGGCTCTACTCGATGCCCTACCAGTCCGGGGTGGTCGGCATCGGTTACGACATCAAGCAGACCAAGCGCGAACTGAAGTCGCTCAAGGAGTTCTTCAACCCCGAGTGGAAAGGCCGCGTAACGATGCTCGGTGACGCCCAGGACTGCCTCTCGATGGTGTTGATCATGGACGGCAAGAACCCGACCACGGCGCCGATCAGCGAGTACATGGCGGCCGCCGACCAGCTTGAGAAGGCCAACAAGGCCGGCCAGTTCCGCCGCTTCACCGGCAACGACTACTCGACCGACCTGACCAAGGGCAACATCGCGATCGCGATGGCCTGGGCCGGCGATCTGGTGCAGCTGAACAGCGACAATCCCAACCTGCGCTTCGCCTACGGCGAGGAGGGGTCGGTCTACTGGACCGACAACATGCTGCTGCCGCGCCACTGCGAGCACCCCTACGCGGCCGAGACGATGATGAACTTCCTCTACGAGCCGGAGGTCGCCGCGCAGTTGACCGAGTACGTCAACTACTTCTCGCCGGTCAAGGGCGTCAAGGAGATCCTGCTCAAGAAGGACCCGGACATCGCCAACAACCCGTTGATCTTCCCGCCCCCGGAGGCCCAGAAGGGTTTCTTCCTCTACAAGGCCCTGACGCCGATCGAACGACAGAAGATCGAACGGCGCATGGCCCAGGTGATCTCGGGGAGCTGAGATGCGCGCACGCCGAATCACACCGTGGGTCTACGCGCTGCCCGGCCTGCTCTGGCTGGTGCTGTTCTTCGCGATCCCGCTGATCAACCAATTGAACGTGTCGTTCATGACCGGCGACCCGGAGAGCGGGTTCAACCTGACATGGGCGTTCCACAACTACACCGACGCGATCACCAACTACTGGCCGCAGATCAGGCGGTCGCTGATCTACGGGTCGCTGGCGACGATCATCTGCCTGATCATCGCGTTCCCGCTCGCCTACTTCATCGCCTACCGTGCCGGCCGCTGGAAGACGGTGCTGCTGCTGGCGGTGACGCTGCCGTTCTTCGTCAACCAGGTGCTGCGCACGGTCTCCTGGCAGTTGATCCTCTCCGACCACGGCTGGATCGTGCGGACGCTCAACAACATCGGGCTCGTCGACGGGCGTGTGCTGGCAAGCGGCACCGCCGTCGTCGCCGGCATGTCCTATGCGTTCCTGCCGTTCATGGTGCTGCCGCTCTACGCCACGCTCGACAAGCTCGACCGCCGGTTGATCGAGGCCGCGACCGATCTCTACGCATCGCGACCCAAGGCCTTCATGAAGGTCACGGTGCCGCTGGCGATGCCCGGAATCTTCGCCGGCACCCTGCTCTGCTTCATCCCGGCGACCGGCGACTTCATCAGTGCCGCGATCCTCGGGTCGCCCGGTCAGTACATGGTCGGCAACGTGATCCAGAACAACTTCCTGGTCGTGCTCGACTACCCGAGTGCGGCGGCGCTGTCGTTCCTGACGATGGGCGTGATCCTGCTGGCG
This sequence comes from uncultured Conexibacter sp., assembly GCA_964648515.1. Taxonomy (GTDB): domain Bacteria; phylum Actinomycetota; class Thermoleophilia; order Solirubrobacterales; family Solirubrobacteraceae; genus Baekduia. The sequence goes on from CAZYMM010000004.1 coordinate 9,865, forward strand.
GTCGCGATCTACGGACGCGTCCTGGGCACCAAGGCACTGACGGAGGCGGCGGGCTGATGGCTGCGATCGACACACCGCGGGGCGCGGGCGACCGCTCGGCCAAGCTGCGCACCTGGGGGCTCGGGATCTGGACGCTGGGCGCGATCGCGTTCCTGTTGATCCCGATCGTGATCATCATCATCTTCTCCTTCAACTCGCCGAAGGGGCGGTTCAACTTCACCTGGCAGGGCTTCACGCTCGACCACTGGCTGCACCCGTTCAAGGACCCGGACCTCGCCGCGGCGATGACGACATCGATCAAGGTCGCGGTGATCTCGACGATCGTCGCCACGGCGATCGGCACGATGCTGGCGATCGCGCTCGTCCGCCACCGCTTCCGCGGCCGCGGCGCCGCCGACATGTTCGTGTTCCTGCCGATGGCGACGCCGGAGGTCGTGCTCGGCGCCGCCCTGCTCGGCATGTTCCTCGTGATCGGCCTCGACACCGGCTTCCTGACGATCCTGATCGCCCACGTGATGTTCTGCATCTCCTACGTCGTCGTGACGGTCAAGTCGCGGCTGCAGGGCATGGACCCGCACATCGAGGAGGCCGCGCGCGATCTCGGCGCGTCGGAGTGGACGGCGTTCTGGAAGGTGACGCTGCCGACGATCGCGCCCGGTGTGGTCGCTGCCGCCGTGCTCGCCGCCGCGCTGTCGGTCGACGACTACGTGATCACATCGTTCAACGCAGGCCAGTCAACGACGTTCCCGCTGTTCATCTGGGGCGCGACCCGTCAGGGCGTGCCGGCCGAGGTCAACGTGCTGGCGACGATGCTGCTGCTGGCGATCCTGATCCTGATGGGGCTGAACCTGCTGATCCAACGGCGGCTCGCCGCGCGCAGCCGCAAGCGGCTCGCCGCACAGCCGGCCGAGGCGTAGGGCTCCCGCTCACCCGCTCACCGCCGGCCGCTCAGGCGGCCGGCGGCAGCCCGTCGTCGTCGTTCTCGTCGTCGTCCGGCTCGGGCGTGCCCTGGCTGAGCGCGCTGCGCACGGGCAGGCTCGCGGCGCAGGCGTCGAGACGGTGGCGGACGGCGCCCGCCGAGCGGCCGATCACCTCACGCTCGGCGCTCGTCATCTGCGGCCAGCGCTCGCGCAGCTGCGCGAGCAGGTCGCCGGCGCGATCGAGCGCGTCGCGGGCCGCGCCCCATGCCTCTTCGCCGGCCGCCTGCTCGGCCTGCGAGACCTCGTGACCTGCGTCTCCTGCCAGTTTCAACAGCGCGTCCATGGTCCGCGATCCTAGGGACCGGACGGTGACAGGCAGGTGACAAGACGGTGCCGTCTTCCCGCAGCCGTTCGTATCCTCGCGTGTTCGGGCACAGATGGAGCATCACCACATCCCAACCCCGCCGAGCGCACGCTGGCCACCGGTGGTGGCGGCGCTGGTGCTGGCCTGCGGCGTGGCGGTGCTCGTGTTCGCGCTTACGCGGGCCGGCGGCTCGGGACAGGAGCCGGTGGCCGCCGCAAGCCCTGCGCTCGCCCAGCCTGCCCAGCCCGCGGCGGCGCCAACCGCGACAGCCCCGGTCGCCGGCGCAGCCGAGCGAAGACGTATTGCACGCGCGGCACGCCGCGGGCACGGCGCCCAGAATCGCTCCGGGCGCGCCGCCCCGAGCCGTTCGGCGTTCGCGGTCGCCCCGCCGGCCGGCTGGATCGAGTCGTTCTATCCGATCTACGCCGAGGCGCAGCGCGTGTTCGGCGTCAACTGGCTGCTGATCGCCTCAGTCCACCGCCAGGAGACGGCGTTCTCGACCGCACCCTCCACCTATCGCGGCCTCAACAGCGCCGGCTGCTGCGGTGGGCCGATGCAGTTCAACGTCACCAACGGTGACGCCCACGGACGCGGCTCGACCTGGGACCGCTACCGCGGCAGCTTCCGGCTCGGCAAGCGGCCGCAGCGCTACCTCTCGATGCGCTCGCGCCACCCCTCGCTCTATGACGACTTCGACTCGATCATGGCCGCCGCCGCTCTGCTGCGCGACAACGGCGCGGGCGCCGCGCTCGACTCCAGCGCCTGGCTCGCCGCCTACAACTACTACGGCCACGACCTGACCGGGGTCGCCTACGCCGACCAGGTGACAGCCCGCGCGATCGGCTGGGCCCGTGACGGCTTCTGCGCCGACTGCGCCGACCGCGGCGAGCTGACCGCACGCGTCGCCGCCGCCTGGGGCGACGCGGTCAGAGCGCAGCTCGCGCCCGCCGTGGCGCCAAGCGAGAAGCACGCTCAACAGCGGCGATAGACCGGCTCGCGACCGACCGTATCGACACGCTCGATCAGCTCCAGCGCCCGCAGGCAGTACACGATCCGCTGGGCGAGGTTGCGCGTGCAGCCGGCCCGCGCAGACAGCTCGCGGGTCGTGAACGTGCCGGCGAGCGCGTCTACCGGCAGCAGCGCGACGAGCTGAGCCGGCCGTTCGAGCACGATCCGTTCGAGCACCGCGGTCAGGCGCCGCTCACCGGGGTCGACCGTGCGCCGGCCGGATCGCGACCGTCGCGGCGCCGGCGCCCGAACGTGGTCCTCCTCGCAGAGCATCAGCTCCAACGTCAGGTTCGGATGGGCGAGCATCGTCGGCAGCGCGACCAGCCGTTCGAACAGATCGAGCGCGCTGCCGCGCCGCGGCGAGCGCTTCGCCGACAGCACCTCGCCGTGCTCGTCGATGCGGACGATCCGCCGGCGGACGGCGATCGGGTGGACGATCCGCACACGATGCTGATCGAGCAGCCCGTCGAGCTTCGGGCCGAGCGGCCCGAACGCGCCGGTCTGAATCTCGACCAGCTCACCGCCGGCACGGACAAGATCGATCACCCAGCGCTCGACCCGAACCTCTGTGCGGTCGCCGGGCCCGGCCAGCGCCTGTTTGAGCACCGCGTGGAGCGGCCCTTCACGCAGCTCGCCGATCGAGGTGCTCACCGCGCCTCAGGCTAGATGCGCGCGCCGACGTGTGTCACCAGCGCACCGGACGGTCCGTTGCAGGAGCGCAACCCTCGGCCTCTAGCGTGTTCCAACCAGAGATGCTCCGCCGCGCCCTGCTCGCGCTCGCCTGCGCGCTCGTCCTCCTGCCTGTCGCACCGGCGGCTGCCGACACGTGCCTCGGCAGCGCATGTCCGTACGCCTCGGAGCGCACCTTCGGCGACTCCGGCAACGGCGTGCTGCGCTTCCCGCAGGCGGTGGCGATCGGGCCGGACGGCAGCGTCTACGTCGGCGACCAGCACTCGCACCTGGTCCAGGTGTTCGCGCCCGACGGCACCTTCCAAAGGCAGTTCGGCACGCCCGGGATCCAGCCCGGGCAGTTGACCGCCGTCTCCTCGATCACGGTCGCACCGACCGGCACCGTGGTGCTGACCGACGGCGGCACCGACACGCTCGACTTCTTCGACCAGACCGGCGCGCTGATCGGCAAGATCAGCGGCCGCGGCACCGGCGCCGGCCAGTTCTTCTTCGGCCGCGGCGGCGGCAACGACTCGCCCGCCGGCGGCGGGGTCGCATACGGATCCGGGTACATCTTCGTCAGCGACTCGATGCAGAACCGCGTCCAGCGGATGCTGCTCGACGGCAGCCAGCAGACGATCCTGATCCCGCCCGGCCAGCTCGCGAACCCGCGCGGCCTGGCGGTGTCGGGCAACAGCCTGATCGTCGCCGACGACAAGAACCACCGGCTCGCCGTGTTCGGTCTCGACGGCACGTTCCGGACCGCGGTCGGGCGGGGGCAGGGCGCCGGGCCCGGCCAGCTCAACTTCCCGTTCGGGGTCGCCGCCGACCGCTGGGGGCGGATCTTCGTCGCCGACGACATGAACCAGCGCGTCGTGCGGTTCGGCCCCGGCCCGAAGTACCCGTACCGGGCGCGTTGGGGCTCGTACGGCAGCGGCCCGGGGCAGCTCGCCTATCCGCGTGCGATCGCCGCCGACGCGCTCGGCCAGATCTACGTCGCCAACACCGGCAACGACCGGATCGACGTTTTCACCAACAGCGGTGCGCTGGTGCGCTCGTTCGGGCGCTCCGGCCGCGCGACCGGAGAGTTCAACACTCCGCTCGGCGTCGGCGTCGA
>CAZYMM010000004.1:14042-36322 GCA_964648515.1 uncultured Conexibacter sp.
CCGCAGGCGATCGCGATCGCCCCGGACGGGACGGTCTGGATCACCGACAGCGGCAACAACCGGATCGTGCACTTCAGCGCAGCGGGCAGCTACATCGGCCAGTTCGCGACCGGCGACCAGCCGCGCGGGATCGCGCTCTCGCCCGACGGCGCGCGCATCTACGTGACGACGAACCACAGCCGGGTTCTGATCTTCGACCCGGCCGGCAGCTCGCTCGGCCGCTTCGGCTACGGCCCGGGCCGCAAGCTCGGCCAGCTCTCTGCGCCGGCGGGAATCACGGTCGACGGCGCGGGCACCGTCTGGATCGCCGACCGCGGCAACAACCGCATCGCGTACTTCGGCCCGGACGGCCAGCGGCTCGGCGCGTTCGGCGAGCGCGGCTCCGGCGACCTCGCCCAGTTCAGCTACCCGACCGGGGTCGCCGTCGACTGCAACGGCAAGCTGACCGTCACCGACACCCGCAACAACGTCGTCCGTGAACTGACGCTGGCAAGCCCGGTGCCGACCGTGACCTGCACTCCTCTTCCGGCCCCCGCCCCGCCGCCGCCGCTGAAGCCCAACACGCTGCCGCCGCCCGAGGGCCCCGTCGTCAGCGCGCGCGTGCTGCGGCGAACCGGGCTCGTCGACCGCGGCATAGCGCTGCGCGCGGGCTGCGACACCACCTGCCTGCTGAAGGTGACCGGCACGATCACCCAGCGCGGGCGGCCGCCGAAGCCGCGTAACGCCAAGCACCGGCCGTCGCCGGTCAGCGTGCCGCTGCGACCGACGACGGTCGCGATCCCCGGCGGAGCGACGAAGATCGTGCGGCTGGCGCTGACGGCCCGCGACCGGCTGGCACTGCGGCGGGCGCTGGCCCGCTACCGCGGCGTCACGGTCGCACTGGCGCTGACGGCGACAGCGCCGGCCGGATCGCCGACGACGACACCAGTCGATATCAGCGGAACGCGGTAGGCGCGGGCCGCGTCGGCCTCCCGGCCGGCCCGTCGCGCGATCGGACGACGGCTGCACCATCGCCGGTAGATTGCCGCCATGACCCGCCTCGACCGTGACCATCTCGAGCGTCTGCTGCTCGCCGAGCAGGCCGAGTTCCAGCGCACCCACCCGCAGTCGGTCGCGCTGGCCGGCGAGGGGCGCGAGACCCTGCTGCACGGCGTGCCGATGCCCTGGATGAGCCGCTGGGCGGGCGGCGTGCCGCTCTATCTGGCGGGCGCGCACGGCTGCCGCGTGACCTGCGCCGACGGCCACGAGTACGTCGACGTCGCGCTCGGCGACACCGGTGCGATGCCCGGCCATTCACCGCAGCCGACGGTCGACGCCGTGATCCGCCGGCTGCGCGACGAGGGCGGCATCACGACGATGATGCCGACCGCCGACGCCGCCGCGGTCGGGGCCGAGCTCGAACGCCGCTGGGGGCTGCCGGCCTGGCAGTTCTCGCTCAGCGCGACCGACGCCAACCGCTTCGCGCTGCGGATCTGCCGCCAGCTCAGCCGGAGGCCGAAGATCGCAATCCACCAGTGGAGCTACCACGGCTCGGTCGACGAGACGATCGCGACGCTCGACCCGGTGAGCGGCACGGTGGTGCCGAAGCCCGGCAACGTCGGGATGCCGGTCGACGTCGCGCAGACGACCAAGGTCGTCGAGTTCGGTGACGTCGAGGCGATGCGCGCCGCGCTGGTCCCCGGCGATGTCGCCGCGCTGATCGCCGAGCCCGCGCTGACGAACGTCGGCATGGTGCTGCCCCCGGACGGCTACTGGCAGGCTGTCGAAGAGATCTGCCGCGAGACCGGCACGCTGCTGATCTACGACGAGACGCACACGATGAACGCCGCCCCCGGCGGCTGCGTGCAGCTCTGGGGGCTCACTCCCGACATGGTCACGATGGGCAAGGCGCTCGGCGCCGGGATCCCGATCGGCGCCTACGGCATGAGCGCCCCGCTGCGCGACCGTGTCCACGCCGACGAGGAGGGCGACTACTTCGACTGGGGCGGCGTCGGCGGGACGCTCGCCGGCAACGCGCTGTCGCTGGCGGCCGCACGCGCGACGCTGACCGAGGTCCTGACCGACGACGCATACGCGCGCATGCACGCGGTCTGCGACCGCTATGTCACTGGTGTACGCGGGCTGTTCAACCGCCACGGGCTGCCCTGGTCGATCGTCCAGCTCGGCTCGCGGGCCGAGTTCTGGTTCACGAACGGCGAGCTGCGCAGCGGCAGCGACGCGCACGCCGTGATCGACCCGCTACTCGACGCCGTCGTCCACGCCGCGCTGCTCAACCGCGGCGTGATCCTGACCCCGTTCCACAACATGGCGCTGATCGGCCCGGCTACCGGCGAGCAGGACATCGACCGGGTGCTCGACGCGCTCGACGCGGTCTGCGAGCTGGTCGCGGCGGCGATCTGAGGGACGGCCGGCCGATCGGCCTCATCGCCCACAAGCACCCGTATGTTCCACGCACGGCTGGTTCTGCACAGTTGTTGGAAGAACGCGCGGTCCTCCTTGCGCGACTGACTGGTGGCCACGGAGAGATGGCAACCACGACGACATCGTGCCGAGCTACCTCGGACCCGAGCAAGTCGCGCCGAAGATGGCCAGCAGGGGCGCGACCAGAGACGCGCTCGGGGGCGGCGACAGGCTGATCCACGGGCTCCTCTCGGGATGCTGATGGCTGTTGGCAAGTAGGTCGCGCTGACCGCCTTAGGGGCGGCGCGCGCGTCACCGGCGGGGCCAGCACCGCACGTACGGCCGGCGGACTGCCTGACGGCGACGCGCCTGCCGCAGGAACGGGCGCTGTAGGGTCCGGCGCGTGCCACCGCGGGGAGGACGACTGCCTCAGATGGACGGCCTGCGCGCCGTTGCGGCCGGGGCCGTCTTTCTCACCCACGTCGGGATCCTGACCGGGTGGACCGATGCCAGCTCGCTCGGGGTGATCTCCGCACGGCTGAACATCGGCGTGGCGATCTTCTTCGTGCTCTCGGGCTTCCTGCTCTACCGCCCGTTCGTCCGCGCGCGGTTGACCGGTACGCCCGCGCCGGCGACCGGCCGTTACGCGATCCGGCGCGCGGCCCGGATCCTGCCCGCGTACTGGCTTGCTCTCGTGGTGCTCGGGCTGGCGCTGCCGACGCTGGTCACCGGTGTGTTCGGCGAGCACTGGTGGGTGTACTTCGGCCTGCTTCAGGTGTACTCCGAGCACTGGATCATTCAGGGGATCCCGGTGGCCTGGTCGCTGAGCACCGAGGTCGGCTTCTACCTGGTGCTGCCGCTGGTCGCATGGTCGGTCACGAAGGCGCTGGCGCGCCGCCCACCGCCATCGCAGGTGCGGATCGAGCTGCTGCTGCTGCTCGTCACCTCAGGGCTGGCGTTCGGCGTGCGCGAGTACGGGCACCGGGCCGGCTGGAGCGCGACGTTCGACAACACCGTGATCGGGAAGTGGCCCTGGTTCGCGGTCGGGCTCGCGCTCGCCGTCACGAGCACCGCGGTGGAGACCGGGGCGTGGAGCCGGCTGCCTGTGGTGCTGCGCAACGCACGCGAGCACCCCTGGCGCTGGTGGCTGGCCGCGCTGCTCGTCTTCGCCGCCTCGACCAGCACAGCGCTGCTTCCGCAGCGAGTGTTCACGATGAGCGGCGGCCAGCTGCAGCTCGAGACGCTGCTGTTCACGATCATCGTCGCGCTGTGCGCGGCGCCGCTCGTGTTCACCGACCCCGCGCACCGGCGAACCCCTGCGGCACTGCTCTCGCATCGGCTGTCAGCGTGGTTCGGCACGATCTCCTACGGGGTCTTCCTCTGGCACTACCCGCTGATCGGCTGGCTTCACCGTGAGCTGCCCGGCGCAGCGGTGCCGGTCATCGGCCTGCTCGCACTGACGCTCACGATCGCCTGCGCGTCGGTCAGCTGGTACCTGCTCGAGCGGCCCGTGCTGGTCTGGGCACACCGGCGCCGGGCCGCGACGGGTTCCGCCCGCCGCGAGCCCATCGCAAGCGCAGCCAGAGACGTCTGACGGCGGGCGAACAAAGCGATGCGGCGGCGGATCGCCCGGGCTTGCTGCCCACGAAGTCACCCACGAAGCTCGTGACTTCGAAGACGTCCTCAGGCGTCGGCCGGCAGAATGGTGAACGCCTCGCCGCGCAGCGGCGCAACCGTGCGGAAGTGCCGTTCGTCGAAGCTGAGAATCCGCGTGGTGCGATGGCGTGCGGCGAGGACGACGAGCGCACAGTCCGCGAGCCCGAGGTCGAGATCGGCGTAGCGCGCCTCGAGGCCGATGATCGTGGCGTAGTCGCCGCGCTCGAGGGATCCGACCGAGAAGCGTCCGGCGGCCAGGTCCGCGAGGAACGCTCGTCGCGCTCCGGGTCCGAAGCGCTGTCCGAGGAGGTAGTCGATCTCAGCGGTCGTGGGTGCGGGGATGACGAGGGCTCCCGGTTCGCTGCTGAGGGCGTCAAGGATCGCGGCGCGCTGCGGCTCGGCCGGGTCGGCGAGCGCGACAAGCGGCGCCGCGTCGATCAGGAGCGTCACGTGCCGAAGCCGTCGAGCAGCTCGTGCTCGGGGATCTGCGAGATCGCCCGCGCGGCGTCGTCGATCCGGCGAAAGCCGGCCGCGAGCGCGAAGTTCCGATCCTGCGAGGTCTGCGGCTCGTAAGCGTCGACGGCCGCTCGGAGGAGGTCGGCCTGTGAGCGGCCCTCCTCGTTCGCGAGCCGGCGCAGGCGTTCGACCTGCCCGGCATCGAGATAGACGCTTGTCTTGTGCATCTCCTAAGTGTAGGGCACTAGATAGGGCATTACCACCCTGTCGCGCCGGAGGCCGCAAGCCCGAGTCCCGTCGCTCCCGCCCTGCCGCGCGCTGCTGAGCGTCTCGCACCCCGGCTTCCCTCGTGCCTCGGCATCGGCGCCGCTCGCGCACGTCAGCTTCAAGACGAGCGGCAAGTGCCCGCCGTCCCCCGAGTCGTCGACGTTCGGCTGCTGCCTGGGCGTCTGCGGCCTGCACGTGTACCTGATCCTCGACGAGCACGACATCGTCGTCGGCTGCAAGGGCGACTGGGTGCCCTCCGGAATCGACTTCAGATCCGGATTCATCGGCTGAGGCCCGGAGGGCGGCATCGGTCGCCGCTGCAAGCGGCCACAGCACCTACGTACCGGTCCGGCACCTGCGTAAGCGCGTCCGATGTGGACCGCCTTCTTCTCATGTCGTCCAGAGAACGTCGAGCGGTGCGGCGGCGATGCGATCGCCAAGCTGAACAGTCCGCTCTCCGGTGTGCAGGATGAGGCCACCGACAAGATGCGGGCCGAGCACCTTGCGCAGTCGAGCCAGCCCACGCGTGTCACGTCGACTGACGGTGGCAGCCGACTTGATCTCCAGCCCGGCGACCCGGCCGTCGGGTGTCTCCAGCACCAGGTCGACTTCACCAGCGTCCGGGTCTCGGTAGTGGCTGATCTGCACCTGCACCTCGCTCCAGGCAAGCTGTCTGCGCAGCTCACCGGCAACGAGACCTTCGAGGATCCCGCCGGCCTGCTCGCCGATGGCGCCCCGGTCCGAGACGTTGAGCAGGCGCACGGCTAGGCCGCTGTCGAGCAGCGACACCTTCGGCCTCAGGATCGCCCGCTTGATGCGATTCGTCGACCACGCAGGCAGCCGCTGAATCAAGAACAACGCTTCGAGCAGATCCAGATAAGGCCCGAGGGTCCGGACCGGAATTGCCGCATCACGCGCGAGGCTCGCGAGGGTGAGCTCACCGCTGTTGCGCGCCGCCAGCAGCTTCAGGATCAGCGGCAGCTCGTTCAGCCTCTGGAGATCGGAGATCTCGATGGCATCACGTTCAATGATGCGCCCGATGTAGTTGTCGAGCCAGAGATCCCGCCGGCGCCCATCACCCCTCTGGACGGCCTCCGGGTAGCCGCCGGCCGTTGCCCGAGCGAGGTAATCGTTACGGCTCAGGCTGCTGCTGTAACCCTCGAACCGATCCCCTGCCAGCAGCCGCTCGATGAAGCGCTCGGAGCGACCGGCAAGCTCACCTTGGCTGAACCCGTGCAGCTCGATGCCCTCGACCCGCCCGGCAAGACTGTCCTGGGCTGTCGGCAGGCGAACCAGATCGGTCGACCCGGTGACCAGGAACCGCCCCGGCCGCGGGTCGCGATCAACAACCAGTTTCAGCGCGAGGATCAACTGAGGCACCCGCTGCACCTCGTCGATCGCGAGCAGCCTGTCCGGGTACTGGTTGAGGAAACCGACGGGGTCTTCGGCCGCGCCGATGCGGGTCGGCTCATCGTCGAGGGTCTCCAACCGCCCACCCAACTCGCCCACGACCTCGCCCACACGCGTCGTTTTGCCGACCTGCCGAGCGCCCTGGATCGCGACGACGCGGGTGTCTTGAAGCGCCTCCAGAACCCGGGGCTTGACGTTGCGAGCTACCGGCCGCACGACAAGCTCCTATCTCAGCTCGCCGATGCCCGGGATTGAGCTCGCCGATTCATGGTCGTCATCTCGCTGATCTATGGCGTTGTCGTCGCCGATCTGCACACCTCCCCTCGCCAATTCCTGCGGGCTGCGTCGTCGGACTCGATGGCCTGTGCCGCACCACCGGCCAGCCCGGACTCGCCACTCTGTCCTCGGTGCACTGGCTCACCGCAAGCCGGCTGCAGAGGATGCGCCCCGGGCGGCCCACCGGCACCCTCTGCCGCGCGTGGGCAGTTCAGGTCGGGGGGACGCCGGCGAGGGTCAAGGGAGCGACCCTCAGGTCGTGACCGCAGAGCCGAGCCAAGCGTCGTCGCGAGATGCGAAGCCCACGATCGGCAGAACGGGAGCGACGGGACTCGAACCCGCGACCTCCGGCGTGACAGGCCGGCGCTCTAACCAACTGAGCTACGCCCCCGAGCGATCGGGAGCGCGAGAGTATAGGACGCGTCCGGCGCCGTCGGTTGGGCGTAGAGCGGCCGGTGGAGCGAGGCTGCGAGCATCCAGGGAACGATCGACGTCGCGATCGCGCTGGCGGGACCCGGCGTCGGCGCGGCGTCGGGCGTCGTGATGTCTTCGGCCTGGTACGGAACCCCGTCCCTGTCGGGCGGTGCGCTCGCGCCGCTGCTGATCCCGGTGTTGTTCTGGCACCGCCGGCGGCCACCCTCCAGCTTTGAACAGTCGTGGTCGTCCTGCGACCACAACTGTTCAGGGCGCCGCACGGGCGAGCCGCAGGCGCCGCGCGGGCGCGCCGTCTGCGACGCCGGTAGAACTTCCCTGATGGCCGTCGACCCGAGCCGCTCGCTGATGCCCGCCTGGATGCCGCGCTTCAACAAGAGCGTGACCAACAGGGTCCAAGGACTCTGGGCACCGTACCTGCCGCCCTACGCGGTGATCGTCCACCGCGGCCGGCGCTCCGGCCGTGAGTACCGGACGCCGGTGACTGCACTCAAGCGCGGCCGGACGCTGATCGTGCCGCTGCCCTACAGCGCCCAGGCACAGTGGGTCCGGAACGTGCTGACGGCCGGCGAAGCCACAGTTGTACGCGGCGGACGTGTGCGCCGCGTCGGCTCACCGCGCGTCGTTACCGACGCGTACCCGCCGCAGCTGGCACGCGTTCCCGCCGCGATCTCGCGGCGCGTCCCGGTGCTGGTTCTCGACCTGGTCGACCGCTGAGCGCCGGGGTCGGGTACTTGGTGCCCTTGCCTGACTGCCAGCCAGTGCTGAGGATCCAATTGGTCTTTCCGACCGCCACCCCGTGGGCCGGTCGCGAGCCATGAACAGTTGTGGTCGCCTGGCAGCCACAACCGTTCACGGCTCGAGCGCCGAAGCCCGCCCGCTGAACGTTCGTGCTCGCCGGTCTGTGTGACCGGGTTCGTGGTTGCAGCGGCGTTTCGGGCCCAGAGGTGACGAACTACGCTTGGTTCATGAGCATCCGCCGTGTCGCGCTGCTGACGGCCGGAGGGCATGCGCCCTGCCTGGCGGCCGCGGTCGCCGAGCTGGTCGAGCGCTACGACGCCGAGTATCCGGACGCCGAGCTGATCGCCTACCGCCACGGCTACCACGGCCTGCTGACCGGCACGTCGCTGACCTTCGACGCCACCGCGCGGGCTCAGATCGGCCGCCTGAAGCGCTACGGCGGCAGCCCGATCGGCAACAGCCGCGTCAAGCTGACGAACCGCGACGACCTGGTCGCGCGCGGCCTCGTCGCGGCCGGAGAGGATCCGCTCGCGGTCTGCGCCGAGCGGCTGCGAGCCGACGGCGTCGACGTGCTGCACACGATCGGCGGTGACGACACCAACACCACCGCCGCCGACCTGGCCGCCTACCTGCACGAGCACGGATACGAGCTGACCGTCGTCGGGATGCCGAAGACCATCGACAACGACATCGTCCCGATCGCCCAGTCGCTGGGGGCGATCACCGCCGCCGAGCAGGGCTCACGCTTCGCGCAGAACATCATCAGCGAGAACGGCTCGAACCCACGCATGCTGATCATCCACGAGGTGATGGGCCGGGCCTGCGGCTGGCTGACCGCCGCGACCGCCCGCGACTACCAGGCCTGGCACGCAGCGCAAGAGTGGCTGCCCCAGGCCGGCCTCGACGGCGAACGCTGGAAGATCCACGCGGTCTACGTCCCCGAGCTGGTCGTCGACCTCGACGCCGAGGCCGAGCGCCTGCGAGCGGTGATGGACAGCGTCGGCGCGGTCAACATCTTCCTCTCGGAGGGAGCCGGAATCGACGACATCGTCGCCGCGCTGCAGGCGGCCGGTGAGGAGGTCGGCCGCGACCCGTTCGGCCACGTCAAGCTCGACACGATCAATCCCGGCGCCTGGTTCGGCAAGCAGTTCGCGGCCCGGATCGGCGCCGAGAAGACGATGGTCCAGAAGTCCGGCTACTTCTCGCGCTCGGCGCCGGCCAACGCCGCGGACCTGGCGCTGATCGCGCAGATGGCGCAGGAGGCGGTCGCCGCCGCCGGCCGCGGCGAGTCCGGCGTCGTCGGCAACGACGAGCAGCGCGGCGGCGAGCTGCGCGTGATCGAGTTCCCACGGATCGCCGGCCACAAGCGGTTCGACACCGCTGTGGGCTGGTTCCAGGAAGTGCTGCGCGGGACCGGGCAGGCGTAGGGCGGGCGACTGAACCCCTCGCCGGTCAGCGCAGCTTGAGCACCAGCTTGCCGGTGTTGTCACCGGCGAACAGCATGTTGAGCATCCGCGGGAAGTCGTCGATCGTGCCGTCGACGAGTTGCTCGCGGACCTTCAGCGAGCCGTCGGCGACAGCAGCCGCCAGCTCGGCCTGCGCGGCGCCGAACTGCTCGAAGTAGTCGAACACGAGGAAGCCCTGCATCCGTGCCCGCCGTACGAGCAGCGCCATGTAGTTGCGCGGGCCGTAGCCCTCGCCGTCGTTGTTGTACTGGCTGATCGCACCGCAGATCACGACCCGCGCGCCGCGCGCGAGGTTGGCGAGCGCGGCATCGAGGATCTCGCCGCCGACGTTGTCGAAGTAGACGTCGATCCCGTCCGGGCACTCGCGCCGCAGCGCCCGGCGCACGTCCTCCTGCTTGTAGTCGATGCAGGCGTCGAAGCCGAGCTCGTCGACAACCATCGCGCACTTCTGCGGCCCGCCGGCGATGCCGACGACGCGGCAGCCCTGGCGCTTTGCGAGCTGGCCGGCGACGGTGCCGACCGCGCCGGCTGCACCGGAGACGACCAGCGTCTCGCCGTCGTTGAGCTCACCGACCTCGTGCAGCCCGAAGTAGGCGGTCAGCCCGGTCATCCCGAGCGCACCGAGATAGACCGACGGCGGTGCGACGGCCGGGTCGATCACCTGCGTGCCGCGCCCGTCGGAGACCGGGCGCTCCTGGACACCGAACATCCCGCTGACGAGATCGCCGGGCTTGAAGCGCTCGTTGCGCGACTCCGTGACCTCGACGATCGAGCCCGCGCGCATCGGCTCGCCGATCGCGACCGGCGGCATGTACGAGGGCCGGTCGTCGAGCCAGCCGCGCATCGCGGGGTCGAGCGAGATCAGCCGCGTCAGGCCCGTGAACTCGCCGGGGCCGGGTGCGGCCGCGGCCGCATCGATGATCTCCCAGTCGCTCTCCTTGACCGGCCCGTGCGGGCGCGCAGCGAGCCGGACCTGGCGGTTGCGTTCAGCTGTCATCGGCACGACGATAGGCCGCAGGCTGCCCGGCTGCACGTACCATTGCGGTCATGGCATTCGTCCGTTACGGGCTGCCGGCGCTGATGGTCGTCGGCGCAGTCGTCCTCTACGCCGCGCGCGGCTTCGATCGCGCCGGCCTGGAGACGGGGTTGTCGCTCGCCGGGGCCGCGTTGGCACTGCTGTTCGTCAACTGGTTCTACCGGATCGGCGTCGCCGGCGATCACGAGCGCGACGCCGAGGCCGATGCCCGCCGCTTCTACGCCGAGAACGGCCACTGGCCGGACGAGCCGCCGCCGGCGCGACGGCGCCGGCCACCGGCTACTTGATCAGCACCGGTGTGCCGACCGGCACCCGCGGGTACAGCGCCTTGACGTCCCAGACGTGCATCCGGATGCAGCCGTGGGATGCGCGCGACCCGATCGACCAGTCGTCGCCGGTGCCATGAATGCCGACACCGTCGGTGATCCCCATCCAGCGCGCCTTGAGCGGGTTGGCCGCGCTGCCACCGGCGACGGTCGTGCCGCCGAGCTCACCGGCCCACGGGCTGTTGGGCACAGACCAGACCGGATCGATCTGCTTGTCGGTGATGCTGAACAGCCCGGACGGTGTCGGGTAGGCGGGCTGGCCGACCGCCACCGGGTACGAGCGCGCGAACTTCAGGTGCTTGAAGAGGCGCAGCTTGAAGTTCGCCCTGTCGATCGTGATCACCGTGCCCTGGTTGCGGTTGCGCAGATCGTCGGCGTTGACCGCGGCGCGCAGCTTGCGGACCTTGAACGTCGCACGCGCCGGGGAGCCCGGCGTCGTCATCTCGCTGACGAGCGTCTTGAGGATCGCGTCACGGGGGATCGCGATCCCCGGCTGCGAGCGGCGCACGGTGATGTGGCGCAGCGTGATCCGCATCGTCGCGTCACGGGCGGCGCGATCGACACGCGCGGCGACCCGGTCGACCCAGCCGGTCAGCGCCGCCTTGTTGTAGCTCAGCGCGAGCGGCACGGCACCGGGCGTCTTGGCACGGATCGCGCGCTTGGCGGTCGTTGCCGCGTCGAAGGTGAGCCCGGTCGTCTTCGGGCCGACCGTGAAGTTGCGATCGGTGATGCGGACCGTCAGTGGACGCTGCAGATGTGCGCTGAGCCCCGGATCCTGCGTCAGCCGGTCCTGTGCAGCGGCCAGCGTCAGACCCGAGAGGTCGATGCCGCCGGCGGTGACCCCAGCCGGCACGACACCCGAATCGGCCGGGTTCTGGGCGGCGGCCCCGGCAGGCACGACGAGCAGGGTCGCGGCGGCGGTGACGGCTGTGAGCAGGCGGTTCATGAACCGGCCAGGGTACCGCCGGGCGACCTCAGAACCGCACGGTTGCGGCCACCGCGGGCGCCTGCCGTGCGGTCAGATCTGGAGCGGCCGGCGCGACAGCTGACCATGATGCAAGAGCTTTCAAGCGCTCCGGCCCATCCGTCCGGAGGCGCTGTCACCGTCCGGCCCGTGCTCGTCCGCGACCTTCAAGACGGCCAGCAGATCGACCAGGTTCTGCTCGTACGAGAGATCGACCGCCGCACCAAGCGCGACGGCGCCCCGTACCTGCGACTGGTGCTCGGCGACCGAACCGGCGGCCTCGTCGCGATGGTCTGGGACGAGATTCCGCAGGCGCTCGAGCACTGCCGCGACGGCCATCCGGTGCATGTCAGCGGCCGTTTTCAGCGGCACCCGAAGTGGGGTGCGCAGATCGCGCTCGACGAGCTCGGCCCGGCGGTCCCCGGCAGCTACGCGGATGCCGATCTGCGTGACGGCCCGGCGCGCAGCGCCGAGGGCATGGAGATCGAGCTGCGCCGCCTGCTCGGCACGATCAGCGACCCGCACCTGAGCGCGCTGCTCGACGTCTTCCTCGGCGAGGGGTCGGAGACCTGGGCGCTCTACCGGATCGCGCCGGCGGCCAAGCGCTACCACCAGGCCTACCTGCACGGGCTGCTCGAGCATTCGCTGACGGTCGGGCAGTCGGTAGCGGCGGTCAGCGGCCTCTTCCCCGGCATCGACCGCGACCTCGCCGTTACCGGCGCGCTGCTTCACGACATCGGCAAGCTCGAAGCCTACAGCTGCGACGCGCCGATCGACATGACCGACGAGGGGCGCCTGTTCGGTGAGATCCCGCTCGGCTACTACCGCGTGCGGCGCGAGATCGAGCGCCTGCCCGGCTTCCCGGAGGCGACCGCCAAGGCGCTCCTGCACCTGATCCTCGCCCATCACGGCACGCTTGAGCACGGCTCGCCGGTCGTGCCCTGTACGCGCGAGGCGACGCTCGTCCACATGATGGACAACCTCAGCGGCCGGCTCGGCTCGTTCGACCGGCTCGAAAAGGAGCTGACGCCGGGCGAGAGCTGGTCGCCGTTCGATCGCGCGCTCGGCGGCGGCGCCTACTTCCCCGACGCCGGCCGCGTCGAGATCGCCGCTCAGGACCTGCGCGACCGCACCCGCGCCGCCTGAGGCCCGCGGGCTGCGCAGCTCGCGGCGTCAGCGTCGCATGGTGCGCCCGCGTCCGCGTCGGCCGTCGGCCCGCGCCCGTCATGTCGAGTGGCGTCGCACTATGCAGCCAGCGATAGTCGGACGCCACTCGACCTGACGGGTGCCGCGGTCAGCACGCCTCATACCTGAGGCCCGCGGGCAAAGCAGCTCGTGGCGTCACATCGCTCGCGGATTCGGTCACGGACCATCAGTCCGCTCCCTCTCCGCTCACTCGCGGCGGCGCGAGCTGCGCAGCCCTCGGGCCTCAGGTCTCCGGGCCCTCGATCTCGCCGCGTGCCAGCGACATCACAACCGCGTGCAGGCGGTTGCGCGCGCCGAGCTTGCGCACCGCGTTGCGGGTGTGGGTGCGGATCGTCTCGACCGACAGGAACAGCTCGGAGGCGATCGCGTCGGCCGTCAGTCCGGTCGCCGAAAGCTGCAGCACCTCGCGCTCGCGCGGCGACAGCAGCCGCCGGGCGGTGCCGTTCTTGGCCGTGAGCAGGCCGCTCAGCCGCGGATCGATGTAGCTGAGGCCCTGCGCGGCACGATCGATCGCCGTCACCAGCTCGGTCACCGAACCTGACTTCAGCGCCAGGCCCAGCGCCCCTGACTGCAGCGCCTTGTCAAGCCACGGCCCCTGACCGGTCCTCCCCGTGTAGAGCACGACCGCAACACCGGGATGGCGCTCGACCACGGTCGCCGCGAGTGCCGACCCGTCACCGTCCGGGAGCAGGACGTCGATGACAGCCACGTCGGGCGTACTGAGCGCGATCGCCTCCTCGCCCGCCGCAACCGACCCGGCGCTGCCGACGACGTTGATGTCGTGATGGCCGAGCAGGACCGCAAGACCCTCTCGGATCCCTGCGTGGTCATCGACAAGCACGACGGTGGTCATTCCAGTACCCAAAGGTACAAGCGTCGAGCGCTCAGGCACAACTCAACATGTTGAACCTGCCGATTGACGTGCCGATAACAGGTGGTTCGCGGCGAAAGTGCGCAAGTTCCGGGTTCATCCTGCAACGGCTCTGCCATGCCGCAGCGGCTCCACGTACGCTCCGTCGGATGGCCAAAGACACCGAGAAGCTGATCCGGCAGCTTTCGTTGATCTCGTTCCTGATGGCGGAGCGGCGGCCGGTCACGGCACTTGAGATCCGGCGTGACGTCGAGGGCTACAGCGGCATGAACGAGGATGCGTTCGCACGCCGCTTCTACGCCGACCGCTCAGAGCTCGAGGCGCTCGGCATCCGCCTGACCGTCGACCGCCCGTCGGACGGTGCCGCCGAGCAGGAGAACTACTCGCTGCGCCCCGAGGCCTTCCATCTGCCGGCGATCGCGTTCACCGACGCCGAACTGCTCGGCCTGCGCACCGCGCTGACCCTGCTCGACGGTGAGTTCGCCTACGCCGAACCGCTGCGGCTTGCGCTTCAGCAGATCACCTGGGGCCGCCCCAGCCCGCTCGCCGGCCCCGACCAGGCCGGTGTCGCGCTCGGCGTGACCGCGCGCGCCGACGGCCAAGAGCTCTCCCAGCATCTGCAGAAGATCGAGACCGCGATCTTCCGCTCCAAGACGATCACGTTCGAGTACCACACGATCGAGCGCGACGAGACCGAGGCACGGAAGGTCGATCCGTACCACCTGCTCTTCCAAGGCGGGCAGTTCTACCTGCTCGGCCGCTCGCACGAGCGTGACGCGATCCGGGTCTTCCGGCTCTCAAGAATCCGTGGCAAGGTCGCGTACGCCAGCAAGGCCGAGCACGACTTCAGGCGGCCGGCCGACTTCGATCCGCGCCACTACGCGCACCGCGCCGACTGGCAGCTCGGCGAACCGATCGGCACAGCCGAGTTGCGGATCGCGGGCCGGGTCGCCTGGCAGGTCGAGCGCCACTACAAGGAGTTCGGTGAGCTCAGCCGCCCCGACGCCGACGGGAGCAGGATCTTCCGCACCCCCTATGCATCCTCACGCCAGCTCCTGGCGTGGGTGTTGCGACTCGGTGAGCACGTGCGCGTGTTGGGGCCGCCGGAGCTCGAACAGGAGCTGTGCGACCGGATCGAGCTGCTGGCCGAACGCCACACCGGCGAGCTCACGCTCGCCGCGACCGTCACGACGGCGAAGACCGGCGACGAGCGACCCACCGCTTCGGCCCGCCGTGAGACGCCGATCAGGCCCGAGCGGTTCGCGCGGCTGGTCACGCTCGCCTCGATCCTGATCGAGGCCGGCCGCGAGCAGCGGCTGCTGGAGCTGCACGATCTCTGCGAACGCCTGCAGCTGACCGAGGCCGAGTTGCGCGAGGACATCAACGTCCTCAACGTCGTCAACTTCGGCGGCGGCGCCTACGTGCTCTATGCCGACGTCCGCGATGACGGCACGATCGAGGTCGACCCCGACGCCTACTCCGACACGTTCGCCCGCCCGGCGCGTCTGCTCCCGGTCGAGGCCAAGGCGCTGATCGCCGCGATCGACCTGATCGGCGACCACATCCCCGACGTCGAGCTGTCGAGCGCGCGAGAGAAGATCGTCGACGCGCTCGGCAGCGACCCGATGCACCAGGGCCTGCAGGTCGCCACGCGCGCCGGTGGCGACGACTCCAAGATCTCGGCCGTGGTCTCGCGCGCGATCTCCGAGCGGCGGCTGCTCGAGCTCGACTACTACAAGGTCAACGAGGACGAGTTCACCGAGCGGGTGATCGAGCCGTACGCGCTGATGAACGGGCGCGAGGGCTGGTACATCGGTGCGTTCGATCCGGACAAGGACGATGTCCGCCACTTCCGGCTCGACCGGATCCGTACGGCGCGGATCTCGCGCCGGCGGTTCACGCCGCGGCCGGATGTCAACCCGGCGGCGGCGGTCGAGGGCTGGGCGCGGACCGGCGAGGTCGAGGCGTCGCGGATCGCGCGTGTCTGGGTGGCGCCGGAACGGGCGCGCTGGGCACGTGAGCACCGTCGTGTCGGGCACGAGCTCGCGGACGGCTCGGTGATCGTCGAGATCCCGTTCAAGGGCGCCGACTGGCTGGTCCGCGAGATCCTCTTCGAGGCCGGAGACGCCGCCGTGATCGCCCCCTCCGATGCGCGCGAGGCGGTTCTCGACGCCGTCCGTGCGCTGCGACCGGTAACCCACTGACCGCAGGTCGAGTGGCGTCCCACCCCCCGCTCAGCGATAGTTGAACACCACTCGACCGGTCTTGGGGCGAGGTCTGTCGCACGCTGCGATGATCGTGCGGTGAGCAGCGAGCCGATCACGATCATCCTCGCCGACGACCACGCAGTCGTCCGGGCCGGGCTGCGGCTGCTGCTCGATCTCGAAGACGACCTGCTCGTCGTCGCCGAGGCCGGCACCGTCCCCGACGCCGCGGCGATGACCGCCAGGCACCGGCCACGAGTGCTGGTGCTGGACCTCAACATGCCTGGCGGCAGCGGCCGGACAACGATCGACCTGCTGCCCGAGCTGGCGCGATCGTCACCGCAGACGCGTGTCGTGATCCTGACGATGCAGGACGACCCACAGTACGCGCGCGCCGCGATCGCGGCCGGTGCCCGCGCGTACGTGCTCAAGGAGGCCGCCGACGGAGAGCTTGTCGAAGCGGTGCGGCGCGCCGCCGCCGGCGACATGTACATGAACCCGCGGCTCGGGGCGATGCTCGCCGGCGGTGACGGCGGCGGCGGTGACGAGCCGCTCACCGAGCGCGAGCTCGAAGTACTGCGGCTGGTGGCGCTCGGCCACACGAGCGGCGAGATCGCCGCCCAGCTGCACCTGTCGGTGCGAACGATCGAGTCGCACCGCACGCACATCCAGCAGAAGCTCGGGACCACCACACGCGCGGAGCTGGTGCGTCACGCGCTGGACCGCGGCATCCTCCGCTAGAAGTGCTCCGCGGCCGCCAGCGCCGCCGCCTGATCGAGCGCGAGACGCGCATAGCGGCCGCCGGCCGCGAGCAGCGCCGAGTGATCGCCACGCTCGACCACACGACCCTGATCAAGCACGATGATCTCATCGAAGCGATCCAGGCCATTCAGCGCATGAGCGATCACCAGCACCGCCCGGCCGTTCTCGCGCTCGTCGCACAGCCGCTGGTGGAGCGCCTCAGCACCGGCCGGATCGAGATGGGCCGCGGGCTCGTCGAAGATCACGACTGGCGCAGTCGCAACCAGCCCGCGCGCGGTGATCAGACGACGCCGCTGGCCACCGGACAGCTCGGCCCCGTTCTGCCCGACCAACGTTCCCAGTCCGTCGGGGAGCGCGGCCACGAACGGGCCGAGACCGACCGCTCGAAGCGCAGCGATCAGCTCGTCATCGCCGGCGTCGGTGCGCGCGAGCCGCAGGTTCTCGGCGATCGAGGTATTGAAGAGATGAGCATCCTGGGCGCAGAGCAGGACACGGCGGCGCAGCTCGTCCTGCTCGAGCGCTCGCAGGTCGACGCCGCCGTAGCTGATCGTGCCGGCGGCCGGATCGGCGAACCGGACCATCAGATGCGCGAGCGTGGTCTTGCCCGCGCCGCTGGCGCCGACAAGCGCGACCGCACGCCCCGCCTCCAAGTCGAGATCGACGCCGGACAGCAGCGGCCGTCCAGATCCCGCGACGGAGTCTCCGTAGACGGTGACCCCGCGGACTCGCAGCGCGACCTCGGTGGCGGCCGCGAGCGCCACCGGCCTCGCGGGGTCGGCGACCAGAACCGGATGCCGCTCGATCTCTGCGAGCCGCTCGGCGGCGGCCGAGCACGCCGACAGCCGCCGGGCGGCGGCCGGAAGCTCGGTCACGGCCTCAAAGGCGGCCAGTGTCAGCAGCGCGAGCAGGCCGAGCAACGGACCCGAGATCCGCCCTGACTGGACAGCCGGCAGCGCGACCGCCAACACCCCCACGAGCGCCACGCCCGAGACCATGCTGCCGAGCGTGACGGCAAGTCCGCCCGCGACCGCGTCGCGGCGGGCCAGCGCGGCGAGCCGCGCATCGGCGGCACCCAGCATCGTGACCCGCTCGTGCGCACGGCCGAGGACGGCGAGCTCGGCGGCGCCATCGAGCGCCTCGAGCAGCTCGATGCTGAGCCGCGCGCGCTCGACGGCCTGCCGACGGCCCGCGCTGCCGGCGACCGCCGCCGAGACGACCGGCACGACCGTGCCGCCGGCCAGCAGCGCGCACAGCAGGACGACCGCAGCCGCCGGCAGGACGAGCGCGGCGGTCACGACCGCCGCGACCACGGCAAGCACCGCGATCAGCGGCGGCAGCAGCACACGGAGGTACAGATCCTGCAGCGTGTCGACGTCGGCGACGAAGCGGCTGAGGATGTCACCGCCGCGCAGCCCCGGCAGCGACGCTGGCACCAGCGGCCGCAGCGCCTCGAAGAACGATCGCCGCAGGTCGGCGAGCTGGCGGAACGCGAGATCGTGGGAGGTCAGCCGCTCGCCGTAGCGTGCAGCTGCGCGGAACGTGCCGAAGAATCGCACGGCGACGATCGCGACCGTCAGCTGCAGAACCGCCGGCATCTCGGCGGCACGAACGATCAGGAATCCGGATGTCGCCAGCAACCCGATCGAGCAGACGATCGCGAAGCTTCCGAGCAGCGCCGCCAGCAACAGCCGGCGCCGGCGCGCCGGGGTCATCGCGGCCGCCGACCGCAGCGCGACGTAGCGCCCGGTGCTCACGCCGGGACCGCCTCCTTGACTGTGCCGCCCTCGACCGCGATGACGCGATCGGCGTGTGCCGCGAGCTGTGGCCGGTGGACGATCAGCAGCGTCGTCCGGCCCGAACGCAGACGGTCGACCGCACCGTCGAGCTCGGCCGCGGTGCCCTCATCGAGATGCGCCGACGGCTCGTCGAGCACAAGCAGTGGCGCGTCGCGCAGGAAGGCCCTTGCAATCGCGATCCGCTGCGCCTCACCGGCCGACAGCGCCCGTGCGCCCTCACCGACGACGGTCTGAAGCCCCTGCGGCAGGCCCGCCACCAGCTCGGCGGCCGCCGCGTCCCGCAATGCGTCCCAGAGCCTCTCCTCGGAGGCGCCTGCGCACCCGAGCCGCAGGTTCTCGGCGACCGTGCCGCTGTAGATCCGTGCCCGCTGCGGCAGGTACGAGCAGCGCGCGCGCCAGTCCTCGAGCGCGACGTTGTGGAGGTTGACTCCCCCGCAACTAACAGCGCCGGAGGCAGGCTCTGCAAGCCGCAGCAGCAACGCTGCCAGCGTCGACTTGCCTGCCCCGCTGGGCCCGACGAGCGCGGTCGTGAGGCCCGGCTCGAGCGTCAACGACACGTCGCGAAGGACCTCCACATCGCGCCCCGGATAGCTGAAGGCGACCCGCTCGAAGACGACGGCCTGCGCACCGGGGTCAGGCGCCGGCGCGGCGTCGGCGGCAACCGGGCCGGTGACGGCCGGTGGCGTGTCGAGCGCGTCCTGCAGCGCGGCCGCGGTCTCGAGCCCGTCGGCGCTGGCATGGAACTGGGCGCCGACCTGTCGCAGCGGCATGTAGAGCTCGGGAGCGAGCAACAGCACGACCAGCCCCTGCTCGAGCCCGAGCCGGCCCTCGGCGAGCCGCACTCCGATCGCACCGGCAAGCAGCGCGATCGAGATCATCGAGATCAGCTCGAGCACGAGCGACGAGAGGAAGGCGATCCGCAGCGTGCCCATCGTCTCACGCCGGTATCGCTCGCCGACGTCGGCGAGCCGCTCGGACTGAGCCCGGTCGCGAACGTGTGCGCGCAGCGTGACGAGACCGCTGACGACATCGAGGAAGTGGCCGGAGAGCAGGCTCAGCGAGCGCCAGCGCTTCTTGGTCTGGGCCTCCGTCGCCCAGCCGACGAGCGCCATGAAGAACGGGATCAGCGGCAGCGTCAGCGCCATGATCAGGCCCGAGATCCAGTCGCCGGGAAAGACGACGACGAGGATCGCTGCAGGCACCGTCACGGCAAGCGCGAGCTGTGGCAGGAAGCGCGAGAAATAGGGCTCGACAGCATCGATCCCCTGGACGGCAAGCGCCGCGACACGGCCCGTCTGCTCACGCGAGTCGGCGCCCGGGCGCTGCAGCAGAAGGTGCTCGGCCAGCCGCCCACGCAGCTCGCTCATCACGCGGGTCGCGCCGAAGCGGCCGAGCGCATCGAAGCCGCCGTCGATCAGCGCCCTGAGCACCAGCACCGCTGCCAGCGCCAGCAGCGAGCCGGAAAGCACGCCGAGCCCGTCACCGGCCGCGCCGCGGGTGATGATCCGCGCCAACAGAAGGGCTTGAGTGACGATCACGCCCGCCGCAAGCAGCGCCAGCGCGCCGGCCGCCATCAGGTGAAGCCGCGCGCTGCGGCTGGCCCGCAGCAGACGAGGATCGACCGGCTTCACGTCGGCTTCGGTTCGCTCTCGCCCTCGTCGTGGCGGCTGCGGTCGTGGCGCCGCTCGAGCAGGTCGATCGGCGTTCTGATGCCCTCGAAATCCTCGGCGCCGAGTCGCGCGCGGAACACCCAGTACGTCCACGCCTTGTAGGCGAGCACGACCGGTACGAAGATCACCGCCACGACCGTCATCACCTTCAGTGTGTACGGCGTCGAGGACGCTGCGGCCAGCGACAGCGACGGGCTGGAGCCGCGCCCGGCGATCGCGTTCGGGAAGAGGTCGGCGAAGAGCCCGACGAACAGCAGCACGATCGCGGCCGCCGTGGCCGCGAACGAGCGCGCCTCGTGGCCGCCGATCCGCACGACTGCGACCGCGCCGGCGATCACGGCGCCGGCCAGCGCGAGGACAGAGACGACCTGGAAGCCGTCCTGACGCAGCACGGTCCAGAGCGCGAACGCCAGCAGAGCGGCGACCATGACCGGAGCCAGCCGCTTGGCGATGCGCTCGGCGCGAACGTGGATCTCACCCTTCGTGCGCAGCGTGAGGAAGACGGCGCCGTGAGTCAGGAACAGCAGCAGCGTCACGACGCCACCGAGCAACGCGTAGGGCGTCAGGAGGTCGAGCAGCGTTCCCGCGTACTCGAT
This sequence comes from uncultured Conexibacter sp., assembly GCA_964648515.1. Taxonomy (GTDB): domain Bacteria; phylum Actinomycetota; class Thermoleophilia; order Solirubrobacterales; family Solirubrobacteraceae; genus Baekduia. The sequence goes on from CAZYMM010000004.1 coordinate 34,578, forward strand.
CTTGCCTGCCGCCTCCTTCAGTGGCACGCCGCCGACGATGTTCGCCCACGCGACGCCCCAGAGCAGCGCCGGCAGCGCCGAGCCGAGGATCATCGCCCACTCCCAGCTCCGGCGCCAAACCGGCGAGTCTGACTTGCCCCAGAACTCGAACGAGACGCCGCGCGCGATCAGCGCGAACAGGATCAGAAACAGCGCCAGGTAGAAGCCGGAGAAGAGCGTCGCGTAGGTCTCCGGGAAGGCCGCGAAGGTCGCGCCGCCCGCAGTCAGAACCCAGACCTCGTTGGCATCCCAGACCGGGCCGATCGTGTGGAGCACGGCTCGCTTCTCGGCCTCGGTGCGGCCGATCCTGCGGATCAGCATGCCGACCCCGAAGTCGAACCCTTCGAGCACGAAGTAGCCAATCCAGAGGATGCTGATCAGCAGGAACCATGTTGTCTGCAGGCCGCTCGGGTCGGCGGCGGCGGTGATCGTCGATGTGAACATCGTCAGTTCCCTTTTCGGCTAGTACGCGAGGACGAGATCGTCGGTCTCACCGTCGGCAGCATCATCGCTGCGTCCGGACTTCGGCGGCGGCGGTCCGTGCTGGACCTCCTTGAGGAACAGCTTCAGCCCGATCGCGCCGAGGATCGTGTAGATCAGCGTGAACCCGATCAGGGTGGTGAGCACAAGCCCGAGCCCGACCGTCGGCGAGTTCGCCTCCGAGGTGCGCAGCAGCCCGAAGACGACCCATGGCTGACGGCCCATCTCGGTGAAGATCCAGCCGGCCGAGTTGGCGATGAACGGCAGCAGCGCCGCCGGCAGCATCAACTTGGTCAGCAGCGATGAGCCCTCGAACGTTCCGCGACGGAACTTGATCAGCGCCCAGAGGCCGAAGAGCAGCATCAGCACACCGGAGCCGATCATCGCCCGGAACGTCCAGTAGGTGACCCCCATCCAGGGCACGTAGTCCTCCGGACTGCCGCCCCAGCGCGCCGCGTACTCCTTGCCGATCGAGCGTGCGCCGCGGACGGTGGTGTCAAGGCTGTTGTGCGCCATCAGGCCTAGGAAGCACGGCACCTTGATGTTGGTGTGGATCTCCTCCGGGCTCCGCCGCAGCGGCCCGACCGCGAAGACCGAGAGTCCGACGCAGCCCGACTCGTCCTGAAGCAGCGCCTCGGCGGCGGCCATCTTCATCGGCTGCTGCTCGGTCATCAGCTGCGCGTTGAAGTGCCCGACGACCATCGTCGCCAGCGAGCCGAAGATCACGAACGGCAGAATCACCTTGACCGACGCGCGGAACAGATCGACGTGACGGCGGCGCGCGAGATGGAACGCGGAGACGGCAAGCATCACCATGCCTGCGCTCGCCCAGGCCGCAAGAATCGTGTGCGGGAAGGCAAACAGCGTCGTCGAGTTCGTCAGCACCTTGAAGATCGACGTCAGCTCGGCCCGTCCGGTCGTCTCGTTGATCGTGTAGCCGACCGGGTGCTGCATCCAGGAGTTGGCTGCGAGGATGAAGTAGGCCGAGAGCATCGAACCGATCGCCAGCAGCCAGATCGACATCAGGTGCAGCTTCGGGCTGATCCGGCCACGGCCGAAGATCCAGACGCCGATGAACGTCGATTCGAGGAAGAATGCGAGCAGCGCCTCCATCGCCAGCGGCGCACCGAAGATGTCGCCGACGTAGCGCGAGTAGTTCGACCAGTTCATCCCGAACTGGAACTCCTGGACGATGCCGGTCACGACGCCGACCGCGAACGAGATCA
>CAZYMM010000005.1:0-36226 GCA_964648515.1 uncultured Conexibacter sp.
CAAAGCTGTTGGCGGAGCCGATCACGAACTGCTCGAACGTGTACTTGGGATGCAGGCCGCGCCTGCGCAGCGAGGGCGACGCCGCATCTGCAACGGCGACGGCCGGGCTCGGCACCGCCGGCCCTGCGCCTTCGGCGATCAGCCGTACGGTCGTTCCGGAACCGGCCGCGACACGCTCTGCGGCGGTCTGCAGTGCCGGGCCGAAACGGTCCTGAACCCAGGCCAGGGACTCCTCGGGCGCCGTCAGCGTGATCTGTCCCTCGCTGTGGCCGTGCCAGGAGAGCGGTGCGAGCCAGATCTCGTACTGGGCCTCTCCGGCGATCCGGCGCAGCTCGTCGCGCATGCGATGCCAGATGAGGTCGGAGTCGTACATGGGCAGAGGCGGCAGGGCCGCGCCGGTGCGGCCGCCGGGGCTTTCGGTGAGGTTGTCGCGGGCTCCCGGCCCGGCGACGTTCGGCACCGTAGCATCGGCGCTCGAGGCGGACGTTCGGGCCGTCGAGCGACCCCGCAAATGCCGCAGAGTTCCCGCCTGTGGGCAGGGCGGGCGGGCTGTGGACGGAGCTGTGGAGCGCGGCGTGCTCCGCTACAGTGGTCGCTCCGCGTGTGCCGGTACCGGTCATGCGCGCCTGAACCGAGATCGCATCGAGCCATGAAGCGCACCTACCAGCCAAAGAAGCGCAAGCGCGCACGCACGCACGGGTTCCGTGCCCGGATGTCGACCCGCGCAGGGCGCCTGACGCTCAAGCGCCGCCGCGGCAAGGGCCGTAAGCGCCTCACCGTCTGAGCGGGCGATGACCGCGGCCGGGGCCTCCAAGCGCGGGTCGGGCCGGCTCTCGCGGAGCGCCGAGTTCGAGCGCGTCTACAGACAGGGTCGCTCGGTCGGAAATCGGCACCTCGTGCTGTACGTCTTTCCGCGCGCAGACGGCGAGCTGCCCGCCGCGGGCGCCGAGCCGCGGCTTGGGCTGTCGGTCTCGCGGAAGGTCGGTGGGGCCGTCGATCGGAACCGCGTCAAGCGGTTGATCCGCGAGGCGTTCGCTGTCGAGGGCCGGCTGCTGCCCGGGACGATCGACGTCGTTGTTGTCGCCCGGCCAGGCGCTGCCGAGCTTGCCGAGCGTGAGGGGCTTGCCGGGATCAGCCGCGAGCTGGCGGAGTTGATCTCCAAGGCCGGAGCCGGCGGCCGGGACTCGCTGTGACCGTGCTGCGTCGCGCGGTGACGGCCCCGATCCGCGGCTACCAGCGGATCTCGCGCCTCTTCCCCCGCCGCTGCCGCTACGAACCGACCTGCTCCACATACGCCATACAGGCGATCGAGCGCTACGGCATACTGCGAGGCCTCGTCCTGGGGACCTGGCGGCTGCTGCGGTGCAATCCGTGGAGCGACGGCGGGTTTGACCCGGTCGAGAACCAGCACCTGTTCCGGGATCGCGCCCGACCCGGCCGAGCCCCCGCACCATGATCATCGCCAACATCCTGCAGCCCCTGGTCGACGTCTTCGAGGCGGTTCTCGTAGCGATCCGAAACGGCCTCGGCGTCAGCTGGGGCTTCGCGATCATCCTGCTGACCGTCCTGATCCGGGCGCTGCTGCTGCCGCTGGCGGTCAAGCAGTTCCGCTCGATGCGCGCACTCCAGATCCACGCGCCGGAGCTGAAGAAGATCCAGCAGAAGTACAAGGACGATCCGCAGCGCCGCAACCAGGAGACGATGAAGTTCTATCAGGAGAACAAGGTCAATCCGTTCGCCTCCTGCCTGCCGATGGTGGCCCAGCTCCCGGTCTTCATCTCGCTGTTCTACATGCTGCGCAAGGACCTGCGCCACGACATCTGTCCGGACATCAACCCCGCACACGTGGCCAATCCGAAGCCCTGCGGCGCCACCCCTGATTCCGGCTTCCTGTTCATCCCCGACATCACCGACAAGGCGACCGGCGGGGTCGTCGTTGCGCTGATCGTGCTCTACGTAGGGTCCCAGCTGCTCTCGTCGCTGCTGATGATGACGCCGACGGTCGAGCGGACCCAGCGGATCGTGATGCTCGTGCTCCCGGTCTTCTTCGTGCCGTTCGTGTTCCGCTTCCCGGCCGGCCTGCTGGTCTACTGGATCACAACCAACTTTTGGACGATCGGCCAGCAGCAGTTCCTCAAGCGTGTGATCGGACGCCACGACCCGGTTCCGGAGCCCGTCCCAGCGAGCGCCGGGGGCGGGTCGAGTGGCGGCTTTTTCGGGCGGCTGACGCAGATGGCGACCGAAGGGCAGGAGCGCTCGGGCGGCAAGGGCGAGCGCGCGGCGAAGGAGACGCGGGTGACGAAGGCGCCGCCGCCGCCACCCCGGCAGCGCAAGCGCAAGCGGACAGGAAAGAGGAAGTAGATGAGCGACGGTCAGCGCGCGGCGAAGCTGCGCGAGCTGCTCGAGCACGTCGTCGAGGGGCTGGGTCTCGACGCCGAGATCGAGGTCCGGGAGACCGAGGACTCGATCATCGGCACCGTCGAGGCCGAGGACCTGGCGGTCTTCATCGGCCGCCACGGTCAGACGATCGAGGCTGTGCAGCACCTGGCTCAGCGGATCGTGCTGGGCGACTTGGCGCCGACCGGTCCGCGGCCGCGGATCGTGGTCGACGCCGGCGGCTATCGCGCCCGCCGGCTTGAGGCGCTGACAAAGGCGGCCGACCAGGCCGCGATCGAGGTCGAGGAGTACGGCCGGCCGGTGGCTCTGGATGCGATGACGGCAAGTGAGCGCAAGATCGTGCATGAGTACTTGCGTGACCGCGGGGGCGTCGACACGCACTCCGAGGGCGAGGAGCCGGACCGGCACCTCGTCATCACGCCGCTGCGCTCGTAGTGCGGCGCGAGCGTTTCACGTGAAACACGACCCGGCTGTTCTCGACGCGCTGGCCGCGCTGGCCGCCGACTATGAGTTGCCGAGTGACGCTGCTTCACGTCTTGCGACGCTGCTCGGCCTGATCGCGGCAGAGCCGGCGTCGATCACGTCGGTGCGCGAGCCGCTTCTTGGCGTCTCGCGCCACGTCGAAGACAGCCTCACGGGGCTGCGCTCGCCGTCGCTGCGCTCGGCGTCGCACATCGCCGACATCGGCTCCGGAGCGGGGCTGCCGGGCCTGGTGCTGGCGATCGCGCTGCCGGACGCGCAGGTCACGCTAATCGAGTCGGTCGAGCGCAAGTGCCGGTTTCTGCGCGCGGCCGTATCGGCCAGCGGCTGCACGAACGCAGAAGTCGTCCACGCGCGCGCCGAGGAATGGCGGGAGGGCGTTGGACGCCAGGATGTCGTGACGGCACGGGCGCTGGCCCCGTTGGCGGTCCTCGTCGAGTACGCGGCGCCGCTGCTGGTGCAGGACGGCCGGCTGATCGCGTGGAAGGGAGCGCCCGACGCTGACGAGCTTGCCGCCGGCGCCGCCGCTGCGGCGATCGTCGGTCTGAAGCCCGAGCCTGCGATTGCTCTGCCGCCGTTCACGAACACCGGCGCACCGCGCAGCCTCTACTCCTACCTGAAGGTGAACCCGACCCCCGAGCGCTTCCCGCGCCGCAGCGGGATTGCCCGCAAACGACCGCTCGCAGGCTCAGCCTGACGGTTGATCGACGCGAAATCACCGCGAACTGCGCAGATTCTCAGGCCTTGCCGCCCGCCGCCGGCGGTACCGTCCGCGCTTCGTGGGCACCATCTATGCGATCGCCAACCAGAAGGGCGGTGTCGGCAAGACGACGACCGCCGTCAACGTCGCTGCCTGCATCGCGGAGGCCGGTGCCGAGACGTTGCTGGTCGACATCGACCCCCAGGCCAACGCGACCGTCGGCCTCGGCCTCGCCAAGGATCTGGTTCCCGGCATCTACGAGGTCCTCACCGGCACTGCAGAGGCGGCGTCGGCGTTGACGGCGACCTCGATCGAGCACCTCACCGTGCTGCCGGCGAGCCCCGATCTCGCCGGTGCCAACGTCGAGCTGCCGCGGGCCCCCGGCTCGGAACTGCGGCTGCGTGACGCGCTGGCGCCGCTGCGTGACCGGTTCGCCTTCATCATCCTCGACTGCCCGCCCTCGCTCGGTCCGTTGACCGTCAATGCGCTGGTTGCCGCCGATCGCGTGATCGTGCCCGTTCAGACCGAGTACTTCGCGCTCGAGGGGCTCGCCGGGCTGCTCGACACGCTCAGCCTGATCCGCCGCGAGCTCAATTCGCGCCTGTCGATCGCCGGGATGCTGCTGACGATGCACGACGGTCGCACGCGGCTGGCGCAAGATGTCGAGCGTGAGATCCGCGAGCATTTCCCGGAGCTCGTCTTCGACACGGTGATTCCGCGCAACGTCCGCGTCGGCGAGGCGCCGAGCTTCGGTCGTCCGGTGATCCATCACGACCCGCGTTCGGCGGGCGCTGAGGCCTACTTCGCGCTCGCCAAGGAGGTGGCCGCCCGTGGCTGAGCGAGGCATGGGCCGGGGCCTCTCGGCGATCCTCGGCGAGACTGCGGTGGCCGCGGCTGCCGCAGTCTCCTCCGCCGGCGACCTGCGCGAGATCGAGCTCGAACGGCTCGATCCGAATCCCGGCCAGCCGCGGCGCAGCTTCGATCAGGACGCGTTGCAGGCGCTGGCGGACTCGCTGGCCGGCCAGGGAGTGCTTCAGCCGGTGCTCGCGCGGCCCAAGGGCGATCGCTACGAGATCGTGGCCGGTGAGCGGCGCTGGCGGGCGGCGCAGATCGCAGGGCTTGAGACGATCCCCGTGCTCGTCACCGAGCGCGGTGATCTCGAAGCGCTCGAGGCTGCGCTGGTCGAGAACGTGGCGCGCGAGGACCTCAATCCGGTCGAGGAGGCGCGAGCGGTCGCCGGCCTGGTCGAGGAGTTGGGCCTGACCCGCGAGGATGTCGGCCGGCGCATCGGCCGTGGCCGCGTCGCGGTCTCCAACCTGCTGCGCCTGCTCGACCTCCCCGACCAGGTGCTGGCGCTGCTTGAGCAGCGCCGCCTGACCGAGGGCCACGGCCGCGCGCTGCTGCTTGCGGGCGACCACGACGACCGCCGCCGGCTGGGCCTGCTCGCCGCCGAACACGGCTGGTCGGTCCGCGAGACCGAGCGCCGTGCTCGCCAGTGCGCCGCACCACCCTCCTCAGCTGCAAACCAGAAGTCGGTGCATCCAGACCAGGCGGCGGCTGCCGAGGCGATCGGCGATGCGCTTGCGCCAGCGCTCGGGACCGAGCTGCGGGTCAAGCCGGTCGCCGCCGGCTACCGCGTCGAGTTCACGGTCGCTGATGCCGACGAGGCGCGCGAGCTCGCCCGGCGTCTCGGCGATCGCTGACGGCCGTCACCTTCTCGCGGCGACGTCGTTGCGAGCACATGATGCTCCGAACCACCGCCACGCTTGCCGTCGTCGCGACATGCGCTTGCGCCGCGCCTGCGGCCTCCTCTGCCAGCGACGCCACGGCATCTGTTCACGGGTCCTCCGCGACCGCCGCCGGGGACCCGTACCAGGACCCCTACCAAGACCCGTATCAGGACCCCTACAAGGACCCGGTGCGCTGGTCGCCACTGCCGTTCAAGTTGGTCTCAGCCGGCGCCCGCAGGAGCGCGGTCAGGATGCTCGTCAGCTACGGCGGCTGTCAGCAGGTGCGATTCGACCGCGCGCGAGAGACGAGCCGCTCGGTCAGCATCGCGTTCTCGATCACGGACCGCCCATCACAGCAGGCGGCCTGTCCCACAGGGGTCGCGAGTCGCTGTGTCGAGATCGTGCTCGCACGGCCGCTCGGCGGACGTAGCCTGATCGACGTCGCGACCGGCAGCCGCCCGGTCAACAGCCGGATCCAGCCGGCGTGGTGCCCACGCCTGGAGCCCGGCGAGCTATTCCCGCGCCGTCGCTAGAATCCGCGCTCGCGGGCGATTAGCTCAGTCGGTTAGAGCGCTTCTCTGATAAGGAAGAGGTCCCAGGTTCGAATCCTGGATCGCCCATGAGCGGCGGTTCGCCTGCGCATCTCGCACCGCGACCTCACTCGGCGCGGCGGTCACGACCCGCATGGTCGCTCCCTCGCACCTCGATCGCCGCGCCACGACCTGCTTTGCCGAACCGCCGCTGATCGCGGCCGCCGCACCGTCACCTCACGTGGCCCCCGGTCACGACCCGGGTTGCCGCCACCGCGCACCTATAATCGCCGTCGCGTGCAGGAGATGGTCATCTACGGCGTCAGCTTCGACATGGTCGGCAAGCAGCCGATCGTGCTGCTCAAGGCCGCCGACACAAACAAGTTCCTGCCGATCTGGATCGGGCACCCTGAGGCGGCGGCGATCCTGATGAAGCTGCAGGGCGCCTCGACGCCGCGACCGATGACGCACGACCTGCTGCTCGACATCCTCGGCGAGGTCGACGCCCGCTGCGCCCGCGTTGCGATCACCGAGCTGCGCGAGAACACGTTCTTCGCGACGATCACGCTGGTGGTCGACGGCCGCGAGATCGAGATCGACTCGCGGCCCTCCGATGCGCTCGCGCTCGCCGTTCGTGCGGGGGCGCCGATCTTCGCCGCTGAGGATGTGCTCGCCGGGTCGGCGATCGAGTTCGAGCACGAGGTCGAGGACACCGAGCAGGTCGTCGACCGCTTCAAGGAGTTCCTCGACGAGGTTTCGCCCGAAGACTTCGCCGGCGACTCCTGACGAGCCACCGCTTCGAGCCCCGAACCCGCCCCGTGGTCGTGCCGCTGGAACCATCGCTGTCAGACAACTAGCGACACCGCCGACCCCCAGGCACACGATGAAGCGCAGGCTTCAAGTCCAACGGATGGGGGCAACATGAAGTGTCTGAAGTGGGGGATCGGCGGGTTCGTCCTGCTTGTGGTGATCGCGGCGATCGCCGGCGGCGGCGCCTCGGACAAGTCGGCCACGAGCTCGGACTCGGCCTCTGACTCCGGCGCGAGCAAGCAGTCCAAAGACAACGGTTGCGGCTTCAAGGCGACGTCGGACTGCACTCCGCGCGTCGGCCCCGACGGCCGCGTCCGGGTCGACGCACTGATCTGGCAGCTGAAGTCGGTGCGCAAGGCGGCAACGCTGGGCGACCAGACCTACGGCCTCGGCGCCAAGGCCAACGGGACGTTTGTGATCGTCAAGCTCCGCGTGAAATCAGACAAGGACAAGTCGGTGACTCTGACCGACGATGTCGTCAAACTCGAGGTCGCCGGTAAGACGTTTGACGCCGATATCAACGGCACAACAGCCGCGATCGGCGCCAACGAAGATCCGTTCTTGCTCGAATCGCTCGGGCCGGAGTCGACCGTCACCGGCACCGTTGTGTTCGACGTCCCCGACACGCTGATCAACAGGAAGCTGCAACTGCGCTTCGGCGAGCTCGGCTTCGGTGACACGAAGGGTTACATCCGCCTGCCATCGCTCTGACAACGCCACCGGTCCGGATCGGCACCGCGACGCTAGCGCAGCGTCTGCAGAAACTCGCCGATCCGGCCGATCGCCTCGGTCAGCGTCGACTCGTCGGGCAGCGTCACGAGCCGGAAGTGGTCGGGCTCGGGCCAGTTGAAGCCGGTCCCGTGGGTGACGAGGATCTTCTTCGCCCGCAGCAGGTCGATCACGAACGCCTCGTCATCGGCGATGTTATATATCTCGGGATCGAGTCGGGGGAAGCAGTAGAGCGCGCCCTGCGGCTCGACGCAGGAGACGCCCGGGATCTCGTTGAGCAGTCGCGCGGCAAGCTTGGACTGCTCGTAGAAGCGGCCACCGGGGTGGATGTACTCCTCGATCGACTGGTAGCCGCCGAGGGCTGTCTGGATCGCGTGCTGGGCGGGGACGTTCGAGCACATCCGCATGTTGGCCAGCAGCGTCAGGCCCTCCAGGAAGTCGGCTGCCAGGTGCAGCGGGCCCGAGACCATCACCCAGCCGGCGCGGTAGCCGCAGACCCGGTAGGCCTTGGAGAGCCCGGAGAACGTCAGGCAGAGCACGTCGTCGCCGGCCGCCGCTGCGGCGTGATGGTGGACGGCTCCGTCGAAGATGATCTTTTCGTAGATCTCGTCGGCCAGCACCAGCAGGCCGTGTTCGCGCGCGATCTGAACGAGCGCCGCGACGGTCGCCGCCGAGTAGACGGCGCCGGTCGGGTTGTTGGGGTTGATGATCACGAGCGCGCGCGTGCGCGGCGTGATCTTCGCCCGTAGATCGTCGAGGTCCGGTGCCCAGCCCGCCGCCTCGTCGCCGCGGTAGTGGACGGCGGTGCCGCCGGTGAGCGTCACGGCCGCCGTCCAGAGCGGGTAGTCGGGCGCCGGCACGAGGATCTCGTCGCCGTCGTTGACGAGCGCCTGCAGCACCATCGTGATCAGCTCGGAGACGCCGTTGCCGATGTGGACGTCCTCGACGGCGGTCTCGGGCAGGCCGCGTGCCTGGTAGTACTGGGCGACCGCGGTCCGGGCCGAGTAGATGCCCTGTGACTCCGAGTAGCCCTGGGACTCGGGCAGGCTGTGGATCATGTCGGCGACGATCGACTCTGGCGCCTCGAAGCCGAACGGCGCCGTGTTCCCGATGTTGAGCTTCAGGATCCGGTGGCCCTCGGCCTCCAGGCGTTGGGCCTCGACAAGGATCGGGCCGCGCACGTCGTAGCGCACGCCGGCGAGCTTCTGGCTCTGACGGACCGGTCGCATCAGGCGACAGACGGTATCGTCGCGCCCGTGCTGACCCACGTTCTGCAAGCGCTCGGCCTCGGCACGGCCGCCGGCCTGCTGCTCGCGCTGCTGCCGGCCCGCCGCCCGGCGCTGCTGCTGAGCCTGGTCGCAGGCGCTGCGCTCGGCGTGCTGCTGGTGCCAGGCGACGAAGGAGCGTCCTGGTTCGTGGCGGCAGGGGCCGCCGGTGCAGCGGCAGCGGTGATCGCAAACATCGCCGTCGCAACATTCCTGGCGGGTGTCCGGGTGCGGCTTGCCGGCACCGGCATCGGTGGCCTGGTCGCGTTCGTCGTGGTGATCGCGGCGCTGATCGTCGTCGCATCGCTGCTGCTGGCGCTGCTCGGCGCCGTCGCGCTTGTGGCAGTCGTCGTGCTCGGCGTCGCTGCACGCAGGCGCGCCGGCGAGAAGTACGGCGGCCTGCGAATCCTGCGCTGATGACGGCCCGCCGAGCCGTGCTCGCGGTGATCGACGGCGCCGCACCGGCCGCGCTGCAGGCCGCGATCGACTCCGGTCGTGCGCCCGCGCTGGCGGCGATCGCAGAGCGCGGGCCGGGCGTCCGGCCTCTGGCCGCCGCCTTTCCCTCGGTCACGCCGGTCTGCGCGACCGCGATCGCCACCGGGGCGCTTCAGGACGGCCACGAGATCCCGGGCATGAACTGGTTCTCGCGTTCGGCGCAGCGCTACGTCGAGTACGGGTCGTCGTTCAAGGCCGCACGGCGGCACGGGATCGGCCGCCAGCTCGTCGACACCGTCTACCGGCTCAACGGCGAGCACCTCAGCCGCCGCGTGCGCACGGTCTTCGAGACGCTCGACGATGCCGGCCTGCGCACCGCCGGTACGACCTATCTCGTCTATCGCGGCCGTCACCGGCACGAGGTCTCCAAGGAGACGGCGCTGGCGCGGATCGCGGGCACGCTGTTCAAAGATCCGGTGCTCGGTCCGCGCGAGCTGTTCTACGCCGACATCTTCACCAGCCGCGAGACCGGCTGCCGTAGCCAGCTCGGCAAGCCCGGGATGCGCGACCAGCATGCGGGCTGCGTCTCGGTCTATCTGACCGAGCGCGACCTCTATGACTTCCTGCTGCTGTCGCTGCCCGATAACGACACGACCTCGCATCGTTTCGGTCCCGAGGCCCAGGCCGACGCGATCGCGTCGGCCGATACCGAGATCGCACGGGTCGCAGAGGCCGCGGGCGGCCTTGACCGCTTTCTCGATCGCCACGCGATCGTCGTCTGCTCGGACCACGGCCACGCGCTCGTCGAGCGGACGATCGACCTGGCGGGCGCGTTTGCCGGATGCCGGATCGCCCAGCCGACCCGGCCGGCACGCGAGAACCGCCCGGCGACGGTGCGGGCCCGCAGTGCCGCCGAGATCGCGATCTGCCCGAACGGTCGCGCGGCGATGGTCTACGTGCTCGACCCGGCGGCCCGCGAGGCGGCGCTGTCCGGCCTGCTCGAGCTTGCGATCAGCGCCGACGGCGTCGACCTCGTCTGCCGGCGCGCGGGAGACCACGCGGTCGTGACGTCTCCGACCCGGGGAGAGCTGCGCTTCGGTCGCGGCGACGAGCTGCGCGACGACCGCGGCAACGGCTGGTGGCTGAGCGGCGACCCGGCGGTGCTGGAGCTTGAAGCGGCGGACGGCCGCCTGCGCGTCGGCGCCTATCCGGATCCCCTGCGCCGGATCTGGGCCGCGCTCAGCTGCACGACGTCGGGCGACCTGCTGCTGTCGGCCGTGCCCGGAGCCGAGTTCCTCGACTGGGGCGGGTCCGGGCACGTCGGTGGCGGCAGCCATGGATCGCTGCACAAGGCCGACTCGCTCGGGTCGCTGCTCTGGTCAGGCTGCGAGCTGGAGCCGCCGTCGCCGGACGTCGACGACCCGTTCACGGCCTCGCTCAGCGACGTGGCGCCGATGCTCTACAGATACTTCGGTCTGGCGTGAGGGGCCGGATCTTGAGATTGCTCGCGGCGCTCTGGCTGCTGCTTCCGGCAGCGACGGCGCTCGCGGGCGAGACGACACCGGCAGCTGGTCCGACCGACCCGAACGCGATCTCCAGCCCGGCGACGCTCGACGGCTATCCGGCCGCGCACCGGCTCAACGGCCTCGCGGCGCTGGCGATCGCACGGCGCGACCCGCGAATCCAGACCGCGCTGCGCGAGCATCCCACTGCACGCCCGGAGGTCTACCTCAAGGGGCAGGCGCGCTGGCAGGTGAGCTGGTTCACGCCCGGCAGCGGCAAGGCGCGCAAGGAGATCGCCCAGGTCCTCGTCGACGACGCGACAGGCAAGGTGACCGAGGCCTGGACGGGGCCGCAGGTCGCCTGGACGATGGCCCGCGGCTATCCCGGCGCCTTCGGCCGCGCCGTCAACTCGCCCTGGGTCTGGATCCCGCTGACCGTGCTCTTCATCGTCCCGTTCCTCGATCCTCGCCGGCCGCTGCGCTGGCTGCACCTCGACCTCGCCGTGCTGGCCGCCTTCGGGATCTCGGTCGCGTTCTTCAACGCGGCGAACCTCGGCGTTTCGGTCCCGCTGGTCGCCCCGCTGATGGCCTATCTGCTGGTGCGGGCGCTGGCCGTCGGCTACCGCTCGCGCAAGGAGACAGCGGCTGCGCGCGGCCCGCTGCCGCTGCTGGTGCCGGTCTCCTGGCTGGCGATCGCGCTCGTCTTCCTCGTCGGCTTCCGGATCGGCCTCAACCTCGAGGACTCGAACGTGATCGACGTCGGCTACTCGGGGGTGATCGGTGCGCACAAGCTCGCCGCCGGTGATCCGCTCTACGGCCATTTCCCCAGCGACGACGCGAGCGGCGACACCTACGGTCCGGTCGCCTATGAGGCCTACGTCCCGTTCGAGCAGCTTCTGCCCTGGCATGGCAAGTGGGCCGGCCTCTGGGCCGCCAACGCCGCCTCGATCAGCTTCGATCTACTGACCCTGCTGACGCTGATCGGCATCGGCTGGCGAATCCGCGGGCCGGGGATGGGCGTCGTGCTCGGCTACGCGTGGGCGACGTGGCCGTTCTCGCTCTACGCGATGAACAGCAACTCCAACGACGGCCTCGTCGCGCTGTTCGTCGCCCTCGCGCTGCTGCTGGCCGCCCGGCCCGCGGCCCGCGGCGTGGCGGCCGCGCTCGGAGCGATGACGAAGTTCGGGTCGCTGGCGCTGCTGCCGGTGTTCGCGCTGCACGACCGGCAGGCCGGCCGGCGCGGCGGGCTGATCGCCTTCTCGCTCGCGGCGCTCGCCACGCTGGCGGTCGTCTGGCTGCCGGTGATCGCCGGCGGCGAGTCGCTGCGGACCGTCTACGACCGCACGATCGCCTTCCAGTTCGGTCGTGACGCGCCGTTCTCGGTCTGGGGCCTCTACGGCTGGAGCCTTGCGCAGCACGCCTGGCAGCTCTTGACCGTCGCCTTCATCGTCGCCGCCCCGTTCCTGCCGCGCCGCCGTGATGTCGTCGGCTTGGCGGCGGTCTGCGCGGCGATCCTGCTCGCCGTGCTCTTGTCGGTGACCTACTGGTTCTACCTCTACCTCGTCTGGATGTTCCCGGCGCTGATCGTCGCGCTGCTCGCACGGCACGAGGCGCCGCTGCGGCGTCACGCGACCCGCGTCGTCAGCGCTGCGGGGGCGCCGGAATCAGCAGCTGCTGGATCGCTGTGGCCGCCCGGCGAGCACCGCAGCTGATCAGCACCGCCATCAGCCACGGATCCTCCTCGGCGGTCTCGAACCGCTGGTGCATCTGCGTCCGCAGCCCCGCGATCGCCTGCTCGCGCCTGACGCCGATCACGCCCGCACGCGACCCGGTCATGCCGACGTCGGTGATGTAGGCGGTGCCCGCGGGCAGCACGCGGGCGTCGGCGGTCGGGACGTGGGTGTGGGTGCCGACGACGGCCGTCACCTGACCGTCGAGATGCCAGCCGAGCGCAACCTTCTCGCTCGTCGCCTCGGCGTGGATGTCGACGAGCACGTGATCGATCCCGGCGTCGAGTCCGGCGATCAGCTGCTCGGCCTCCAGAAACGCCGGGCGGCCCGCATTCAAGAACACGTTGCCCGAGAGGTTGATCACCGCGAGCCGCACCCCCGCCGACTCGACCACGCAGAGCCCGGACCCGGGCTGCAGCGACAGGTAGTTGGCCGGACGCACGATCGGCTTGCCGCTGTCGAGGTAGGGGAAGATCTCGCGACGGTGGTAGGCGTGGTTGCCGAGCGTGATCGCATCGACGCCCGCCGCCAGCAGCTCGTCGGCGAGCTTCGGCGTGATGCCGAGCCCGCCGGCGACGTTCTCGCCGTTGACGACGACGAACGTCGGTGAATGCCGTTCGCGCAGCACCGGCAGCAGCGTCAGCAGTGCGCGCCGGCCGGCCGGACCGACGAGATCGCCGACGAACAGAATCGATACGGGCTCGGCCACGGACCGCAGTCTGGCGCAGCCGGGCGATAGCGTGCCCGCCAGATGGCGCCCGCCGACGTCGACACGCAGCCCGAGACCGCACTCGAACTGCACGGAATCTCCCACGCCTTCGGCGACAATCGCGTGCTCGACGACGTGACGGTGACGCTGGCGCCGGGCGAGCTGGTCGCGATCATCGGCCCGAACGGGGCGGGCAAGACGACGCTGCTGCGCGTCGCCGGCGGCGCGCTCGCCCAGCGCGACGGCACGGTCAGCCGCAGCCCGGACGAGGTCGGCTGGGTGCCGCAGCAGCCGGCCGTCTACGGCAAGCTGACGGTGCGCGAGAACCTCGAGCTGTTCGCCGGTCTCGAAGGGGTCGCTGACGCCGCGCCGCTGATCGCACGGATGCTCGAGCAGACCGGCCTGACCGAACGCGCAGGTGACGAGCTCGGGACGCTCTCGGGCGGCAACCAGCAGCGTGTCAACATCGCGGTCGGGCTGCTCGGCGATCCGGTCGTGCTGCTGCTCGACGAGCCGTCGTCATCGCTCGATCCGCGTCAGCGCGGCCGGCTCTGGGAGTTCATCGCGTCGCTGACCGGCAGCGGCACCGCCGTGCTCTTCACGACCCACGACGTCGCTGAGGCCGAGCGTCACGCCGACCGCGTGATCGTGCTTGTCGAGGGGCGGCTGCGCTACAACCTGGCGCCGGGCGAGCTGCACGCCCGTGCGCGCGAGATCGCCGGCCGGCCGGACGCGGACTTCGAGACCGCGCTGGTCGCGCTGCTCGACGCCACCGACGAGGGCGGGGCACACTGAGATGCGGGCGCTGCTGCGCAAGGACCTGCGGATCCTGCGGCGCTCGCCGCTGCTCGTCGCGATGCTCGTGCTCTATCCGCTGCTGATCGCGCTGCTGCTCGGCCTGGCGCTCTCGCGCGGGCCGCAGAAGCCGCCGGTCGCGATCTTCAACGGGCTCGAGCGCGCCGCGCGCGGCAGTCTGTCGGTCGGCGGCACCGCCGTCGACCCGCGCGACTACGCCAAGCAGCTGTTCAAATCGGTCGAGCCGATCCAGGTGGGCTCGCGACAGGCCGCGATCGACAAGGTCAAGTCCGGCCAGGCGTTGGCGGCGATCATCGTGCCCGAGAACCTGATTGACCGTCTCCAGCAGCTCGTTGCGCTCAACAGCGGCAAGCGTCCGCAGGTCGAGGTGATCTACAGCGCCCGCGATCCGGTCAAGCGCTCGTTCGTCGAGTCGGCGATCAACTCCAAGATCGCCGACCTCAACCGGGCGGTCTCAGAGCGGGTCACGCAGGTCGCCGCGAGCTACATCGGGCTGCTGCTGCACGGCGGCAACTTCAACCTGCTGGGAACCCATCTCGACATCACCGGCCTGGTCCGCTCCAAGCAGAAGATCGACGAGGTCGCGGCGACGCTGCCCGAGCACAGCCCCGAGCGGCTGAAGCTCGAGCAGGTCGCGAAGTTCGCTGGGATGGCGATCGACAACCTCGACCTGTCGACCGGGATCCTTGGCACCGTCGGCGCACCGGTCGAGGTCAAGAAGACGATCCTGTCGGGCTCCAGCGGCGCGCCGCTCGACCGCTACGCGGTCGCGGTTGCCGTGACGCTGTCGCTGCTGCTGATCGGGGTGCTGATCGCGGCCGGCATGCTGGCCCTGGAGCGCGAGGAGAACACGCTCGAGCGGCTGCTGCGCGGGCTCGTCTCGCCCTCTCGGCTGGTCGCCGCGAAGGTCGTGCTCGCGGCCGGGTGCGCGGCGCTCGCCGGGCTGATCCTGAGCGGCGGGGTCGCCGCGTTCCTCGGCCTCGACTTCACCCGCATCCCGCTCTGGCTGCTCGCGCTGGCCGCCGGCGGCCTCGGCTGCGCGGCGTTCGGGGTCGGTCTCGGCGCCCTGGCGCGCGAGGTCCGGGCAGCGTCGCTGCTGGCGATCCTCGTCTCGCTGCCGCTGGCATTTCTGGCACTGGTGCCGCAGGGCGCGCTGGCCGGCTGGCTCTACGACGTGATCGGGGTGATCTCGGCGCTGTTCCCGTTCCGGCCGGCGCTGACCGCCATCGACGGGGCGCTGAACGGCGCGGCCGGGCTCTGGATCGCGGTCCTGCAACTCGTCGCGATCTGCCTCGGCTGGTCGCTGATCGGACGGCTCGCCCTGCGACGGATGGCGTGAGCGCGATGGCACCGCTCCGCCATCGGATCGCGGGCCGCACGACCACGCTGCTGCCGCTGACGCCGGCCTCGGCGGAGCCGTTTGCGGCGGCGGTGATCGCCAACCGCGCCCACACCGAGCCGTGGGAGCCGATCCACAGCGAGCGCCACTACTCGGTTGCGGGCCAGCGCGAGGTCCTGCGGCGCGACGTCGATGCCTGGCAGTCGGGCCTCGGCTACGCGTTCGCCGTGCTCGACGCGACTGCAGGTGATCGGATCATCGGCCGGATCACGCTCGCCAACGTCGTGCTCGGTGCGTGGCGCAACGCGACGCTCGGCTACTGGGTCGCCGGTGACGCCGGCGGCCGCGGCCACGGCACCGAGGCGGTTGAGTTGATCTGCCGCTTCGGCTTCGAGGAGGCCGGGCTGCACCGGATCCAGCCCGCGGTGCTGCCACGCAACGTCCGCTCGCGGCGGGTGCTCGAGAAGAACGCGTTCCGCCTCGAGGGGCGCGCGCTCCGCTACCTGAACATCGCCGGCCGTTGGGAGGATCACGACCTCTACGCCCTGACGCTCGAGGAGTGGCAGCAGCGTCGCTGACCGGGTGGCGGGCGGAGCGCGATCGCCAATAGGCTGTCGCGCGTGAGTCGCGCGCTCGCCCCGACCATCGATCCGACCGGGTCCGTCCGGCGATGACGATCGCGCTTGCCGACAAGCGCTCACGCGAGCTCCGTGCGCGTGCGCGCAGCCGGCTCGCCGCGGCCGCCGCCGCGCCCGAGGACGACGCCCCACTCTTCATCGACCACGGCTCCGGCGCGATGGTCCAGGATGCCGACGGCAACCAGTTCATCGACTATCTCTGTGCGTGGGGAGCGGCGATCGCTGGGCACGCGCACCCCGACGTCGTCGCCGCGATCTGCGAGCAGGCCGTGCTCGGCGCTGCCTTCGGCGCGCCGGCTCTCGGTGAGGTCGTGCTGGCCGAGGAGATCTGCCGCCGGATCGCACCGGTGCAGATGCTGCGTTTCGTCCCGTCGCTCGGTGCGGCCGGCGCGACCGCCCTCGAGATTGCGATCGCAACGACCGGGCGTCGCAGGCTGCTGACCTTCGCCGGCGCCGACCGGGGCGCGTTCGGCGGCCGGCCGATGGCGGCTGTCGCGGGCGAGGTGGTGACCGTGCCCTGGAACGACGGTGCGGCGGTCGTCGCCGCGTGTGCCGAACACGATTTCGCCGCGATCGTCGCCGAGCCGTACATGACGTCGATCGGGCTGATGCCGCCGGTCGAGGGCTTCCTCGAGCTGCTGCGCAACCAGGCCGACGAGAACGGCGCGCTGCTGATCTTCGATGCCGCGGCCACGGCGCCGCGCGTGGCGGCCGGGGGCGCACAGGAGCGCAGCGGCGTCTTCGCGGACCTGACGCTGCTCGGCCCGCTGATCGGCGGCGGCCTGCCGCTCGCGGCGGTCGGGGGTCGTGCCGATCTGGTCGCCGCCGGAGCGTCCGGACCACACAGCGCGCGTGAGCCGGGAGCCAACCCGGTCGCGGTCGCCGCCGGAACAGCGACCCTCGGCCTGCTCGACGAGGCCGCCTATGCGCAGCTCGAGACGACCACCTGCCGGCTGGCCGACGGCCTGGAGGCGGCGGCACGGATGGCGGCGGTGCCGCTCGTCGTGCACCGCGTCTGCGGGCTGCTGAGCATCTTCTTCACCGCTGACGCTCCACGTGACCACGCCGGCGCCGCTGCCAGTGACGACGCCGCCTTCGCGGCCTTCCGCCGCGGCATGCTCGCGCGCGGCATCCACCTGCCGCCGTCGCCGCGGACACCCTGGTTCCCGTCGCTGGCGCACAGCACCGATCACGTGCAGCAGACCATCGAGGCCGCCGGGGCGACGCTGCAGGAGGTTTCGCAGCGGTGAGCACCGCCCTCGACCGGCTCGCCCGCGAGCTTGCCACCCCCGGCGACCCGATCGCGGCCGCGCTGCGTCCCGCCGGAGATCGCAGCGCCCCGGACATGGGCGCCGGCGCGCTGATCGACTCCGGCCCACGCGCGGTGGATCATCCCGCCGGCCTGGGCTTCGTCGCCGAGGCCGTCCGCGAGGGCCATCTCCTTCACCGCGGCCGCTCCCGGCTGCTCTACGGAGACGACGACGACCTGATGCTGCTGGCTGGTGACCGCTGCTACGCGCTCGGGCTCGAGCAGCTCGCCGCGGCCGACGACCTGGCGGCGATCGAAACGCTCGCGGCCCTGATCGCGCGCGGCGCCGACGCGCTGGCGGGCGGCGATGAAGCACTCGCCGACACGCTCTGGGAGGCGGCTGCGTTGACCCTCGGCTGGGGCCCCGACCCCGAACTCGATGCCGCGGTGACCAGAGCCGCGGCCGGCGGCGACGGCGCGCATGAGGCGCTGCGCACGGAGCTCACGGCAGCGCGCGAACGGCTCGGTGCCGGCGATCGGACGGCCTCCTGCAAGAGCGAGAACGCGCGCCGCCACCGGCCCCGGTAGATTGCCAGCACGAACGCGTCGTGCGCGAACGACCTCCGACGCCTCTCTCAGCACAGTGTCCAAGCAAGCAAAGAGCAAGTACACAGCCGACCGCGGCATCCCCGGCGCCTTCGACGGCGAGACAGTCACCCGCCGCAGGTTCATGGTCGGGTCGGCTCACGCCACCGGCACGATCGCGGTCTCAGCGATCGTGCTGCCGTCGCTGGGCTTCGCCGTCGGCCCGATCTTCGAGCGTCACAACCAGCCGTGGCAGGCGATCGGCTCGCCCGACGAGTTCCCCGACGACAACTACGTCCCGCGCGTGATCGACGTCTCAGAGGGGGTCGGGCAGACCGGCAAGTCGACGGTCTACGTCCGCCGCCGAAACCCGAAGCTCGACACAGACACGCTGCCGCCCGGGTTCGAGGACGAGCAGTTCGTCGTGATCTCGACCCGCTGCATGCACCTCGGCTGCCCGGTCCGCTACACACCGCCGGCCGAGCGCTTCATCTGCCCCTGCCATGGCGGTGTCTACGACTTCCAGGGCAAGGTCGTCGGCGGCCCGCCGGTGCGGCCGCTCGACCGTTTCTACAACCGGGTCCGCGACGGCCGGCTCGAGGTCGGGCCGCGGTTCTCGGTCAACAGCGAACTGCGGCGTTTCTCGCCCCGCCTGCCTGGGGAGGCGCTCGAGGGCATCGGCCAGTACGTGTACCCGTCGCGTCCGACGATGCGCAAGCTCGACAGCCTCCCGACCGACTGATCACGATGCCGAGCCTGATTCCTTCGTTCCTGAAGCCCGCGCCGCGTCGTCCGACCGGCTCGCCCGACACGGCGCCCGACGGTCTGCGCGGTGCCGGCGTCCACGCCGCCGACTGGGTCGACGAGCGCATGGGCATGTCCAACGGCCTGCGTTGGGTGATGTTCCGCAAGGTGCCCAAGGGCACCAACTGGTTCTACACGCTCGGCACGGCGTCGATGTTCGCGTTCATCTCTCAGGCGGTGACCGGCATCTTCCTGGCGATGTACTACCGGCCTGACGCCGGCGGCGGCGCATACGAGTCGGTCCGCCACATCAACGACGACGTCTTCCTCGGCCAGTTCGTGCACGGGATGCACAAGTGGGGCTCGTCGGTGATGGTGATCCTCGTCTGCCTGCACATGGCGCGGACCTTCTTCTTCGGTGCCTACAAGTATCCGCGCGAGCTCAACTGGGTGATCGGCGTCGCGCTGCTGGTGCTGACGTTCATCATGTCGTTCACCGGCTACCTGCTGCCGTTCGATCAGCGTTCGTTCTGGGCGACCGTCGTCGGCAACAACGTCAACGGCACGGCGCCGCTGATCGGCCCCTACCTCGCCGACTTCCTGATGGGCGGCGCGGAGTTCAACACCGCGACGCTGTCGCGCTTCTACTCGATCCACATGCTGGTCGTCCCGTCGATCATCGCGGCGATGATCGGTGCCCACCTCTGGCTGGTGGTCAAGCTCGGTACGACCGCACCGCCGTGGATCAAACCGAAGCGACATGACGAGCCGGAGCAGGAGGTCGTGGTATGAACCGCCGGCAGAAGGAGGAGTACCTCCGCGAGTACGCCCAGCTGAAGGCCGAGGGCAAGCCGTTCTTCCCGTACGCGATCGCCAAGGACGGCGTCGTGCTGATCCTGGTGATGGCGATCATCATCGTGATGTCGATCGTGCTCGGCGCCGAGCTGGGCCCGAAGGCGGACCCGACGACGACGACCTACACGCCGCGGCCCGAGTGGTACTACTTCTTCAGCTTCGAGCTGCTGCGGATCGTCAACCCGCCGTCGCTGGTCGCGCTGGCGACGATCGGGATCCTGACGATCTGCATGATCCTGCTCTTCCTGCTGCCGTTCTACGACCGCAAGCCCGAGCGCCGGCCCGAGCGCCGGCCGCTGGCGACGACCGCCGGCATCCTGACGATCCTGACGATGACCTACCTCACGTACGAGGGTTCGAGGACCGGGCCGCCGACCGAGATCGACCTGCCGGTGCCCGCACACGTGGTCAAGGCAGCCCAGAAGGATCCGGCGCTGCTCAAGAGCTTCGAGGCCGGGCGACTCGTCGCCGCGCAGTCCGGCTGCCTGGCTTGCCACCGCATCGGTGAGAACGGCAATGCGGGCCCGGGCCCGAACCTGACCGACATCGCCGGCCGCCTGCCGGCCGCCGCGATCGCGGCGACGCTGGTCAACCCGACCAGCCCGATGCCGTCGTTCGTGCAGCTGCGCGACCAGGAACCGAAGAAGTTCCAGAACCTCGTCACGTTCCTCGGCAATCTCAAGGGCGAATAGGAGTTCCTGAGGCGCCGGCTCCGGAGCGGCAGGCCGGCGCGCTGCTGGCGGCCGCAGGGCCGGTGGCCGCGCGGCGGATGGCCGCGGTCGAAGAGCTGCTGCAGCGGGCCGCCGCCGGCCTCGGGCCACGGCTCGCCGGACATGCGACGGCGACCGTCACCGCGGGCGGCAAGCGGCTGCGGCCGCTGCTGGTCGTGATCTGCAGCGGTGATCGCGGCACCGATGGCGACGTCGTCGCTGCGGCCGCCGCCGTCGAGCTGCTGCATGTCGCGACGCTCGTCCACGACGACGTGCTCGACGACGCGCCGCTGCGACGCGGGCGGCCGACCGTCCACGCGTCGGCCGGCCGCGAACTGGCGGTCCACACAGGCGACGCGCTGTTCGCAACGGCGTTCACGCTGCTCGTACGGAGCGGTGACGCGGACAGGGTGCGGGCGCTCGCCGCGGCCGCGTCGGCGCTGGCCCGCGGCGAGCTGCTGCAGCGGGCCGATGCGTGGGACGCGAACATCGACCGCGAGCGTTACGAACTGCGCTGCGAGCTGAAGACCGCACGGCTGTTCGCGGCCGCCTCCGCGCTCGGCGCGCTCTGCGCCGGCGAGCAGCCTGAGCCGCTGAGCCGCTACGCGCACGGGATCGGCATCGCCTTTCAGATGCTCGACGATGTGCTCGACGTAGAAGGCCCACCCGAGCGCACCGGCAAGGCGATCGGGACCGACCTGCTCGACGGGACGATCACGCTGCCGCTGCTGCTGGCCCGTCAGCGCGACCCCGCGCTCGCGCTGATCGACCCGCGTTCGATCGGCGATCCGGCGGCCGCCGCCGAGCTTTGCAGCGCGATCGTCGCCAGCGGTGCGACGGCGGCCGTCCGCGAGCTGGCGGCGACGCACATCGCGGCCGCCAAGGCCGAGCTCGCTGGTTTCGACGATCAGCGCCGGCGCCTGCTGACGCGGGTTGCCGACAGCGTCGTCGCCCGCTACGCCTGAGGAGCGCGTACCCGGGGCCGCCCGGTCGTGGAACGGGCCGGCATCTCAGCCGGCCCGCCGGTGGCTCGTGACGCCGCCCGCGGGCGGCCGGGCCGGTCAGAAGTCGTCGGGCTGGATGTGGTCGGCGCCGAGCGCGGCGGCGAAGCGCTCGACCTCGTCCTGCATGTTGGCGTGCGAGAGTCGCCGCAGGTCACGGGCCAGGGCCTCGGTACCGCGGTCGAGCTCGGCGTCGAACCGCTCGACCGCGTCCTGCGTGAAGATGCCGGAGGCGACCCATTCGCAGTTCGGGCAGCGCAGGCTGACCTGCCAGTGGGTGCTCCCCGCCTCCTCCCATTCGACCGGGTAGACGAGGTGCGACGAGCAGCGCGCACAGACATGCAGGTGCTGTTCGTCGCGGACCGGCTCGCCGTCGGGGGCCGCATCGAAATACACGACCTCGATCGTCTTGCCCGACGGCAGCACGACACGGCGGACATAGTGGTGGTTGTCGGGCGCGCTCATGGTCGGTGCGTTGGTCGCGGTGGTGACTGCGCCCCGGGTGATCGGCGGGACGGCGTGCGAACTTGAACACGACCCGACGGAGATCGGAGCGGTCCGGCAACGAGCCATCGGGCGCGACCTGCGCACGCCGGGCCGGTAGCATCAGGGTTCCGCGGAGGTGGAAATGCCCATCGGTATCCCAGAACTCCTGATCGTCCTCGTCATCGTGCTCCTGATCCTGGGGCCCAAGCGCCTGCCCAGACTCGGCAAGCAGCTCGGCGGCGGCATCCGCGAGTTCAAGGACGGAATCACCAAGCGCTACGACCGTGATCTGGACGACGACGGCGAAGACGCCGATGACGTCGCCGCGCTCCCGGCGATCACCGCCGGCAGCGAACCGGTCGCGGCGGTTCCGGAGCGAGAGCGCGAAGGCGAGACGACGGCGCCGCCCGGCGGCGGTGTGCCGAGCTGAGCGGGGCCGTTGCCGACGATCCGTCCGGTCGCGCACGCCGCGCGGCTCAGCATCGTCGAGCACCTAGATGAGCTGCGTTCGCGGCTGATCTGGGTCGTGGCGACGTACGTGATCGCGTTCGCCGTCTGCTACTCGTTCAACAACCAGATCCTCGATTGGCTCAACCGCCCGCTGGCGGCCGCCAAGCAGATCGACTGCGCGAAGAGCACGAAGTCGGCCAACCCGCTGGAGCGCACCGCCTGCTTCGACCACGAGCTGGCCAAGGCGCTGAAGACATCCGGTCCGGCGCTTGCCGGCGCCGCCGACTCGCTCGGTCAACTCGCCGCCGGCGGGGCGGTCTCAGCCCAGACCGCCGCCAAGGTCGACGCCGCCTCACAGCAGCTGCAGCAGGCGGCCGATGCGCTTGAGCGGGCTGCCGCCGCCGCACCGAAGCCGGTCAAGGCCGGCCGCGCGACGCCGATCACGATCGGCGTCACCGAACCGTTCCTGACGACGATCAGCGTGTCGGCTTACGCCGCTGCGTTGATCTCGTTGCCGATGATCCTGTTCCAGCTGTTTGCGTTCGTGCTGCCGGCGTTCACCCACAAGGAGCGGCGGCTGGCGCTGCCGGCGATGATCGCGGCGCCGGTGCTGTTCCTCGGCGGCGTCGCCTTCGGCTACTTCCTGGCGCTGCCGCCGGCGATCGGCTTCCTGCAGAACTACAACGACTCCCAATACGACATCCTCGTCCAGGCCCGCGACTACTACCGCTTCGTCACGATCCTGCTCGCCGGCGTCGGCCTGTTGTTCCAGGTGCCGCTCGTGGTGCTGGCTGTGATCCGCCTGCAGATCCTGACGCCGAAGCAGCTCCGCGCCTCGCGCGGTTACGCGATCCTGCTGTTCGCGATCATCGCTGCTGTGATCACGCCGACGCCCGATCCGGTGACGATGATGATCACGATGTCGCCGATGGTCGTGCTCTACGAGCTCTCGATCCAGCTGTCGCGCTTCATCGTGCCGAAGGGTCCGTCGCGCTGGTCGTTCACGCTGCCGCCCGAGGAGGACGAGGAGGACGAGGATGAACCGCCTGCGAAGGAGCCCGAGCCCACGCCGCGCGTGGTGCCCCGGGGGATCGAGCAGGGCGACGGCCTAGACTGACCGCCAATGCTGTTCGACCTTCGCGGCCGCGGCCGTCGCCGTGCCGTTCAAGTGATCTATCTCGGTCTCGCCATCCTGATGGGCGGCGGCCTCGTGTTCTTCGGGATCGGCGGCGGCACGAGCGGTGGTCTGTTCGACGCCTTCTCCGGTCAGAAGCAGTCGGTCAGCGACGTGCAGAAGAAGGAGCTCGCCGCGGCCGAGGGTGCGGTCCGCGCCGATCGTCAGAGCGCGGCGGCCTGGCAGCGGCTCGCACGGGTCCGGTTCCTGCAGGCGCAGGGCACCGGCTACGACCAGGACCAGGGCGTCTTCACCGATCAGGGCAAGGCTCACCTGGCCGAGGCCGACCGTGCCTGGCAGGAGGCGTTGCGGCTGACCAAGAAGCCCGACCCGAACATCGCCGCGCTGATGGTGCAGGCCTACGGACCGGGCGGCCTGGCGCAGCCGAAGGATGCGGTCGCCGCGTTCGAGTTCGTGCTCGCAGCCAGACAACCGACCAGCGAGATGTACATGCAGTACGCGGCGCTCGCCTACCAGGCCGGGCAGATGCAGAAGGGTGATCTGGCCGGCAAGCGGGCCGTGGCCCTGGCCGACAAGCTTCAGCGCGACAACGTCAAGCAGCAGGTCGCCCAGCTCAAGCAGTCCGTGCTCCAGCAGCAGCTTCAGCAGGCCCAGCAGCAGTCCGGCTCGGGCGCGACGACGACGCCGAGCGCTCCGGTCGCGCCCTGACGACGGTTGGCCCGCCCCGGCGACGGACGCTATCCTGGCCGCACGCCCTTGTAGCTCAACTGGCAGAGCAGCGGACTCTTAATCCGAAGGTTCTAGGTTCGATTCCTAGCGGGGGCACTGCAGGGGGGCGAGGTGTAGGGTCGCTTCCATGGCCAAAGGCAAGGGTTCCAGCGGCAAGCCCGGTCGCACCGCGGCGGACCGCAGCCGCACGGCCACCGCGGCCGCGCCTGCGGTGATGGAGCGGGTCAAAGCCGGCCGCTCCAAGCGCGATACGGTGCCGCTCGCTGCGCTGGCGGAATCTCCGGCACCGCCGCAGCGCCCCGACCCGGTCGCGACGATCGAGCGCCAGAACGCGACCCGGGTACCGGAGCTGGTGCCGATCCGTCACGCGCGGATGCTGGTCTCGTCGTTCACCTTCTACCGTGGCGCCGCGGCGATCATGGCCTGGGATCTGGCCCAGGCCCCGTCACCGGGGTTGAGGGTCCAGTGCTGCGGCGACGCGCACCTGTCGAACTTCGGCGTCTTCGCCGCCCCGGACCGACGGCTCGTCTTCGACCTCAACGACTTCGACGAGACGCTGCCGGGCCCGTTCGAGTGGGATCTCAAGCGCCTTGTCACGAGCCTCGTCGTCGGCGCAAGGGACAGCGGCTTCGGCGACGGCGACCAGCGCGCTGCCGCCCGGGCCGCCGCCGCCGGGTACCGCGCGGTGATGGCGCGGGCGGCGACGATGCGCTTCATGGACATCTGGTACGCGCGCGTCGACGTCGACGAGCTGTTCGCCGAGCTCCGCGCGACCGAGGACAAGGCGACGCGCAAGGCGGCGAAGAAGACGGCGAAGAAGGCCCGCCGCCGCACCAGCGTCGGTTCGCTGGCGAAGCTGACCGAACGGACCGGCGACGGTTTCCGGATCAAGGAGCTCCCGCCGGTCGTCGTGCGTCCGCCTGCCGAGCGGCGCGAGGAGTTCGACGCGATTGTCCGGCAGGGCCTGATCGACTACGAGCACTCGCTGACGCCCGACCGGCGCCTGGTCTTGAGGCACTACCACCTCGAGGACTACGCGCGCAGGGTTGTCGGCGTCGGCTCGGTCGGGACCGAGGCGTTCATGGTGCTGTTGATGGGCGACCAGGCCGACGACCCTCTGTTCCTGCAGGTCAAGGAGGCCGGGGCGTCGGTGCTCGAGCCGTTCGCCGGCGCTGGCGACTACGCGCACGGCGGCGAGCGCGTCGTGCAGGGACAGCGGCTGATGCAGTCGGCCAGCGACGCGTTCCTCGGCTGGATCACCGGCAGCGGCGAGCAGCGGCGAGCGTTTTACGTGCGTCAGCTGCGCGACATGAAGGGCTCGGTCAACGTCGAGACGCTGTCGGCCGCGCGGCTCGCGCTCTACGGCCGGATCTGCGGCGGCACACTGGCCCGCGCTCA
Source organism: uncultured Conexibacter sp. (assembly GCA_964648515.1). Lineage (GTDB taxonomy): Bacteria > Actinomycetota > Thermoleophilia > Solirubrobacterales > Solirubrobacteraceae > Baekduia. Next base: position 25,153 of record CAZYMM010000005.1, read on the forward strand.
TGCCCGCACAGGAGATGCGGCGCAGATCAGCGGCTACCTCGGCGACGACGACAGCGCCGACCGTGCGCTTGAAGATTTCGCTGTCGCCTACGCCGATCAGAACGAGCGTGACTACGCGGCGTTCGCACACGCTGCGCAGGCAGGCCGGATCGCCGTCGCGGACGAGGCCTAGGTTCACCGGCGCGGGACGGCGCCGGCCGCGATCGCCTGCGACGATGGGGGCGATGATCGATCTGCCGCGCACGTTGTTCAGCTGGTTCTGGCCGCGGTTCGGGGCCCGCCTCGACCGTCTCGGCGGCGCCCGCCACCGCGAGCTCCTGCTCGACGGCCTGACCGGGACGGTGGTCGAGGTCGGCTGCGGCGACGGGCGCATGTTCGACCGCTATCCGGCGAGCGTCACGAGCGTCGTCGCGCTCGAGCCCGACCGGGGGCTGCGTGAGCTCGCCGAAGCAGCTGCGGCTGCCGCTCCGGTGCCGGTCAGCGTGGACGACGGCACGGCCGAGCGGATCCCGCTCGATGACGAGGCCGCCGATGCGGTGCTCTTCTCGCTCGTGCTCTGCTCGGTGCCCGACCAGGCAGCGGCGCTGGCCGAGTGCCGCCGCGTCCTGCGCCCCGGCGGCGAGCTGCGCTTCTACGAGCACGTCGTCGCCAGCGGCGGCGCGCTGCGCCCGCTGCAGATGGCGCTCGACCGCAGCGGCATCTGGCCCACGTTCGCGGCCGGCTGCCACCTCTCGCGTGATACCGCCAGAGCGATCACCGACGCGGGCTTCACGATCGAGCAGGTCGCGTCGTTCCATTTCCCGCCCCGGCTCGGGGTGCCGCACATCCTCGGCCGCGCCCGGCTCGGGGTCCCCGCCAATGGCTGACCTGCTTGCGATCGTCGACGGCCGGCTGATGCCGGTCGCCGAGGCCACGGTGCCGGCCGCCGACCCCGGCTTCGTGCGCGGCGACGCGGTCTTCGAGGTCGTCAGGATCTATGACGGACGACCGTTCGCGCTCGACGAGCACCTCGCGCGGATGGTCCGCTCGGCGGCGCGGATGCGGCTTGAGCTCGACCCTGTGGCCGTGCGGGCCGAGATCGTCGCGCTGCTCGCAGAGACCCGGTCGTTCTCGGGCGTGATCCGCTTTATCGTGACTCGCGGCGGCCGCCGGATCGGGATGCTCGAGCAGCCGCAGGACAGCGACGATCCGGTGGCGCTGCGCACGATCGTCCATGCGCCGACGCCGCTGCTCGCCCAGATCAAGTCGGTCAGCTATGCGGCGAACATGCTCGGCGGACGGCTGGCCGTCGAAGAGGGCGCCGAGGACGCGCTGTTCGTCAGCCCGCAGGGCCACGTGCTCGAAGGACCGACGTTCACGATCTTCATGCGCTTCGCCGGCGAGACCGACTGGCTGACGCCGCCGCTCGGCGAGCACGTGCTCGACTCGATCACCCGCCGGGCCGCGTTCGCCGTACTCGGCGCGAGCGCACGCGAGCAGGTGGTTGAGGCCGCCCGGCTGACCGAGCTCGACGAGGCGTTCCTGGCCTCGACCGTGCGCGAGGCGCGGCCGGTCGGCTCGATCGACGGTCGTGCGCTGCCGCAGGCGCCGGGTGCGGCGACGCTCGAGATCCGCGCTGCGCTGCGTGCCCAGATCGCCGCGCGGTGTGCGGCGGCGGAGGGCCCGTGCTGATCCTGACCGTCGTCGGCAACCGGCCTCAGTTCATCAAGGCCGCCGCCGTGTCGCGGCTGCTGCGAGCCGGGCACGACGAGCTGCTCGTTCACACCGGCCAACACCACGACGATGAGCTCTCGGACGTCTTCTTCCGCGAGCTCTCGGTCCCTCGTCCCGAGTTGGAGCTGGGGATCAGCGGCGGCTCGAACAGCGAGCAGACGGCGCGGATGCTGGCGGCGCTGGCGCCGGTCGTCGCCGGCCGCCGGCCGGACGCGCTGCTCGTCTACGGCGACACCAACTCGACGCTGGCCGGCGGACTGGCCGGTGCCCAGGCGCAGCTGCCGGTCGTCCACGTCGAGGCCGGGATGCGCTCGCTCGACCGCACGATGCCCGAGGAGCTGAACCGTGTCCTGACCGACCATCTCGCCGCGCTGCTGCTCTGCTCGACCGAGTCCGCCGTCGCGCGGCTCGCGCTTGAGCAGGCGTGGGGCCGCGCGGTCTGCGTCGGCGACGTGATGACCGACGTGGCGCTGCTGTTCGCCGAGCGCTGCCGTGCCGACCGCGGCCCGCTCGCTGCGGCCGGGGTTGCGCCCGGCGAATACCTGCTGGCGACCGCCCACCGCGCTGGCAACGTCGATGATCCTGAGCGGCTGCGGGCGCTGGTCGCGCTGCTGACCGGACTCGGTGAACAGGTCGTGCTGCCGCTCCATCCGCGCACCGCGGCCCGCCTGACCGAGCAGGGCCTCCTCGATGAGCTGCGCGGCGCGCCGTCGGTCACCGTGCTGCCGCCGCTCGGCTACCTGGCGTTCACCTCGCTCTTGACCAACGCCCACGCGGTCGTCACCGATTCGGGCGGCGCCCAGAAGGAGGCCTATCTGGCCGGCGTGCCGTGCGTGACGCTGCGCGAGAACACGGAGTGGACCGAGACCGTCGAGCACGGCTGGAACACGCTCGTCGGCCTCGACCTCGACGCGGCGCGGGCAGCGCTCGCGCGAACGCCCCCCGCAGCACGGCCCCAGCTCTACGGCGACGGCCACGCCGGCGAGCGGGTCGTGGCGGAGATCTCGGCGCTCGCCGCCGGCTGACGGCAGTTCTCAGCCGGGGCGGCTGCCGAGCGTGTCCGGCCCCGGCACGATCGTTGATCCGGCGTCGCGAGCCGCGGCGTCGGGCCGGCCGATCCGGTGTACGGGGACGCCGGCGAACGCGGCCGGGTCGAGCACGCCGCGACCGTCGACGATGACCTTGACGCCCGGCAGCGCGGCGGCCGTCAGCGAGCGGTACTCGGGGTGGTCGGCCTGGAGCACGGCCGCGTCGATCGGGCCACCATCCCAGGGCTCGAAGCCGAGCGCCGCGAGCGCCGCGTCGTCGTAGAGCGGGTCTGCGGCGACGACGTGCGCGCCGTGTTCGACGAGCGAGGTTCGCAGCGCCAGCGCGCCGGAGAACGCTGTCTCGCGTACGCCGCCGCGATAGGCGACGCCGAGGATCAGCACGCGCCTGCCGCGCACGTCGCCGAGCAGCCCGGCGGCGTGGGCCGGCATCGCGTCGTTGATCTCGCGCGCGACGGCGGGCAGCCGCGCCTGCGGGTCGCCGGCCAGCAGGAAGCGCGGGTAGACCGGGATGCAGTGGCCGCCGACGGCGATGCCGGGCCGGTGGATGTGCGAGTAGGGCTGGGAGTTGGCGGCGTCGATCACCTGCAGCACGTCGACGCCGAGCCGCTCGGCGTAGATCGCGAGCTCGTTGGCGAACGCGATGTTGATGTCGCGGTAGGTGGTCTCCGCGAGCTTGGCGAGCTCGGCGGCCTCGGCCGACCCGAGCCCGCGCACCTCGGCCTTGAGGAAGTGGCGGTAGCAGGCGACGGCGCGCCGCTCACCGTGTGCGGTCAGGCCGCCGACGAGCTTCGGGTAGGCGTCGAGATCTGCCAGCGCGCGACCTGAGAAGACGCGCTCGGGGCTGAAGACGGTGTGGAAGTCGACGCCGTCGATCAGCCCGCCAGAGCCTTCGGTCAAGGCCGGTGCGATCCGTTCGCGCGTGGTGCCGACGGGGACCGTCGTCTCGATCGCGACGACCGGCGGGTTGTCCTGGTGCTCGCGGCGGGCCTCGAGCCCGTCGCGCAGGCCGCGGGCGATGTCGGCGCAGACGGCGTCGAGCGCCGCCCAGGCCGGCTGCGCGTCGTCGTCGACGTAGAGCGGCGGCACGGCGACGATCAGCGCCGGGCGGTGCGTGGCGATCGCGGCTGCGGTGTCGCCGGCGGTCCGCAGCAGGCCAAGGCCGACGGCACGGGTGAGCGCGGCGTCGAGGCCGCTCTCACCAGGAAACGGTGACCGGCCGGCCGCGACGGTCTCGCGGACGTGTGGGTCGATGTCGCAGCCCACCACCTCGTGGCCGGCGAGCGTCAGCTTGGCCGCCAGCGGCAGCCCGACCTTGCCGAGCGCCACGACGACGGCTCTCATTCAGCCACCGCCATCGTCAGGACACCCGCACGGTCTCGCCGCGCGCGGCGCTCTCCAGGCAGGCCTCGGCGACGCGCATCGTCGCAAGGCCCGCGTCGAGCGAGACGACCGGCGCGTCGTCGTCGCCCGCCACGAAGGCGGCGAACGCCTCCAGCTCGGCCGCCAGCGGCTCGCGCCGCTCGAGCGCGTAACGGGTCATGTCGCCCTCGGCGACCCCGCGCAGCTGCTGCACCGCTGCCCAGCCGCCGGTCGGCACGTCGGCGTTGGCGTAGAAGGTCAGGTCGGCGGTCAAGGTGTCGGCGACCAGCATCCCGCGCTCGCCGAGCACGCGCGTACGCCGGACCTTGGTCGGGGTCAGCCAGTCGACCGAGCACTGGAAGGCGCGGCCGTCGGCGAGCCGGCCGTGGGCGAGCAGCAGATCCTCGTGCTCGCGGCCCATCCGGTGCTGGGTCTCGGCGCTGACCCGCTGCACAGGCGAGCCGCCGAGCCAGCCGACCAGATCGAGGTCGTGGGTCGCGAGATCCTTGACGACGCCGATGTCGCGAACGCGGTGCGGGAACGGGCCCAGCCGCTCGCTGGCGATCAGGAAGATCTCGCCGAGATCACCGCGGACGATCCGCTCGCGCAACGCGATCAGCGCGGGGTTGAAGCGCTCGACGTGGCCGACCGCGGCACGGACTCCGGCCGCGGCGACGGCGTCGATCAGCTCTTGGGCGTCGGCGACCGACCCGGCCAGCGGCTTCTCGACGAGGACAGGCACACCGGCTGTGATGAGCTCGGCGGCGACCGCCGCGTGTTCGTCGGTCGGAGTCGCGACGACGGCGAAGTCCGGTCGCGGCGAGCTCGCGAGCAGCGCCGCGACCGAGCCGTGAAGCAGCCGCGGGTCCGCGATCGCGCGGTGGACGTCGCCGACCGGGTCGACGGCGCCCGCCAGCGACAGCGAGTGATGCTGTTGAAGGATCCGGGCGTGGTGGCGGCCCATCATCCCCAGGCCGATCACCGCGCCGCGAAGCGCAGGCGCTGCGTCCACGACGGTCAGCCTACTCAGCGGGAGGACCGGACCGACCCGGCGTCAGGAGCTCACGGGCCGGGTGGCGGTGCGGTCGCCACGATCTGGCCGATCGCACCGAGCGAGGCGACGCCAAGCTCGTGCGTGAGGAACGTGTAGGCGCCGGGGTTGTCGAAGGTCAGCTCGAAGACGGCGCCGCCGCCGGCGGGCACGTAGCCGGTCGAGACGCTCGATCCGTACTGGGCCGGCCCGCCGTCGGGGTACATCGCGTCGAAGATCTCACCGACGACGTGGAAGGCGCTGCCGAGCGACGGGCCGGCGTCGACCAGGTAGATCCGCACCGGCTGGCCGGCGGTCACCTTGATCGGCTTGCGCAGGTAGCGGAACGGGCTGCCGTTGAAGGCCGTGTAGACCGGCTGGCGCGTGAGCATGCTCTTCAGCGACGGGTGCAGCATGCCCTTGCGCAGCGGTCCGTAGAACTCGCTCTGCACCAGCATCAGCTCCTGCGCCGGCGGCCGGCCCTGCGGCGGGTCGACGATGATCATCCCGTACATCCCCATGCCGACGTGCTGGAGCACCGGCGCCGTGCCGCAGTGGTACATGAAGACGCCGGGACGCTTGGGGGTGAAGCTGAACGTCTTGGTCTTGCCGGGCGCGACCGTCGCCATCGTCGTCATCGGGTCGACCTCCGAGGCGTGGAAGTCGAGCGAGTGGCCGTGATGGCGGTCGGCGTTGTGGAGCGTGACCTGGACCTCGTCACCGAGCTTGACCCGGACCACCGGCCCGGGAATCGAGCCGTTGAAGGTCCAGGCCTGGGTGCGGATCCCCGACATCAGCGTCCGCTTCATCTCGTGGCGCGCGGTCAGCTTGACCTGTACCACCGCGGCCTGTGCCTGGCCGGCGGCGGCCAGCCCGAGGCCGAGCAGGCAGGCGAGGATCGTCGTTCGAGCGAGTCGCATCGGCGGGAGAGTACGCCGATCGCGGCCCGCCTGCGCCGCAAGAGCGTCAGGCGACAGCGCCCGCGCGGACCGCGCCCGCCATCGCCGACCCGCCGGCCTGCGGCGACCAGACGATCTGCTCGCGCCCCGGGCCGACGCCGACCATCACGACCGGCACCCCGACCCGCTCCTCGACGAACGCCAGGTAGTCGCGCGCGGCGGCCGGGAGCTCGTCCCAGGTGCGGACCCCGGTCAGGTCCTCGTGCCAGCCCGGCAGCTCCTCGTACTCGCCGATCGCCCGGTGCAGCACCGACTGGTGGTAAGGGAACGTGTCGGTGCGGAAGTCGGGGTCGATGCTCGATGTGTACGCGGTGCAGACCCGGATCGGGTCAAAGCCGGTCAGCACGTCGAGCTTGGTCACGGCCAGCGCGCTGAGCGAGTTCAGGCGCGCGGCGTAGCGCAGCGCGACGATGTCGAGCCAGCCGGTGCGGCGCGGCCGGCCGGTCGTGGTGCCGAACTCGCCGCCCTGTTCGCGGATCCGGTCGCCGGTCTCGTCGTGCAGCTCGGACGGGAACGGGCCTGAGCCGACGCGGGTCGCGTAGGCCTTGGTCACGCCCCAGACCTCGTCGATGTCGCGCGGGCCGACACCGGCGCCGGTCGTCGCGCCGCCGGCGATCGGGTTGGAGCTGGTGACGAACGGGTAGGTGCCGTGGTCGATGTCCAGCAGCGCACCCTGCGCACCCTCGAACAGCACGTGACGGCCCTCGTCGAGCGCCTTCCAGACCAGAGCCTGGCTGTCGGCGATGTGCTGCTCGAGCCGGTGGCCGAAGGTCAGGTACTGCTCGGTCATCGTCTGCAGGTCGATGTCCTTCTCGAACGGCCGCAGCGACAGCCGCTTGGGCTCCAGCGCGGCGACGATCTTCTTCTTCAGGATCCGCTCGTCGAGCAGGTCCTGGATCCGGATCCCTAGCCGCGCCGCCTTGTCGGCGTAGCAGGGGCCGATCCCGCGCTTGGTCGTCCCGATCAGGTTCTTGCCGAGGCGCTGCTCGCCCTCGGTGTCGAGCATCAGGTGGTAGGGCATGATCACGTGGGCGTTGGCCGACACGCGCAGCCCGGAGACGTCGACGCCGCGCCCGCGCAGTCCGTCGATCTCGTCGCAGAGGACGGCGGGGTCGATCACGACGCCGTTGCCGATCACACAGGTGCAGCCCGAGTAGAGGATCCCGGAGGGGATCAGGTGGAACTTCCAGGTCTCGCCCTGGTGGACGATCGTGTGGCCGGCGTTGTTGCCGCCCTGAAAGCGGATCACGACCTCGGCCTGCTCGGCGAGCAGGTCGATCACCTTCCCTTTGCCTTCGTCGCCCCACTGGGCGCCGACGATCACCGTTCCTGGCATGAAGGCGGGAGTCTACGCGTGGCTCACGAGAGCGGTCGATCTGCGAGGGTTCGCCGATGCGTCGTGACCGGATCTCCGCCGTCCTCGCAGTGCTTACGGCGCTGCTGACCGTCCTTGCCTTGGTCTCGACATGGGTTCGGACAGAGGCGCTCGACACCGACCAGTGGACGAAGACGAGCAGCACCGTGCTCGCCAGCCCCGCCGTCCAGCAGGCGACGGCGGCCTACCTGGCCGACCAGCTGACCGCGCCCGGCACGGTTCAGGCGCTGCAGGAGCGGCTGCCGGGACTGCTCAAGCCGCTGGCCGGCCCGCTGACCGGTCAGCTCGGTGAGGTCGCTGAGCGGGTGACGCTCCGCGCGCTGCGCACGCGCGAGTTCCAGCGGCTGTGGGAGGCGGCCAACCGGCTCGCGCACCGGCAGCTCGTGCGGATCATCGACGGTGGGTCGAGAACGCGCCGGGCCGTCGTGCTCGACCTGCGGCCGATGCTCGGCCGGATCGCGGCGCGGACCGGGTTCGGGCTGTCGCCGCTCGCTGCCGACCGCGCGGTCGTCACGATTCTCGATGCCGACGAGGTCGGTCAGGTCCAGACCGCGGGTGCGACGCTGCGCAAGCTCGCGTTCATCTCGACGCTGCTGGCGCTGTTGTGCCTGGTCGCGACCGTCGCGGTCGCCGTCGACCGCCGTCGTGGCGCCGTGCGGGCCGCGAGCGCGATCCTGTTCGCGGGGGTGCTGGTGCTCGTGCTGCGGCGGATCGGCATCACCGCCGGTGCCGACGCGCTCGCCGGTCCGGCCGGTGAGGCGGCGCCGCGGGCGACGCTGCGAATAGCGACCCAGCTCCTGACCGACCTCTCCTGGATGGTGGTCGTGCTCGGGGCGGTCACGCTCGCGGCCGCATGGCTGATCGGGCCCGGCCGCCGCGCCGAAGTGGTGCGGCGGTTCGTGCGGCCGCTCGCCGGCCGGACGGGCGTTGCGCACGTGGTCGCGGCGCTCGCCGTGCTCGTGCTGGTCGTCGCCGGGCTGCTGCCGTGGAGCACGGCGCCGCTGGCTGTGCTCATCTACCTGGTCGCAGGGGTGCTGTTCGCCGAGCTGCTGCGGCGTGAGGTCGGGGCGGCGCCCAGCGGATGAGAGCCGCACGCAGCTCGGCACGGTGGCTGGCGCGCAGCGCGCTCGTGCTGGCACTCGATGCCGCGCTGCTGCTGCTGCTGAGCAGGCTGCTCAAGGGATTCACGGTCCACGGGGCCTGGCCGGCGTTCGGCCTGGCCGCAGCGATCGGCCTTATCAACGCGGTGATCTGGCCGCTGATCCTGCGGTTCGCGCTGCCGTTCACGGTGCTGACGCTGGGCTTCGGCGCGCTGGTCCTGAACGCAGGGCTGATCCTCGCCGTCTCGCAGCTGTTCGACGAGGTCCAGCTCGATGGGATCGGCAGCGCGATCGTGCTGGTCCTGCTGCTGACGGCATCGACGACCTTTCTCAGCACGGTCCTCGCGCTCGACCGTGGCGGCGAGCTCTGGTCGCGGCACATCGTGCGGCGGCAGCTGCGCCGAACCGAGCACCCCCAGCACAGCGAGGTCCCGGGGATGCTGCTGCTGGAGATCGACGGGCTGGCGGCAGGCGTCCTGCGGCGAGCGATTCGTGACGGCAACGCGCCGGTGCTGGCGGCGCTGCTGCAGGAGGGCGGCTATCGCATCCACCGCTGGCAGACCGACTGGTCGTCGCAGACCGGCGCCTGCCAGGCTGGTCTGCTGCACGGCGACAACGAGGACATGCCGGCCTTCCGCTGGTGGGAGAAGGACCTCGGCCGGGCGATCGTCACCAACCATCCGCGCGACGCGCGTGAGATCGAGCGGCGTCACTCCGACGGGCGCGGCCTGCTGCACGAGGACGGAGCGAGCCGCGCCAACATCCTCTCCGGTGACGCACCGCACTCGATGATGACGATGAGCACGGTGCTCGACCGCTCGCGCCACCAGGGCCTCGGTCGCGACTACTACGCCTACTTCGCCAGCCCGTTCGGCGTCGCCCGGACGATGCTGCGCGCCGTGCTCGACGTCGCCTGTGAGCGCGTCGCCGCCGTGCGTCAGGTCCGCGCCGACGTCAGGCCGCGAATCGCGCGCGGCTGGAAGTACGCGTTGATCCGCGCCTATGCGACCGTGATCCAGCTCGACCTGCAGCTCGCGGCCGTGACCGCCGACGTGCTCGCGGGCCGGCCGGTGATCTACTCGACGTTCCTGGCCTACGACGAGGTCGCCCACCATTCCGGTGTCGAGCGCCCCGACACGCTGGCGACGCTGCGTCGCGTGGACACCGCGATCGGGCTGATCGCCGAGGCGATCGGCCATGCCCCCCGCCCCTACGAGCTGGTCGTCCTCTCCGACCACGGCCAGAGCCAGGGCGCGACCTTCCGCCAGCGCTACGGCACGTCGCTCGATCAGCTCGTCGCCGGGTACACCACCGGCCTCGTCGAGACCGACACCGCCGACACCGCCGAGGCGCTGGGCTCGATCGAGGCCGGGATGGCCGAGCTCAAGGACCGGCCCGGCGCGATCGGCGCGATCGCCCGCAGCGGCGGCTCGCAGGCCGACGACGGCCGGCAGCGAGCCGGGGTGCCCGAGGTCTCGGTGATGGCCTCCGGGAACCTCGGCCTGATCACGTTCCCGCACGAGCCCGGCCGGCTCACCTGCGGGCGGATCGAGCAGCTCGCGCCGGGGCTGCTCGATGCGCTGCGCAGCCACCCGGGGGTCGGCTTCCTGCTCGTCCGCGACGACGAGGACCGGCCGGTCGTGCTCGGCTCGCGCGGCAGCCGCCGGCTCGATGACGGCGGCGTCGACGGCGATGATCCACTGGCGCCGTACGGCGAACATGCCGCAGCGGTCGTCGCCCGCACCGATCGCTTCCCGCACTGCGCCGACATCATGCTGAACAGCACCTACTGGCAGGACACCGACGAGGTCGCCGCGTTCGAGGAGCTCGTCGGCTCGCACGGCGGCCTCGGCGGCGACCAGAGCTGCGCGTTCGTGATGGCGCCGGGCACGCTGGCCTGGCCCGAAGGCGAGCTCGTCGGCGCCGAGGCCGTCCACCGCATCCTCCGCGGCTGGCTCGCCGGGCTCGGTCACGACGCCTACCGCGACTGAGCCCGCCTCCGGTCAGCCGCTTTCCGGCTTCGGCCGCGCCCGGTTCGGCTCGCCCTCCATCTTGGGGTAGTTGGGCGGGTAGGGCAGCTCGCCGTGGCCCTCGGCCTCGTCACGCGCGTAGGCGTCGAGCAGCGGCGTGAGGTCGTGGTGGACGTTGTCGATCGCGGCGTGCAGGTCACCGAGTGCGGCGAAGCGGGCCGCCATCGACGCGACCGTCAGCTGCTCGGGGCGGGCCTCGTCGAGCTCGTCCCAGCGCAGCGGCGCCGAGACCGGCGCGCCCGGCCGCGCACGGACCGAGTAGGCCGAGGCGATCGTGCGATCGCGCGCGTTCTGGTTGTAGTCGACGAAGATCCGTGCGCCGCGATCCTGCTTCCACCAGTTGGTGGTGACGCGGCCCGGCGCGCGCCGCTCGAGCTCGCGGCCGAACGCGATCGCCGCGTGGCGGACGTCGGTGAACGTGAAGCGCGGCTCGATCCGCACGTAGATGTGGATCCCGCG
>CAZYMM010000006.1:0-23568 GCA_964648515.1 uncultured Conexibacter sp.
ATCGCTTCGGCTGGGTCGATCCGCTTTCGCTGATCGGGCCCGACCGCCTGCCGCCGCCGGCGGCGCCGCTCTCGCCTCGCGTGCGGCGGCCGGCGAGACCGGTCAGGTTGCCCGAGCCGCCGCGCGCGCCCGCTCCCTCGGCGGGACCGCAGTCACCAGGGTTCAGAGTGCCGGCCGGAGTGCTCGTCGGTGGCGTGCTCGTGCTGGCCGGTACTGGAGTCGGAGCAGGTGCGGGACGCCGGAAGCTGCGTGCCAGGTACCAGGCCCATCGATCGACCGCCGGTGCGGCGGCCGATGGCTAGGACCTACGGGGAGGTCATCGCGGCTTTGCGTCGTGACGGCTGGGTCCATGTTCACACCACGGGGTCACACATGATCTGGCGGCATCCTGAGAAGGGTCAGGTAACCATCGCGGCGGGTGGCAAACTGGGACGGTCGGTCGCACACGGGACACTGGTTAGGATCCGTAAGGTGACCGGATTGGACGATCTGCGATGAGGAATTTTGTCGTCATCTACGAGCAGGCTGACGATGGGAGCTGGAGCGCTCACGCAGCCGAGCTACCGGTGTTCGCAGTGGGTGATACCCGGGAGGAGGCTGAGCAGATGATCGTCGGTGCACTCCGCCTCCACATCGAAGAGCTCGAAGCCAGCGGTGGCGAGGTGATCGCATACGGCGACGTGGACGTCGGCATCGTCGCCGCCTGATCTCTGGATGTCGCCGCATGCCGGCCCCATGCCGGCGACCGGGACTACCTGTCACCGATAGCCTGCACGCTCGCTGATGGCCTTCTACGTGACGACGCCGATCTACTACGTCAACGCGGCGCCGCATCTCGGCCATGCGTACACGACGATCGCCGCCGACGTGCTGGCACGCCACCATCGTCAGCGTGGCGAGGATGTCTTCTTCCTGACCGGCACCGACGAGCACGGCGAGCCGGTTGCGCTGGCCGCCGAGGCGGCGGGCGTCACGCCGAAGGAGCTGGCCGACCAGAACGCCGAGCGCTTCAAGGCGCTTGCCCCGATCCTGAACGCCTCCAACGACTTCTTCATCCGAACCTCGGACCCGCGCCACATCGCCAAGGTCCAGGAGGTGCTCCAGCGCGTCTACGACAACGGCTACGTCGAGCTCGGCACCTATGAGGGCTGGTACTGCCCGCGCTGCGCGGACTTCAAGTCCGAGACCGAGATCGCCGACGGGAACCGCTGCCCGATCCACCTGATCGAGCTGACGCGCGAGCAGGAGGAGAACTACTTCTTCAAGCTCTCCCAGCTTCAGGACCGGCTTGAGGCGCTGTACGCCGGGCAGCCGGACTTCACGCAGCCGGACAGCCGGCGCAACGAGGCGCTCGCGTTCATCCGCCAGGGGCTCAACGATGTCTCGCTGACGCGCGGCAAGCTGAGCTGGGGGGTACCGGTTCCGTGGGACGAGGGCCACGTCTTCTACGTCTGGTTCGACGCGCTGCTCAACTACTACACAGCGCTCAGCTTCGCGCGTGAGGGCGAGGACCTGACCGCCACCTTCTGGCCCGCGAACGTCCACCTGGTCGCCAAGGACATCCTCAAGTTCCACTGCGTCTTCTGGCCGGCGCTGCTGATGGCCGCCGGGCTGCCGCTGCCCGGGCAGGTCTTCGTCCACGGCTACCTGCTGATGGACGGCCACAAGATGAGCAAGTCGCTCGGCAACGTGCTCGACCCGTTTGAGATCATCGAGCGCTTCGGCGCCGACGCGCTGCGCTTCTACCTCCTGCGCGACGTCCCGTTCGGGCAGGACGGCTCGGTGTCGGCAGCGGACTTCGAGAGCCGCTACGAGTCCGAGCTCGCCAACGACTACGGCAACCTCGCGAGCCGCACGATCAAGATGGTGCTTCGCTATCGCGATGGCGTCGTGCCGCACGCCGCCTTCGATCCGGAGATCGAGGGCGAGTTCGCCGGCCTGCCCGAGCGGGTCGCGGCGCTCGTCGATGAGGTCGATCTGACCGCCGCGCTCGAGCAGATCTGGCAGCGGATCCGGCGCCTCAACCGCTACGTCGATGAGCAGCAGCCGTGGCAGCTGGCCAAGGATCCCGATCGGGCCGCCGACCTCGATCGCGCTCTGGCCACCCTGATCGAGGGTGTGCACGTCGTCACCGTGCTGCTCAGCCCGTGGATTCCTGAGAGGGCGGCGTCGCTGCTGGCGACGCTCGGGACGCCGGCCGACAGCTACGAGCAGGCGACGTTCGGCAGCTCGGTGCCCGGGCGTGTCGCGGACCTCGAGCCGCTGTTCCCCAAGCCCCAGCCGCAGGCGTGATCGACAGCCACACCCACCTCGACTCCTGCGCCGAGGACGACGCCGTGCTCGTCGCCGGTGCCCGCACCGCAGGCGTGCGCCGGATCCTCACGATCGGCCAGGACGCCGCATCGACGCGGCGCGGGCTTGCGGCCGCCGCCGCGCACCCCGAGGTCTTCGTCGCCGCCGGCCATCACCCCAACCACGCGACCGGCTTCACCGAGCAGCTGCTCGACGAGATCGCCGAGCTGGCGGCCCATCCCGACGTCCGCGCGATCGGGGAGACCGGCCGCGACGACTTCCGCGACCACGCCCCGGCCGGTGACCAGCGGCGGGCGTTCCGCGGCCAGATCGAGCTGGCGCGCGCGCTGCGAAAGCCGCTCGTGATCCACACCCGCGCCTGCGAGGACGAGACGATCGCGACGCTGCGCGAGCACGCCGCCGGCCTCGACGTGATCCTGCACTGCTTCTCGATGCCCGACCGGCTCGACGAGTGCCTGGCCGAGGGCTGGTGGATCTCGCTGGCCGGCAACGTCACCTACAGGAACAACGCCGAGCTGGCGGCCGCCGCCGCGCGCGTTCCCGATGAGCGCCTGCTGGTCGAGACCGACGCCCCGTACCTGACGCCCGAGCCGCACCGCAAGGAGCGCAACCGGCCGGAGCTCGTCACCGAGACCGCCCGCTTCGTCGCCGGCCTGCGCGGCCAGAGCTACCAGCAGCTCGACGAGGTCGTCGAGCGGAACGCCGCCAGGCTGTTCGGATGGGGCGAGCCGGAGCGGTGAGTGAGCCGGCGCAGCCGTCGCTGCGACGCCTTGCGGCGTTCGGGATCACGCCGCGCCACGATCTCGGCCAGAACTTCCTGATCGACTCCAACATCCTCGGGGTGATCGAGCGTGCTGCCGCCCTCGATGCCGAGGATGTGGTGCTCGAGGTCGGCGGCGGGCTCGGTGTGCTCTCCGAGCATCTCGCCGCCCGCGTCGCCCACACCCATGTCGTCGAGCTCGACCGGGCGCTCGAGCCGGCGCTGCGCGAGGCGCTGGCGCCGTTCGCCGCCCGCACGACGCTGCACATGGCCGACGCACTGGCGCTCGACCTCGCCGGTCTCGATCCGGTGCCGACCAAGGTCGTTGCCAACCTCCCGTACAACATCGCAGCGACAGTGATCCTGAAGACGATCGAGGAGCTGCCCACGGCCGGGTGCTGGGTCGCGATGGTGCAGAAGGAGGTCGGCGAGCGACTGGCCGCCGCTCCCGGCGGCAGGCTGTACGGGATCCCCAGCGTCCTCGCCCAGCTCTCCTGTGACGTGCGTGTGCACCGTCAGGTCGGCCGCCGCGTCTTTCACCCGGTGCCGAACGTCGATTCGGTGCTGGTCGTGCTCGAGCGCACCGGGCCGCCCGCGGACCCGGCGCTCGCCACGCTCGTGCGCGGTGCGTTTGCACATCGCCGCAAGGCGCTCGCCAAGTCGCTGGCGCTCAGCGGCGTCGCCGCGGCCGATGCGGCGCGAGAGGCGCTGCAGGCGGTCGGGCTCGACCCGGCGGTTCGCGCCGAGCGGCTCGCTCCCGAGCAGTTCGCAGCACTCGCGCGGGAGCTCGCAGGCCGATGAGGCTCCAGACGCGCGCCCCGGGCAAGGTCAATGTCTGTCTGCTGCTCGGCCCGCCGCGAGCCGGCGACGGCCGTCACGAGCTGGCGAGCGTCGTCCAGGCGGTGACGCTCGCCGATCGCGTCGTGCTCGAGACCGATTCCGATGCGGCAGCCGATCGGGTCGACTGCCCCGGCGTCGATCCGGCCGGCAACCTCGCACTGCGCGCGATCGAGCTGTTCCGCCGCGCGACCGGCTGGGACGGCCCGCCGGTCCTGATCACGATCGACAAGCGGATCCCGATCGCCGGCGGGATGGCCGGCGGATCGGCCGACGCAGGCGCCGTGCTGCGGCTGCTGCAGCTCGCCTGCGGCCGGCCCGAGCTCGCGCAGCTCGAGTCGCTGGCGGCCGAGCTCGGCGCCGACGTCCCCTCCCAGGTGCAGCCGTCGCGGATGCTGATCACCGGCGCCGGCGAGCGGCTCGAGCGGATCGGCGGGGTGGCGCGCTTCGGCATCGTCGCCGTCCCCGACAACGAGGGACTTGCAACCGCCGCCGTCTTCCGCGAGGCCGACCGGCTGGGGATCTGCCGTGACGCCGGCGAGCTCGCTGCCGGCATCGAGCGGCTTCGGGCGGCGCTGCCCGACCTGCCCGCCGAGCTCTGCGTCAACGAGCTGCAGCCGGCGACCCTGAGTCTGCGGCCGCGGCTCGGCGCGACGCTGGACCGGCTCCGTGACGCGGGCGCCGGCGTCGCGATGATCGCCGGCAGCGGTCCGACCGCGATCGGCCTGTTTCACGACGCTGACGCCGGCCGGGCGGCCGCGGCCACGATTCCCGGCGCGGTCTTCTGCCGTTCGGCCGGGCGCGAGTTCGCGGAGGTCACATGATCATCGCCCAGGTTCATCCCGGTGCGATCGGGACCGCCGCCGCGATCGCGGCTCTGCTGCTCTGGCGGCGCCGGCATCTCGAGCTGCCGCTGCTGATCGGCGGTGGCGTGCTGATCGCCGCCACGCTGCTGATCGGCTTCGGCATCGTCGCGATGCCGAACATCAAGCAGACGATCGAGGATCTCGCCGGTGTGCTCGGCGGCTGGACCTATCTGGTCGTCGGGGTGATGGCCTTCCTCGAGACCGGTGCGTTCGTCGGTCTGATCGCGCCGGGCGAGTCGTTCATGGTCCTCGGCGGCGTCGTCGCGGGGCAGGGCAGGGTGTCGCTCGTCGGCCTGATCGCGATCGGCTGGATCTGCGCCGTCGGCGGCGATGCGGCCAGCTTCTACGCCGGCCACCGGCTCGGGCGCGGCTGGCTCGAGCGCCACGGGCCGCGCTTCGGGATCACCGCCGAGCGGCTGGCGTCGGTCGACGGCTTCTTCGACCGTCATGGCGGCAAGGCGGTCTTCATCGGTCGCTTCATCGGTCTCGTGCGCGCCGTCAACCCGTTCCTGGCCGGGGCCTCCGGGATGCCGTTCCGGCGCTTCATCCCGTACTCGATCCTCGGTGCCGGCGCCTGGGCGACGATGCTGCTCGTCCTCGGCTACGTCTTCTGGCGCTCGATCGACCAGGTGCTTGCGATCGCCGAGCGCGGCGCGATGGCGCTCGCGGTCGGGCTGACCGTCCTGATCGCGATCGTGCTGCTGATCCGCCATCTGCGCGATGTCGACCGTCGCCGCGCGCTGCAGCGCTGGATCGATCAGAACATCGAGCGCTACTGGCCGGCGCGGCTCGGCTTCGAGGAGACCGTCGCGCTGGCGGTCGCCGCGGTCGGGGCGTTCGTGTTCGTCGCGCTGGCGATCGAGACCGGTGAGCAGGGGGTGCTGTTCAGCGATCGTCACGCGTTCCGGATCGCCGCCGAGCTGCGCAGCGACTGGCTGACCTCGCTGGCGAAGGCCGTGACGATGCTCGGTTCGACGGTCGTGCTGCTGCCTGCGATCATCGTCGCGGTGGTCGTGCTGCTGCGCGCGCGGCGGCGACTTGCGGCCGCGGTGCTCGCTTCCGGCAGCATCCTGACCTGGGCCGCCGTCCAGTCGGCGAAGGCGCTGATCGACCGGCCGCGCCCGAGCGGGGCACTGATCGAGACGGTTGGCGCCTCGTATCCGTCGGGGCACAGCGCCCACGCGGTCGTCTGGATCGCGATCGCGATCATCGCCGGGCGCAGCACGCGCGGGCTGACGCGTCAGGGCCTGATCCTCGCGGTCGGGATCGCAATCGTCGTGCTTGTGGGGGCGACGCGCGTCTATCTGCGCGCGCACTACCTCTCGGACGTCACCGGCGGGATCGGGCTCGGGTGCTTCGTGTTTGCGCTGTGCACGTTGATCGGCCTGTCGGTGCGCCACAATGACCGCGATCGCCTGTGACCAACGAGTCGACCATCTACCTCGTTGCGGCCTGTTGCGGTGTCCTGATCGTCGCCGCCTATGCCGCGTTCATCCTCGTCCCGGCCTGGACGGCCTACGACCGCTGGTGGCAGCGGGTCGTGGCAGCGGTCCTCAGCCTGTACGTGCTGGTCGCGTTCGTCGCGGTCGGTGTCGTGCTCGGCGGCGTGGTCGTCTGGTACTGGGACCGGATCATCGGGTGACGGGCGGCGCCGTTGGCCGCGAAGCCCACACCGATCGACCTTGCGGCGGTCGCACGTGTCACTGCGGCCGCCGGTGACGGTGAGGGGCTGCCCGATCTCGTCCGTGCCGTCGCCGCGCTGCTCGGTGCCAGCGTCGCCGTCCGCGACGAGCGGGGCACCGTCCATGCCGTGGCGGCCCGCTCGCGCGCTGACGAGCAGGTCTTGCTCGGCGGTGGCGGCGAGCGGCTCGAGCGGACGGCGCTGACTTCGGCGGGCGTCGCTTGCGGCGTCCTGCTCATTCGTCGTCCGGCTGCCGCCGCCCGCCTGCCGCAGGAACTCGAGCAGCTGATCGCCGCGCTGATCGCCGAACGGCTTGCCGGGCTGCGGGCGCCTGAGCACCCTGACAGCGCGCGAGCCGAGCGGCTGCTGCGCCGTCTCAGCGGTCCCGGCCGGCTCTCCGGCGACGAGCTTGCGGCCGAGCTTGAGCAGCTCGGCGTGGAGCCGGCGACCGGGGTGGTCCTGGTTGCCGTCCGGGCCCGGGTGCTGTCCGCCGAGGAGGAGGACTGGCGCGAGCGCGTCGGTGATGCGCTCGCGCGCGCCGCCCGCGCCGTCAGCCCGCGCGCGATCGCCGGTGCCGCCGAGCGCGGTGACCGGCTCTATGCCGAAGCGCTTGCGATCGTGCCGGTCGCCGGCTCCGGTGACGACGGTGATGGCGGGCGGGCCGTCGCGCGCGTGATGCGCGAGCTCGAGGCCGCGCTGCCCGGCCATGCGCTCGCGCTCGGACGCAGCCGTGTCGCGCGCACCGCGGTCGAGCTCGGCCGCATCGGCGACGAGGCGCTGCTCGCGATCAACGTCGCCGAGGGCGCAGAGCCCGACGAGCACGGCCATCGCGTGCTGGCGTTCGAGGACAGCGGCTCCTACCGGCTGCTGCTCGGCACGCTCGGTGACGATCCGGCCGAGCTGGAGTGCTTCTATGCCGAGACGATCGCGCCGCTGGCGGCCTATGACGCTCAGTACGAAACGACGCTGGTCTTGACGCTCGCCACCTATCTCGATGCCGACGGCAGCGTCGCGGGCACGGCGCAGCGGCTGTTCACGCACCGTCACACGATCCGCTACCGGCTCGAGCGGGTGCGCGAACTGTCCGGCCTCGATGTCGGCTCCAGCGACGGGCGCGAGCGGCTCGGCCTCGGTCTGAAGGCGATGCGGGTGCTCGGGATCGCGCCGCCGGGCGGTTCGTCAAGATCCGATTGACAGACTTTCTGTGTGGCTGGAATCGTGCTTAGAGCGCACTATTCACCGCGCTGAGCAAGGGATGTCCATCAGGCTCACGTTCTCGCCGACGGCTGCCGATACTCGGGTTGGACCCCCTCTTGGATGTCGGTGTCGATGCCCTCCTCTCGATCCAGCACCCTGCTTACCGCCTCCGGGCTGGCCGCTGCATGCGCGATGATCGGCGCCGGTGCGACCGTCCTGCAGGGCACGATCTTCGAGTTCAACGCCTGGCCCGAGGTGGCCGGATCCCGCGTGATCCGGGTCGAGCTCCCGTCGGCGCCGGCCCGTGTCCCGGGGACTGGCGCGGCCTCCGTCCCGTTGTCTGCGCTGCGCGCACAGGCGCCGGTCTCCGCTCGGCTGTCGGCCGTCGAGGGCGGCGGTGCTGCTCCGGTCGTCGGCAGCACGGAGGGATTTGACGTCACGCTGCTGACCGCGGGACGTTCCGGCACCGCCGCAGGCCACGGGCAGGCGGTCGTGACCGCGCGGATCGGCTCTCCCGGCGCCGCGGCGCCCGCGCCGGCCGCAGGCACGCTGCCGGCGACCGTTCCCGACGGGCTGCCGGTCGGCGCGCCGGTCAAGATCGACCCGGCCGGTGATGGCAGGTCGGCGACCTGGCGTCAGCCGCAGCAGGGCACCGCCCCGGTTGTGAGCGGCAGCACTGGCGCTCCGGCGGGCGATGGGACGACGCTTGTGTTCTCGGTCGGGCCTGCGGTCAGCGTGCTCGATCACCCCGACACACCCACGCCTGATCCTGCGCCCGATCCTGACCCGGCTCCCACGCCTGATCCCGCGCCTGTGCCTGATCCCGCGCCCGCGCCTGATCCTGATCCCGCGCCTGCGCTCGATCCTGCGCCTGCGCCCGACCCTGCGCCTGCGCCCGACCCTGCGCCTGCCGCGGCACCGGCACCGGTACCTGAGCCGGCTGCGACGCCGGCCGTCGCGACCGACAGCTCCTCTGCGGCTTCGGCTGCGGACGCCGCGATCGACTGACCTCAGCGGCCGGTCGCACCGGACTGGGGGGCAGGGACTTGAACCCTGAATGCCAGGACCAAAACCTGGAGTGTTGCCGATTACACCACCCCCCAAGGCCGGTGCGGTCCCATTGTGACGCGCGCCGTTGCAGACCGTAGGCTGGCGGGTGTGAGCGCGTTCGACGTGATCGTGATGGCCGCCGGCAAGGGCACGCGGATGCGTTCGGCGACGCCCAAGATCCTGCACGAGATCTGCGGGCGGCCGATGGTCGCGTGGACGGTCGGGGCGGCACGTGCGGCCGGCGCACGGCGGATCGTCGTCGTCCGCGCACCCATGGTCGACCTGACCGCCGCCGAGCTCGGCGACGACGTCCTCGACGCGGTCCAGGAGCACGCCGACGGAACGGCGGGCGCCGTCGCCGCCGGCCTGGCGGCCCTGGCCGGCGAGGACAACCCGATCGTGGCGATCAACTGCGACCACCCGTTGATCGCCGCCGAGACGATCGGCGGCCTGGTCGCAGCCCACACCGCCGCTGGCGCCGCCGTCACCGTCGCGACGGCGATCGTCGGCGACCCGTCGGGCTACGGGCGGATCGTGCGCGGCACAGACGGCCACATCGACCGGATCGTCGAGACCAAGGTCGAGGCCGACGCGACCGTTGCCGAGCTCGAGATTGACGAGGTCAACAGCGGCGTCTACTGCTTCGGCGCCGGTGTCGCAGCCGCGGTGCTGCCGCGGATCGGGACCGCCAACGCGCAGCGCGAGCGCTATCTGCCCGATGCGATCGCGATCGTGCGCGGCGACGGCGCGATCGCCGCCGCCTACCGGAGCGAGGACCCCGGGTTGATGTCGAGCGTCAACGACCGTCGTGAGCTGATGATCGTCACCGCGCAGGCCCGCCGGCGGATCCTCGAGCGTCACGCGCTCGCGGGCGTGACGATCGCCGATCCGGCGACAACCTCGATCGATGTCGCGGTCAGCGTCGGTCAGGACACGGTGATCGAGCCCGGCACCGTGCTCCGCGGCGAGACGGCTGTCGGGGCGGGAGCAGTCGTCGGTCCGAATACGACCGTGATCGACAGCCGGATCGGCGACGGCGCAATCGTCCGCCACAGCCTGCTCGACGGCGCCACGGTCGGCGACGAGGCGCTCGTCGGGCCGTTCGCGCACCTGCGTCCCGGCGCCGTGCTCGAGCGCGGCGCCAAGGCGGGCACGTTCGTCGAGATCAAGGGCAGCACGATCGGGGCGGGCGCAAAGGTGCCGCACCTCGCGTATGTCGGCGACGCCGATGTCGGCGCCGGAGCGAACCTCGGTGCCGGCACGATCACCGCCAACTACGACGGTCGCACCCGCAGGAAGTCGCGCACCACGATCGGGCCCGACGTGCGCACCGGCGTATTGACCGCGCTGGTCGCACCGGTGACGCTCGGGGCCCGCGCCTACACGGCGGCCGGCACGGTCGTAACCGGCGATGTGCCCGCTGCCGCGCTGGCCGTCTCGCGCGGCCGGCAGCGCAACGTCGAGGACTACGCCGACCGTTGAGGCGCTCGCTCTATACGATGGGCCCGCCGTGAGCTCTAGCGCCGCCACCAGCCTGCCGATCGATTACGACAAGCGGCTGATGCTGTTCTCCGGCCGGGCCAACCCCGAGCTGGCTGCCCGGATCGCCGGCAAGCTCGAGGTCGATGTCGGGCCGGTGACGCTGAAGACGTTCTCCAGCGGCGAGGTCTACTGCCGCTACGAGGAGTCGATCCGCGGCGCCGACGTCTTCCTCGTCCAGCCGATCTGCGCCAACCCGCAGACCGGCATCGGCTGCAACGACGCGCTGATGGAGCTGCTGCTGATGATCGATGCCGCCGTCGGCGCCTCGGCCCACCGCGTGATCGCCGTCTGTCCCTGGTACGGCTACAGCCGCCAGGACAAGAAGTCGGCGCCGCGTGAGCCGATCAGCGCCCGGCTGGTCGCGCGGATGCTCGAGCGCGCCGGCGCCGATCGCGTGCTGACGATGGACCTCCATGCCGGTCAGATCCAGGGCTTCTTCCAGATCCCCGTCGACCACATGACGGCGATGATGATGCTGACCCGCCACTTCCTGGATCTCGGGCTCGACGACCTCGTCGTCGTCGCGCCGGACGCCGGCCGCGTCAAGCTGAACAAGAAGTTCGCCGACAAGCTCGGCGCCGACCTCGCAATCCTCGACAAGGAGCGCCCGGCCCAGCAGGTCGCCGAGATCGGCTACGTGATCGGTGATGTGCGCGGCAAGACCGCGCTGATCGTCGACGACATGATCGACACCGCGGGCACGCTGACGGCGGCAGGCAACACGGTGATCGAGGAGGGCGCGTCGCGCGTCTTTGCCGCCGCCACGCATGCGGTGTTCAGCGGCGGCGCGTTCGAGCACCTGGCCGGCGCGCCGTTCGAGCGGATCGTCGTGACCGACACGATCCCGCTGCGGGCAGGCGCGCCGGACACGATCGAGGTCCTCTCCTGCGCCCAGCTCTTGGCCGACTCGATCCGCCGGATCTTCACCGACGATTCGGTCGCCGAGGTCTTCGGCGGCGAGAACCAGTTGTTCTGAACTCGCGCCTCAGCTGCGCGGTGCGGGCGATTCGTGATCGGCCTCCGGCGCTGCCGGAGCCTTGTCGCCCGGCCAGACGCCGAACAGCCGCTCGAAGCCGCGCTTGCCGCCGCGGTCGAACGCCGCCCGGGTGCCGCTGAAGACCAGCCCTTCGAGCGCCGCGGCCGCGACCACCTTCGTGGCGCCGGCGTCGCGGGCCGCGGAACCGGGCGGCGTGTCGCCGTCGATCCGCTGCCAGAGCGCCGCAAACGTCTTCCCGGCGACGCGGCCGGCGAGGACTCCGAGGATCAGCCCGAACGGACGGTAGAAGAGCCTCATCGCCGGAACGCTACCGCCTCGCGGCACTGCGGGCAGGTGGCGCGCACGGCCGAGCGCTGCGTTAGCCTCAGCTCCCCGTGCCGTCCCGTCTGCGACTCGCCTGCCTGGCCCTGCTCGGCGGCGTGGCGATCTTCGCCGCGCCCGCACCGGCCGGCGCGCAGGCGCCGCTGAGCGAGCACACGCTCTATGAGACCGGCCCGTCGGGCCGCTATCTCGTCGGCGGCGGCTGGTGGTTCCACGCCGATCAGCCCGGCGCCCAGCAGACCTTTCCGACCGCGACCGCAACCGCCGGCTGGACCGCGATCACCGTCCCCTACGCGTGGAACGGCAACGATCGCTCCGATGCCGGATTCGCCGGCGGCGTCGGCTGGTATCGCAAGGACTTCAAGCTCCCGCTCGCTGCCAAGCGGCTCGCCTGGGTGCTGCGTTTCGAGTCGGTCAACTACCGCACCAAGGTCTATCTGAACGGCCGGCTGATCGGCCGCAACACCGGCGCCTACCTGCCGTTCGAGGTCCGCGTGCCGCCGAGCGTCGTCAAGCGCACCGCCGTCAACCGGCTCGTCGTCCGGGTCGACAGCAACCGCACCGCCTGGGACTTCCCGCCGACGGGGCTGTCGGTCACCGGCGACCCGCGCGGCGGCTGGTGGAACTACGGCGGGATCCTGCGCGAGGTCTACCTGCGGCGGATCGACGGGCTGGACTTCAGCACCGTCGATGTTCGCCCCGACCTGCCGTGCTCGGCCTGCGCGGCGACAGTCAGTTACAGCGCCACGGTGCGCAACTACGACGCCCGTGCCCGCAAGGCCGTGATCACCGCGCGGCTGGGCGCGAAGACGGTGAAGCTCGGGACGGTGACCGTCGGTCCGCACCAGTTCGTCAGGGTGACGCGCGCGGTCGTCGTCAAACGGCCGCACCTCTGGTCGCCCTCCGACCCCTACCTCTACGACGTCTCGCTGTCGGCGCGAGGCGACGGCGGGCTGCTGCAGCGCTACACGGTCAAGACCGGGATCCGCTCGATCAAGGTAGTCGCCGGGCACCTGATGCTGAACGGCAAACCGCTCAACTTCCGTGGTTTCGGCATCCACGAGGATTGGCCGGGGCTCGGCTTCGCGATCGGCAACGCCCAGCGCGACCAGCAGATCGCCTGGGCACGCCAGTCCGGTGCGCTGCTCCTGCGCAGCCACTACCCGCTCCATCCCCACTACTACGAGGAGCTCGATCGGCTCGGCATGCTGGCCTGGGTCGAGGTGCCGGTCTATTCGATCAAGACCCAATACCTCAAGCGGCTCACGGTCCGCAAGCTCGCCGCTCGCGAGCTCGCGACCGCGGTCCTGACCAACCGCACGCATCCGTCGGTGATCGTCTGGTCGGTCGGCAACGAGCTCAGCTCCAACCCGGGACCGGTCCAGGCCGACTACCTGCGCCGCGCCGCCGCGAGCGCCCGCGCGCTCGACCCGACGCGCCCGATCGGGTACGCGGTTGCCGGCTATCCGCAGGCCGGCTGCCAGAGCGCCTATGCGCCGCTCGATGTGATCGGGATCAACGAGTATTTCGGCTGGTACCCGGGGCCCAACGGTGCGATCGCCGACGAGACGATGCTCTCGGACTATCTCGACAGTGTCCGCGCCTGCTACCCGGACAAGGCGATCGTGATCAGCGAGACCGGCGCCGAGGCCAACCGCGACGGCCCGGTCGAGGAGCGCGGCACGTATCAGTTCCAGTCGGCTTTCGCGACCTACCACATGGGTGTCTACGCGACCAAGCCGTGGCTGTCGGGGGCGATCTGGTGGACGCTGCAGGAGTTCCTCGTGCGGCCTAACTGGGAGGGCGGCAACCCGCAGCCGACGCCGCCGCTGCACCAGAAGGCGCCGATCACCTATGACGGCAAGTTCAAGCCGCTCTTCTACGTGCTGCAGAAGATCTACCGGTCGACGGTCCAGTGGGGCTCGGCGGTGGCCCCTGCGCTCTGACGGGCGCGGCCTGCGGCCCGCTAGCATCCTCTGCCGCCCATGGCCCAGAACACGAAGCTCGATGTCCACGCCCGCGCGGCCGCCCACTCGCGTGAGAACCGGCGCCTGCGCCGTGCCGGCCAGGTGCCCGGCGTCCTCTACGGCGGCGGCGGCGAGCCGGTGCCGTTCGCCGTCGGCGAGCGCACGCTGCGCCACGCACTGGCCGCGAGCGGTGCCGTGATCGAGCTCTCGATCGACGGTGGCGCAGCGACCCCGGCGGTGCTCAAGGACGCCCAGCGCCACCCGGTGCGCGGCGAGCTCGTCCATGTCGACCTGCTGCGCGTCGATCTCAACAAGCCGATCCACGCGGTCGTCACCGTCGAGCTCGACGGCGGCGACAGGTCGCCCGGGGTGCGTGACGGCGGCGTGCTCGAGCACGTCACCCGCGAGCTCACGATCGAGGCACTGCCGACCGACATCCCCGAGTCGGTCGTCGTCGATGTCTCGGCGATGGAGCTCGGCCACTCGCTGCTGCTCGGTGAGATCACCCCGCCAGCCGGCGTGACGCTGCTTGACGACCCGGAGACGACCGTGCTCGCGTCCTGCGCGATTCCGGCTGTGGTCGAGGAGACCGAGACCGAGACCGAGACCGAGGTCATCGGTGAGGCCGACTCCCCGGCGGCCGAGGGCGGCGACGCCGCCGACGGCGAGTAGCGCCGCGGGCCGCGAGCGCGGCGATGGCGTTTGGGCGCGCAAAGGCGCCGGTGCCGGTCGACTGGCTGATCGTCGGTCTCGGCAATCCGGGCAGCCGCTATGCGCAGACACCGCACAACGTCGGCTTTCTCGTCGCGCAGGAGCTGATCGATCGCTGGGATCTCGGGCGTCCGCGCAAGCTGTTCGCCGGTCGCTACGCCGACGGCCGGGCCGGAGCCGGCGGCCCCCGGGTCGGCGTCCTCATGCCCGAGACCTACATGAACGAGTCGGGTCGCGCGGCCGGGCCCGCCCGTGGCGCGTTGAAGGTCGGTCTCGACCATCTGATCGCCGTCCATGACGAGCTCGACCTGCCGTTCGCCGACGTGCGCACCCGTCTCGGGGGCGGGCTCGCGGGCCACAACGGGCTCAAGTCGCTGAAGGCGGGCCTCGGCTCGCCGGACTTCCAGCGCGTGCGGATCGGAATCGGACGCCCCGACAGCACCGATCCGGAGATCGTCTCCGCATACGTGCTCGGCCGCTGGTCGCAGAGCGAGCCCGAGGTCAAGGCTCTCGTCGCCGGCGCAGCGGACGCCGTCGAGCGGCTGATCCGCGGGGAGGGCTGAGCGGTGACCGCGCTGCGCCGCCTGCTGCCGCTGCTGGCCGAGGATCCGGCGGCTGCGCGGCTCGGGGCGCAGGGCGGTCGTGCGTTCGTCTCCGCATCGCTGCGCCCGTATGTGATCGCGGCGCTGCTCGACGGCGCGGGCGAGGCGCGCGCCGGCCGCCCCGCCGTCGTCGTCACCGCCGACGACGGCCAGGCGCACGAGCTGGCAGCAGACCTCGCGGCGTGGCTCGCGCCGAGGCCCGTCCACCACTACCCGAGCCGCGGCGTCACCTACGAGTCGCATCTGACGCCGCCGCCGCACCTCACCGGTCTGCGGATCGCGGCGCTCGACGCGCTGCTGCAGGCCGGCTCCGGCGACGGGCGCGAGCCGCCGGTCGTCGTCGCGTCGGCTGCGGCACTGGCCGAGAAGGTCCCGGATCCCGTCCTGCGGCCGCACTCGCTGACGCTCGCCGTCGGCGATCTGGTCGATGCTGACGAGCTCGCGGGCGAGCTGATCGCCGCCGGCTACGAGCGTGCCGGGCAGGTCGAGGAGCGCGGCCAGTTCGCGATCCGCGGCGGCATCTTCGACATCTTCCCCGCGACCGCCGAGCACGCCGTCCGGATCGATCTGTTCGACATCGAGGTCGAGTCGCTGCGCTCGTTCTCGACCTTCACCCAGCGCTCGCTCGGCGAGCTTGAGCAGATCGAGATCGCGCCCGCCGCTGAGCTGGCGCTGGAGCATCGCGGCGATCTGCTGCTCGCTGCGGAGGAGGAGCGGCCCGATGTGGCCGAGCTGCTGCCCGTCGATCGCTTCCGCGCGTTCCTGGAGCTGCTGCCCACAGACACGGTGATGGTGGTTGCAGAGGAGGCCGAGCTCGAGCCCGCGCTCCGTGACCACTGGGAGGACGTGACCGCCGCGTTCCACGATGCCGATGCGCGCCATCTCTACGTAGCTCCGGGGACGGTCGTCGCGACGCTCGCCGAGCGTGCCGAGCTGCGTCTCAGCGCGCTCGAGTCCGGCCAGCCGGTCGAGCTGCGGGCGCAGAGCGCCGAGCTCGCCGCACGCTCGCTGCGCGAGGCCGAACCCCAGCTCGAGAAGCTGTTGCGCTCCGGCTATCGCACGGTCGTCACCTGGCCGCAACGCGGTGCCGGCGAGCGGACCGCCTACAACCTCGCCCGGCTGAGGGCGCATTGGTTGGGGGAGGAGCCGGTCTCCGAAGCGGCCGGTGGCGAGCTGCTGTTCGCGGTCGCCGCTCTGCGACACGGGTTTGTCGCGGCCGGCGCACGTGTCGCCGTCATCCCCGAGCACCGGCTCTTTCACCGCCGTCGCGGTGAGCGGGCGCCGGCGCGCAGGCGCGGCGCGCTGCGCTCGTTCACCGACCTGCGCACCGGTGAGCACGTCGTCCACGAGGATCACGGCATCGCCCGCTTTGAGGGGTTCGAGACCAAGACCGTCGCCGGCGTCACGCGCGACTACCTGCACCTCGAGTACGCGGGCGACGACAAGGTCTTCCTGCCGGTCGATCAGCTGGCGCGGATCAGCCGCTACCTCGGCGCCGGGGGCGCCGGGGGCGCCGTGCCGACGCTCTCGAAGCTCGGCGGCAAGAGCTGGGAGACACTCAAGGCAAGGGCTCGTCGCGCGGCGCAGGAGCTTGCCGGCGAGCTTCTGAACCTCTACGCCGAGCGCCGCAGGCGCAGCGGTCACGAGTTTCCGCAGGACTCCGACTGGCAGCGCGAGTTCGAGGCCCGGTTCCCCTACACCGAGACCGCCGATCAGCGTGAGGCGATCGAGCATGTCAAGGCCGACATGGAGCGCGCCGAACCGATGGACCGGCTGATCTGCGGCGATGTCGGGTACGGCAAGACCGAGGTCGCACTGCGGGCAGCATTCAAGTCGGCCGATGACGGCCGCCAGGTACTCGTGCTGGCACCGACCACGATCCTTGCCCAGCAGCACTTCGGCACCTTCCGCGAGCGTCTCGCCGACTATCCGTTCACCGTCGACCACGTCAGTCGCTTCCGCACGCCCAAGGAGCAGCGTGAGGCGATCGCGGCTTTCAACGAAGGTCGCACCGACATCCTGATCGGCACCCACCGCCTGCTCGGGCGCGACCTGCGCGGCAAGGAGATCGGGCTGATCATCGTCGACGAGGAGCAGCGCTTCGGCGTCAAGCAAAAGGAGCTGCTGCGCCAGCTGAAGCTCAAGGTCGACGTGATCGCGATGTCGGCGACGCCGATCCCGCGCACGCTGCAGATGTCGATGACCGGTGTCCGCGACATCAGCGTGATCGAGACGCCGCCTGAGGGCCGCCGGCCGGTCAAGACCTACGTCGGCGAGTACGACGAGCAGCTCGTCAAGCAGGCGATCATCCGGGAGCACGACCGCGGCGGCCAGGCGTTCTTCGTCCACAACCGCGTCGAGTCGATCGACGAGACCGCCGAGCGGCTGCGCGGGCTCTGCCCGGGCGTGCGCTTCGAGGTCGCCCACGGGCAGCTCGACGAGCAGGAGCTCGAACGGCGGATGCTCGGCTTCCTGCGCGGGGAGGCCGACGTGCTGGTCGCGACCTCGATCATCGAGTCGGGGATCGACATCCCGCAGGCCAACACGCTGATCGTCGAGCGGGCGGACCTGTTCGGCCTCGCCCAGCTCTACCAGCTGCGCGGTCGGGTCGGCCGCTCGTCTGAACGCGCCTACGCGTATCTGCTCTACCCGGCCCAGGCGGCGCTGACCGAGGAGGCGATGAAGCGGTTGTCGGCGCTGTCCGACCACACCGAGCTCGGCGCCGGCTTCAAGATCGCGATGCGCGACCTCGAGATCCGGGGCGCCGGCAACCTGCTCGGTGACGAGCAGTCCGGTCATGTCGCCGCACTCGGCTTCGAGCTCTACCTGCAGATGCTCGACGAGGCGGTCGCCGAGGCGCAGGCGTCGGACGGTGCCGCCGCCGAGCAGCGCGAGCCGGTCCGGCTCGACGTCTCGGTCGATGCCTACATCCCGGCCGACTACATCGCCTATGAGCAGGCCAAGATCGAGATCCACCGGCGGATCGCGGGCGCCGCGGAGGTCAGCGATCTGCAGGCGCTGCGGACCGAGCTCGCAGACCGCTTCGGTGAGCCGCCCGAGCCGCTGCTGAACCTGCTCGCGCTGCAGCAGGCACGGATCAAGCTCGGTGAGGCCGGCGCCCGCGCCGTCAGCTTCCGTGGCGATCTGCTCAGCGTGACGCCGGTCGAGCTGAGCGACGAGCAGGCTGCCGACCTGCGCGAGCGGATCGACGCCGTCACGATCGAGCCGGGGCGCTCACAGGTCTCGTTCCGCGTGCCCAAGGACGCTCCCGGGCGTTTCACGCGCGTGGTAGCCGCCGCCGACGCTCTGCTGGCGGTGGTTGCGGCCGAAACTCCGGCAGCTGCCGGAGCGGCACCCGGTGCGTGATCTCACCGGATCTTGAGGATCGCCCTGCTAGCTTGCGCGCGGTCATGAAGACCGCTTTCCGTGTTCTTGCGCTGCTCAGCGCCGCCGTGCTCCTTCTCGCCGGTGTCTCCGCCTGTGGCGGCGGCGTCGACTCGAACTCGTTCGTCTCGATCGGCGGCGACAACATCAAGAAGGCCGAGCTTGATCACTTCCTGCCGATCGCCGCTCAGCAGTCGAGTCAGGTTCCGGGCCAGAAGGTGCCTGTTCCCGATCCGCCGGACTTCACCAAGTGCATCGCGTTCCTGAAGAAGAACCAGGCGGAGCCCAAGAAGGGCCAGCCGCGCCCGAGCGACGCGACGCTCAAGCAGCAGTGCAAGCAGCAGTACGAGAACATCCGCCAGCAGGTGGAGACCTATCTGATCCAGGGTGCCTGGATCCAGGGCGAGGCGGCCGATCGCGGCATCAAGATCTCCGACAAGGAGGTCAAGAAGCAGTTCGACATCCAGCGCCGCCAGAACTTCCCCACCGTCGAGGCCTACAACAAGTTCCTCGAGTCGTCGGGCTACACGACCAAGGATCTGCTGTTTCAGGTCAAGTCCAAGCTGCTGTTCGACAAGATCCAGGCGCAGGTCATGAAGAAGTCGGCCAAGGTCGGCGACAAGCAGGTCGACGACTACTACAACAAGAACAAGAAGCAGTTCACCCAGCCCGAGCAGCGCTCGATGCGGATCGTCATGACCAAGAACCGGGCCCAGGCCGAGGCGGCGCTCAAGGCGCTCAAGTCGGGTCAGGACTGGAAGACGGTGGCGAAGAAGTTCTCGATCGACGCCGCGACCAAGAACAACGGCGGTGTCGTCGACAACGTGGCCCAGGGTCAGCAGGAGAAGACCCTCGACGAGGCGACCTTCAGCGCCAAGAAGGGTCAGATCGTCGGCCCGGTCAAGACGCAGTTCGGCGACTACATCTTCCAGGTCACGAAGATCACGCCGGCCTCGACGCAGCCGCTCGCGCAGGTCAAGGCGATGATCAAGCAGCAGCTCGAGAGCCAGTCGCAGCAGAAGGTGATGCAGAACTGGGCGACCGAGTTCCAGAAGAAGTGGAAGAACCGGACCGAGTGCGCGAAGGGCTTCATCCTCCCCGACCGCTGCAAGAACGCGCCGAAGCCGAAGTCGGGCACGACGACGACGGTCTCGTCGCCGCAGGGCTAGACGGTGTCCGACGGCGCGCGCACGGCCGCTGAAGCCGTCGCGCGCCTCGACGAGATCACGCGGCGGCTGCGGCGCGAGTGTCCGTGGGATCGTGAGCAGGATGAGCGCTCGATCGTCCCGCACACCGTCGAGGAAGCCTATGAGCTGGCTGACGCCGCGACCGGCGGCGACGACCGGCGGCTGCTCGACGAGCTCGGCGACGTGCTCTTCCAGGTGCACTTCCTGAGCCTGCTGCTGGAGGAGCGTGGGGCCGGTTCGCTGGCGCAGGTCGCCGATCATTGCCACGACAAGCTGGTCAGCCGTCATCCGCACGTCTTCGGTGACGCCGCCTGCGCCGACGCCGCCGCCGTGCTCGCACAGTGGGATCAGGTCAAGTCCACTGAACCGGGACGCGAGCCGGGGATCTTCGGCGAGGTGCCGGAGAACCTGCCGGCGCTGCTGCTGGCGCGCAAGGTCCAGCGGCGTGCGGCATCGAGCGGTCTGGACGTCGACGGCGTGCCCTATGAGGCGCTGGAAGCGCAGGTCGAGTCGCTGCGGGCGCTCGATCCCGAGCCCGGCGCCCGTGGCAGCGAGCGCGAGCACGCGTTCGCGGCGGTCGGCGACCTGCTGTTCGCGGCCGTCAACGTCGCGCGGCGGCTGAAGGTCGACCCGGAGCTGGCGCTGCGGTCATCGTCGGAGCGCTTCCGTGCCCGTGTCGAGCGGGCGGAGGCGCTCGCGTCGGCCGCCGGCACAGACTGGGCCGAGCTGTCGGCCGATGAGCGGCTCGCCTGCTACGCCCGCGCCGCCCTCACCCACTGACCTGTCGAGTGGCGTTCAACTATCGCTGAGCGGGGGGTGGAACGCCACTCGACCTGCAACGAGGCCGCGGCGGGCGCCCGCTACGGTTGCGGGATGAGCACGATCGCTTCGGTCCACGCCCGTCAGATCCTCGACTCCCGCGGTAACCCGACCGTGGAAGTCGACGTGACGCTCGCCTCTGGCGCACGCGGCCGCGCGGCGGTCCCGTCGGGCGCGTCGACCGGCGAGTTCGAGGCGACCGAGCTGCGCGACGGCGGCCCTGACTACGGCGGCAAGGCCGTCACGCACGCGGTCGCCAACGTCAACGGTGAGATCAGCGAGACGGTCCGGGGGCTCGACGCCGAGGATCAGGCCGCCCTCGACCAGGCTCTGATCGCGCTCGACGGCACGCCGAACAAGAACCGGCTCGGGGCCAACGCGATTCTCGGTGTCTCGCTGGCGTCGGCGCAGGCGGCGGCCGCGCACTCCGGCCATCCGCTCTGGCGCTACCTGGGCGGCGAGAGCGCACGGATCCTGCCGGTGCCGATGATGAACGTGCTCAACGGCGGCGCCCACGCCGACAACTCGGTCGACTTCCAGGAGTTCATGATCATGCCGGTCGGCGCGAGCTCGTTCTCGGAGTGCCTGCGCTGGGGCGCCGAGGTCTTCCACCAGCTCAAGCGCACGCTCGGCGAGCGCGGGCTCGGCACCGGCGGCGGTGACGAGGGCGGCTTCGCACCCGACCTGGCCTCCAACGAGGCCGCGCTGCAGATGCTGATCAGCGCGATCGAGGCTGCCGGCTACACGCCCGGTGAGCAGATCGCGATCGCGCTCGACCCCGCGACCTCCGAGATCCGCGACGGCGACCTCTACGACCTGCAGCACGAGGGTCGGCGGCTGTCGAGCGAGGAGCTCGCGGCCTATTGGGGGGAGATGGCCGGCCGCTACCCGATCGTCTCGATCGAGGACGGCATGGACGAGGAGGACTGGGACGGCTGGAAGGTGCTGACCGACGCGATCGGCGACCGGGTGCAGCTCGTCGGCGACGACCTGTTCGTGACCAACGTCGAGCGGCTGCAGCGCGGCATCGACAGCGGCGTTGCGAACTCGATCCTGATCAAGGTCAACCAGATCGGCACGCTGACTGAGACGATCGCCGCGATCGACCTGGCCCGCAAGAGCGGCTACACGGCCGTGATGAGCCATCGCTCGGGGGAGACCGAGGACGTCACGATCGCCGACCTTGCGGTCGCGACCGGCTGCGGTCAGATCAAGACCGGCGCGCCGTCACGCTCCGATCGCGTCGCGAAGTACAACCAGCTGCTGCGGATCGAGGAGGCGCTGGGCGCCGGGGCCGAGTTCCCGGGCCGCTCGATCTTCGCCCGCGCGTAGGGCCCCTCGCGCTCGCCCTTCCGGTCGAGTGGCGTGCAACTATCGCTGGGCGGGCATTGGGACGCCACTCGACCTGCGGGATGTGTCGTCCGCGGGCTCTGCTGGAGTCCGCGGCGGTGGAGGACCGCTTGCAGCGGCAGGAGACGACGCTCCGGGAGAGAAGCGTCGTGCTGATGGCCGCCGCCCGCTCGTCAGCAGCACGTGCCTCCAGCGGCGCCCGTCGTCCGGCGCCGGCGGCACGTCCGCGGGCCGTCCCGGGCGGTGGTGCCCCCAAGGTCCGTTGGGATCGGGTCGGCCGCGTCGGCCTGCTCGCCGTCGCGGTCGTCGTCGTGATCCTCTATATCGGCCCCGCGGTCGGGCTGATGGAGTCGATGCGCGAATCCGGCCGCCGTGATCAGCAGCTTCAGCAGCTGCAGCGCGAGCACCAGCGTCTGATCCGCCAGCGCAACACGCTCAACAACCCGGTCACGCTCGAGCGTGAGGCGCGGCGGCTCGGCAAGGTGCTGCCCGGTGAGCGCCCGTACGTGATCGACGGGCTGCCGGCAGACTGACCGGCCGGTCGAACCTCTCAAGCCGGCAGCACGCGGCCGCCGGCGTAGTCGGAGGCCGCGCGGGCGTAGCGGGAGAACGCGGCGTCGGCAGCGATCCGCGGATCCCACAGCTGCGGCCGGTCGGGAGCGATCCGTGCGGCCAGGTCGGTGCACCAGGCGGTCCCGTCACGATCGTAGAGTCCGGCCAGCTCGGCAACGGTGAATGGGCCGCCGAGCCGGCGGCGCAGCTCGGCGGTGGTCGCCTCGATGATCGTGTCGGCGAGCGCGTGCAGTTCAGGCGGGATGCCGGCGAGCACGCGTTCGCCCTCACGCCACGCCGCCAGTGCAAGCTCTGTGCTCACGATCCCCGGGCCGGTGGCGGTGCGAGAGCCGGGTGCGTGCCGGGCGTGGGCACCGGGTACCGCTCAGGCGCCCGGCCGCTCAGTCGTCGTCGCCGGCATCGTCACCGGCGCGGCGGATCACGATCTGATCGGCCTCGAGCGTCACGACGACGTCACGGTTGCCCGACCAGTGCTCGGCGTAGAGCGCCTCGTCGGCGATCGCAGGATCGAGCCAGAGCCCGTAGCCGTCCTCGCCGTGATCGAAGGTGGCCTCGAAGCTGACGGGACCGCTGCGGCGGCCGCGCCCGCGCCCGCCGCGCCGGCCGCGCCGGCGCGGCTTGGCCTGCTCGTCGTCGGTCGTCTCTGTGCCCTCCGGCTCCTCCTCGGCGCGGCGTGCGGCCTCCTCCTCCGCCTGACGTGCCGCCTCGGCCTCCTCCTCCGCGCGGCGCGCGGCCTCGGCCTCGAGTTCGGCCGCGATCTGCGCGTCATCCTCGGCCCGCAGGTCGAGCTCCGTGTGGGCGGCGCCGTCGGCACCGTTCTCGGCGTCGGGCACGAGCTCGTTCTCGCGTTTGAAGGCGTCGATCTGCTGGACGGTGACTTCGAGTTGGTGGGCGATCCAGGCGTCCGTCCGGCCCTGGCGGACCCACGTCCGGATCTGGTTGAGCTGGGGCTTCAGCGAGCGGCGTGCCATGGCAGGGCGGCAATGCTAGTGAATGGGTCCCCGTCCGCGCTCAGCGAGCACGGTTGCACCGGGGCGGCGGCCCTGCGAGGATGGCCCGGCTCGACGACCCACGGAGCGGCAGATGCTCGTCCTCACACGTAAGACCAACCAGACAGTCCTGATCGGCGACGAGATCGAGGTGACGGTCTTGTCTGTGATTGGCGACAAGGTCCGGATCGGGATCCAGGCACCGCGTGAGATCCCGGTCTACCGCGAGGAGGTCTACGCCGAGATCGTGCGCGAGCGCGTAGCGGAACCGGTCGTCGATCCGCTGACGGCTACGGCCGAGGTCGAGGTCGAGCTCGCGCGCCTCAGCGCGCAGTAGCTGCTCGGTCTGCGGCGACCTCGCCGTGGTCTGTCGCAGGTGTGTGGGCCTTGTCGTGGGCGGGGGTTCCGCTTTGCGGAACCCC
>CAZYMM010000006.1:23668-32414 GCA_964648515.1 uncultured Conexibacter sp.
GTTGATCGCTGGGTGCGGGCGGCGAAGCCGCCCGCACCCAGCGATCAACCCATGACCCAATACAACGTCTGAAACATCGCGATCGTGACCAGCACCGCGGTCGCCGCGAGCATCAGGATCAGCGCCCAGAAGCGCCAGCGCCCGGCCTTGTGGATACGGTCGCGCTCACGTAGCCGCGAGCGCCGTTCGACCTGTCGCTGGATGTCGTCGGCCTTGTCCTCCTGGGCCGCGATCTGCTCGGTGAACGCCCGCTCGAACTGCGCGAGGCTCTGACGCATCTTCACGTCGACAGAGGCTATCGGCAGGCCGACCAGAGCCCGCGGCCGGCGCGGCGCGCCTCACGGGCCAGCCGCACGAACTCGTCCGCGTGGCGCACGTTGGGCGGGATCGTCATCGGCACCGCGTAGCCGCCGCGCACCAGGTCGGCGTTGACGAACAGCCCGTCCGGATCGCGGTACACGTAGGCCAGCAGCCGCCCGTAGCGGTCGCGCCGCTCGACGTCGAAGCGCAGCGTCACCTTCCGTCCGCCGATCAGTCGCTTGTTGCGCCTGCTCGCCGCCAGCGCGAAGCACTGGACCGGAGTGTCCGGCTTGACCGACTCCGGCGTGTCGATGCCGATGTAGCGGATGCGCTCGCGCCGGCCCGCGACGCGGGCGATGATCGTGTCGCCGTCGACCACGCGCAGGACCTGGGCCGGCTGCGGCTGCGATGCGGCGCCCGCCGGCGCCGCGTGCCTGACCTCGCCGGGCAACGCACAGCCGCCGCCGGCGACGGCCGAGCAGGCCAGGAGCAGAGCAAGAAGCGCACGCACAGCGTCAGGGTACGGGCGGCGGCGCCATCGCGGGCCGGGTGCGCTGCCAGCCCCCGCGATAGTCTCGCGCGCAGATGGAGCACAACTTCCACGGGACGAGCTTCACGATCGGCATCGAGGAAGAGCTGATGATCGTGGACGCCGAGACCCACGAGCTCGTCAACGCGATCGAGGAGCTGCTCGCGGTCGCGCCCGACGGTCAGATCAAGCCCGAGCTGATGGAGTCGGTGCTGGAGATCGCGACCGAGCCGTGCGCCGACATCACCGCCGCCGACGCCGATCTGCGCCGCCTGCGCGAATCGGTCTGCCGGCTTGCCGGCCGTCACGGCTACGCGCTGGGGTCGGCCGGCACCCATCCGTTTGCGCTCTGGGAGGACCAGCGGATCGCCGCGCGCCAGCGCTACCGCGAGCTGATCTCCGCGCTGCGGTTCGTCGCCCGGCAGGAGCTGATCTTCGGCCTCCACGTTCATGTCGGCATCGACGATCCCGACAAGGCCGTCTACGTCGCCGACGGGATGCGCGTCCATCTGCCGGTGCTGCTCGCGCTGTCGGCGAACTCGCCGTTCTGGCGCGGTGATCTGACCGGGATGGCGTCCTCGCGGATGCCGGTCTTCCGGCAGTTTCCGCGCGTGGGGATCCCTCCCAGCTACGGCAGTTGGGAGGCGTTCGAGCGTCAGATCGAGTTCATGGTCCGCAGCGGCACGATCGTCGACTACACCTACCTCTGGTACGACGTGCGCCCGCACCCCAAGCTCGGCACGGTCGAGATCCGAGCCTGTGACGCCCAGACCCGCGTCGAGCACACGATCGGTCTGGCAGCGCTGATCCAGGCGATGGTCAAGGAGCTGGCCGAGCAGTTCGATGCCGGATCGCCGCTCGCCGACCACTCCTGGCAGATGCTCGACGAGAACCGCTGGCTGGCGGCACGGCACGGCCTCGACGGCGAGCTCGTCGATCTGCCCTCGGCCGACCGCGTCCAGACGCGAACGCTCAGCTACCGTCTGCTCGACCGTCTGCGTGAGCACGCCCAGGACCTGCGCTCCGCCGACTATCTCGATGCGGTGCGGGACTTGCTCTCGCGTGGCAACGGAGCGCACCGCCAGCGTGTCGTCTACGAGGCCAACCACGACCTGCGTGAGGTGATCGGCGCGATCGTCGACGTCACCGGCGGCGGCTCGGAGGGATGAGCGACCGCCCGGAGCTGTTCGTCGTCTGTCCGTCGTGCGGGTCGGAGGTCAGCCCGTACGTCACCGAGTGCCCGTACTGCGGAGCCCGTGTACGCAAGCGCGCGCCGAAGCTCGATCATCCGGCCGGGAGGGGGCCGCAGCAGCGCCGGCGGCCGGCCCGGGTACCGAGTGGCAGGCCGTGGGCGACGATCGTGATCGTCGCGTTGTCGCTGCTCGGGCTGCTGGTCGTGCGGGTCGTGATCGAGCCGCTCGGGATTCTCGGCGGTGAGTGGCAGCGCCTCGTCTGGGCGCCGTTCACCTACGTCAACGTCTGGTACCAGCTCGCGGTGCTGGTGCCGGTCGCGATCTTCGGGTGGCTGCTCGAACGCCGGCACGGGCCGCTGCTGGTGCTCGTACTGTTCGCGTTCTGCGCCAGCGGCGCGTCGGCGTTCGCGATGGCCGTCGCGCCCCAGGTCGTCCTGCTCGGTGCGCCGGGGGCCGCGATCGGCCTGCTCGCGGCGTGGGCGGTGCCGGACATCGAGCGTGCGCGCCGCGGCCACGACTACGACGGTGATCTGCTCGGCACCGCAATCCTCGCGGTCGCAGTGTTGTCGCTGACGCTTGTCGTGCGCGAGGCCGACCCGGTCGCGACGGTCGCCGGAATGGCCGGGGGTATCGTTGCCGGCCTCGGCCTGTCGCGCGGGACCGTCCGGCGCTAGTGTCGATGTGGGCCGTTCGGCCACCTCTTCGACAAGGACATGACGATGAAGATCCGCTATCTCGGCCATTCGGCCTTCGCGCTCGAACACGATGGCAGGACGGTCCTGATCGATCCGTTCCTGACCGGAAACCCGAAGGCGGCGGTGAGCGCCGACGAGATCGCCGCCGACGCGATCTTCCTGACCCACGGCCACGAGGACCATCTCGGTGACACGGTCGCGATCGCGCAGCGGACCGGCGCGAGCGTCGTCGCGATCGTCGAGATCGCCGCCGAACTGACTGCAGCCGGACTGGCGAACGTGTCGAACCCCAACATCGGCGGAACCGTCGACCTCGGCTGGGTCAAGGTCCGGCTGACCCCCGCTTGGCATACGTCGACGACCCCCGGCGGCACGGTCAACACGCCCGCCGGGCTGGTCGTCGAGTTCGGCGGCGTGACCGTCTACCACCTCGGGGACACGGCGCTGTTCTCCGATCTCGCGCTGCCGGCGCGGCGCTCACCGATCGATGTTGCGATCGTGCCGATCGGTGGCCACTTCACGATGGACAGGCATGATGCCGTCGTCGCCTGCGAGCTTGCCGGCGCGCCGCGCGTGATCCCGTGCCACTACAACACGTTCCCGCCGATCGAGACGGACGCTGCGGCGTTCAAGGCCGACGTCGAGGCGGCGGGGCACGCACGCGTGGACGTGCTCGATCCCGGGGCGGGGATCGAGCTGTGACGACTGCGATCGTCCTGATCGAGGCCGAGCGCGGCGCGCTGCTGACGCTCGGCGGCCAGGTCGCATCGATCGACGGTGTCACCGAGGTCTACTCGGTGACCGGCGAGTGGGACTTCGTCGCGATCGTTCGTGTCCGCCGCCACGAGCAGCTGGCGAAGACGATCGCCGGTGAGCTGGCAGGGATCTCAGGCGTCCAGCGCACGCAGACGATGGTCGCCTTCGAGGCCTTCTCCGACCACGACCTCGAAGCGTTGTTCGCGATCGGCGGCTGACGGTCGATGGCGCGGTCCGTGGTGCGACCCGAGTTCGGGCCGGCGCTGCCGGAGCTGCTGGCATCGTGGCCGCGCGTGCTGCGCCTCGGCGTCGTTGCGCTCGCGCTGTCGGCGGTCGCCGTCGTCGCCGCGCTCTGGGCGCGTTCTCACAGCGATCCGCTGACACGGATCATCGTCGCCAGGCCGGTGGCATTCAACATCGGTTACCAGAGCCCGTTCACGCGCCGCACACCGTTGCGGGGCGAGATCGTGCGGCTGGCCGACCGCGACCAATGGCTGTCGGTATCCGAGCTGCGATTGCCGCCGTTCCGCGGTGACGTTGCCGGGATCCTGCCGCTGTACGCGACCGGGATCGAGCGCGAGCTGGCGGCAGGCCGGCCCGGGTTCCAGCTTCGCGGCGAGGGCCGCGCCAACATCAACGCGATCCAGGGCTACGGGTTCACCTACATCGTGCGGGCCCAGGGTGGGCGACGTCGCTACGGCCAGCAGCTGTTCCTGCCGGTCGATGCGACGAGCCGCTCGGGCGTGACGATCGCGCTCGAGGCGGACGCGAGCCCGGCTGTCACCAACCCGGACATGGTCGGGCGAACAGGGCCGCTGAAGGTCTCGCTGCGCTCGTTCCGGTTCGGAACTGAGACGCCCTGAGTGCCGGCCGGTTGCGTCCTAGGGCGACGTGGGTTGAGCGCCGGGGGCGGGAGCGGTTGTGGTCGGCACGGGCGGTACGACCGGGGTGGTCGGCGTGACGGGCACCGTCGCCGTAGGCGTCGTCAAGTCCGGCGTGGTGGCCGGGCCGCCGGTCGTCACAGTGGTGGCGGCCGCAGGGGCCGGACCGAGACCGGCCGCAGGGACCGGACCGAGACCCGGGGCGGGCGGCCGGACCTGCACGGTCGTCAGCGTCGTCGAGCTGTACTGCTGCTCGATCTCGCCGCCCTCGGGCGCCTGTGCGGTCGTTACCGGCTCGGTGCTTGTGACCAGCACGGGCGCCGGGGCCGTCGGGGTGGTCGCCGCGGCCGGCGGCGGAACGGTCGGCGTCGTCGGCGTCGAGACGGTTGATGCGGCGGCTGCCCGGACGGTGACCGGCCGCTGCTTCTGAGGCGGCGCCGACGCGGTGGGGGCAGGCACGGCCGGCGCCGGTGCCGGTGCCACATAGGCGTTTGTGTTGCTCGCACTGCGGACGGCAGCAACGGCGGCCGGTGCAGTGTGGTGCTTGGCCGGCTTGACGATCTGCTCGACCTCGGCCGCCCCGCCGGCGACGATCGCGACCGTCGCGACCGTCGCGACCGCCTTGCCCGCTCCCGCGGTCAGCCCGATCGTGAACAGGCTGCCGCTGCCTCCGGTCGCGGCAGCGCCGGTTCCAGCGCTCGCCCCGGCACCGGCACCGAGGCCGGTCGCGTGGCCGATCGCGTGGCCGGCGATCAGTTTCTGCAGCAGCAGGATCGGACCGAGCGGGAACAGCGCGGCGAGGACCTTGTTGTTGTCCTTGAGCTGGGCCTTGAATGTCCCGCAGCGCTCGCAGTCCTTGATGTGCCTGCGCACCGGTGGCGAGATCTTCTGCAGGCCCTCCGCCCACTGGCCGAGCTCGAGGCGAACCTCGTCGCAGGTCAGCCGGCGTGCCTCGGCGGCCTCGGCGAGACCGACGCGGGCACGCACCAGCAGCGACTTGACGGCCGGCACCGTCGTCTCGAGCACCTCCGCGATCTGGTCGTAGGAGAGGCCCTCGATCTCGCGCAGCAGCAGCGCCGCGCGCTGCTGCTCGGCGAGCGCGTGGACGTCGCCGAGCAGCGCGCGGAACTCTTCGCGCTCGATCGCACGCTCGGCCGTGCTGACGCCGCCGTCGGCGAAGTGGACGTCCATCGAGTCGACACCGATCGCGGTCTGCCGGCGCAGATGGTTGAGCGAGCGGTTGCGGGCGATCCGGTAGAGCCAGGGACGCACGTTGAGCGGGCGGTCGTCGGCGACCATCGCGCCGTAGGCGGAGGCGAACACCTCCTGGAGCACGTCCTCGGCGTCCTCGCGGGAGCGCAGCATGTTGCTGCAGAAGGTGAGCAGCCGCGGCTGGTAGCGGGCGACGAGGGTCTCGTAGGCGGCGTCGTTGCCGCGCCTAGTCTGGGCGACGAGACGCTCGTCGCTCTGCAGTCGCAGCAGGCGTGAGGGGCCGCGGTGGCCGTTGGTGGAGGGCTTGTGGCTGAGGGTCTCGGTGAACGCCATGCGGTCGTGGGCCCGTTTCGGGCCGATCGGTCTACAACGTCTCGGCAGGCGGAAAGTTGCGCTGCCGTGGATCGAGTGTCGCAGCGGCGCGGCCCAGCAGCACCCGGCTCTCATAGCTTTGCGAGACTGTGCCGTGCGCCCGGATGGTGGAATTGGTCAGACACGGCCGGCTTAAACCCGGCTGCCCAATCGGGCATGGGGGTTCGAATCCCCCTCCGGGTATGTGATCCGGGGGCGCCGGCGGGGCCGCTCAGATGACGGCTGCGGCGCGGACCGACTCGTTGGCCAGCGCTGCGAGCAGCGTCTCGGCAAGCGCCGAGTCGCCGAAGATCTCGAGTTCGGTGTACGACGCGTCGGGGCCGAGCGCCTCGATCCAGGCCCGCTCCGGGCCGCTGATGCGGGCGTCGGCCTCGGGCGCGGCGCGCTCGGCGATCTCGAGCTGACCGTCGTCGATCGTCAGCGCGTAGTGCTTGACCTCGTCGCCGCGGACGACGGCCGCCTCGATCAGCCCGTGCAATCCGACGGGCATCGTCAGGCCCGGGGCGGTGCGCAGGAAGGCGCCGATGTCGATCGCCTCGTCGGCGTTCGGCGCCGACCACGCCCAGCGCGATCCCCAGCG
Source organism: uncultured Conexibacter sp. (assembly GCA_964648515.1). Taxonomy (GTDB): domain Bacteria; phylum Actinomycetota; class Thermoleophilia; order Solirubrobacterales; family Solirubrobacteraceae; genus Baekduia. The sequence continues at coordinate 30,187 of CAZYMM010000006.1, forward strand.
CGCCAGCGCGCCGACCACCGGCATCAGGTCGCGTGCGCGCTCGGTCAGCTCGTAGTCGACGCGCGGCGGCACCTCGCGGTAGCGCTGGCGCGTGAGCAGCCCGTCGTTGACCATGCGGTTGAGGCGCGAGCGCAGCTGCTCGGTCGAGATCCCCGGTAGCACGCGCTGCAGTTCGACGAAGCGCCGCGGCCCGGAGACGAGGTCGCGGACGATCAGCAGCGTCCACTTGTCGCCGACCAGATCAAGCGCACGAGCGTCCGGTGCCCACTGGTTGTAGGGGTGGCGCTTGGGTGGTGGTGCGGAAGGCATCTGAACGACTCCGTGGCTGGGCAGAGACCCGGCTGCGGCCGGGACGGGACATCGAGTTCATCCTACTCCGACGAGCGCCCGAAAGTCCATGCTCTAAACGATGGTTCCATGGATGAACAATGGGATCGCGATGGAGTTTCGGCGTCCCGGAGACGAGTCGGGCGGCCACCCGGGTGATCTGGCGGGTGGCCGCCCAGGAAGGTGCCGCGACGATCAGACGTGGATGAGGCTGTCGAGGATGATCTCGTCGAAAGCCTCCTGATCGTCCTCGAACAGCGTCATGGCGCTCGATGCCATGACCGGGTAGGAGACCTCGTCTTCGAGCGCGAAGCCGATGAACTCGCGGCGTTCGAGGATCGTGGTCACGACTGTTGTCTCGGTTGTTGTGGCGTTCACGGCGCATCTCTCCTGCGGTAGTTGCCGTCACGATCAGCCTATCGCTTCATGACGACTAGTATGCAAGTTCTGTCTGCGCGCAAACCCAGAACTGCGAACGCCGTCGTACAATGAGTGCATGAGCGATACGGGGGACAGGTTCCATGGCGGGCGCCTGATCGCGCGACGGCTGCGCGCACACGGCGTGACGAAGCTGTTCACGCTTTCGGGTGGGCACATCTTCTCGATCTACGACGGCTGTCGCGAAGAGGGCATCGAGATCGTCGACGTCCGTCACGAGCAGACTGCTGCGTTCGCCGCCGAGGGCTGGGCCAAGGCGACGCGGCAGCCGGGCGTCGCGGCACTGACCGCCGGGCCCGGCGTGACGAACGGCATCAGCGCGCTCGGCTCGGCGCAGATGTCGCACTCGCCGGTGGTCGTGCTCGGAGGCCGTGCGCCGGCGATGCGCTGGGGTTCGGGCTCGCTGCAGGAGATCGACCACGTCCCGTTCGTTGCGCCGCTGACCAAGATGGCGCGGACCGCGGAATCGCCTGACGCGATCCCGGCCCTGACCGACGACCTCCTGCGCGTTGCGATGGAGCCGCACTCGGGCCCCGTCTTCGCCGACTTCCCGATGGACATCGTCTTCAGCGAGGGCGCCGACGGCGGCACCGGCGGAGCGCTCCACGACCCGCTCTCCGAGCCGGTCGCCGGCGGCGTCGAGGCGGCGCGCGCGCTGCTCGACGGTGCGCAGCGGCCGGCGATCATGGCCGGTACCAACCTCTACTGGGCCCACGGCGAGCACGCGCTGCGCGAGCTCAGCGAGCGTCGCGGCATCCCCGTCTGTCTCAACGGCCAGGCGCGGGGATGCCTGCCGGCCGATCACGAGCTGTTCTTCAGCCGCGCGCGCTCGGCGGCGCTGAAGGGCGCGGACGTCGTGCTCGTCGTCGGCGTGCCGATGGACTTCCGCCTCGGCTTCGGTGGCTCGATCGGTGAGGACGCGAAGATCATCTACATCGACCGTGCGGCGCCTGAGCGCCCGCATCCGCGCAAGCCCGAGCACGAGCTCTACGGCGGTATCGCGGCGACGCTGTCTGCGCTGACCGGCGACGGCCACGACACCGCGGACTGGGTCGCCTCGCTGCGCGAGACGGAGACGCAGGCGCGAGCTGCCGAGCAGGCCGAGCTGACCGACGACCGGGCACCGTTGCACCCGATGCGCCTCTACCACGAGCTCGCCCAGATGCTCGACCGTGACGCGATCGTGATCGGCGACGGCGGTGACTTCGTCTCCTACGCCGGCCGCGTGATCGACACCTACGAACCGGGATCCTGGATGGACCCGGGCCCGTTCGGCTGCCTGGGCACCGGCCCTGGCTACGCGCTGGCCGCCAAGCTTGCCTACCCGGACCGCCAGGTTGTGATCCTTCACGGCGACGGAGCTTTCGGCTTCGCGGGCATGGAGTACGACACGCTTGTGCGCCACGGTGTGAACGTCGTCGGCGTGATGGGCAACAACGGCATCTGGGCGCTCGAGAAGCACC
>CAZYMM010000007.1:0-31954 GCA_964648515.1 uncultured Conexibacter sp.
CAGTGGGGGAATGTGGCGGACAGCAGTCTGCACTACTACTTCCCGTCGATCATGGTGAACCAGGCGGGCGACGCGGTGATGGGCTTCACCGGGTCGAACGCGAGCCAGTATGCCGGCTGCTACTACACCGGGCGGCTGGCGAGCGATCCGGCCGGGCAGATGGCACCGCCGGTGCAGTTCAAGGAAGGCACGGGCGCGCAGAACAACATTGACAGCTATGGCCGCAATCGCTGGGCCGATTACAGCTACACGACGCTGGATCCGGTGGACCAGCTCACGTTCTGGACGATCCAGGAATACGGGCACGCGAGCGACATCTGGGGCACGTACGTCGCGACGCTGGTGCTGACGCGCCCGCAGACGCCACCCGCCGGCCAGAGCGGCAGCTGCCCGGGCGGGCCCGCGCCGCTCGCGCGCCCGGCGGGCGCCGTCGACGTGACCACCGCACCGATGACCTGGCACGTGCGCGACTCGTTCATCCGCTACATCAACGGCGGTCAGGGAACCTCGGTCGCCGACGGCGCGACGCAGGATCCGCCGCGGCTGATCGCGCCGGCGACGATGGCGCTCGTCTACGACTTTCACTACCTGTTCAAGGGCGGCTGGCGCGACCCGGCCAGCGGCAAGGCCCGCCTGACCTACAGCGGACGCGTCAACTTCCGCTGGCGGGCTCACGACATCGATCTGGCACTGACCGACCCGGAGATCGAGATCGACGGCCCGCGCTCACGCGCGATCTTCTGCTCGGTCAACCTCGCCAACGCCGGCGAGAAGCCCACGCGCGGCGTGCTCGCGAACCTGAACGCCGCCGGCGGCAGCGCCCAGATGCCGGGGACGATCCCGGCAGACACCGCCGAGGGCGTCTTCGCCGGATACTTCCTGGCCGGCGACTCGTTCGGCTGGATCGGCATCTCCGGGGTCTGAGAACCACCTGAAGCCGCTCGGCTTCTGCCTTTGGGCGCACTAGGATGGCCGCTCCGATGCCGCCCTCGACCACCGCCGCACGCAGGGATGCAGCTCGCCGGCGACGGCTCGTGGCGCTGGCTGCGCTCGGCCTCGTCACCTGCGCGGTCGCGCTCATCGCGTGGCTGACGACGCGCGGTCCGGACGAGCGTGCCGCCGTCGACCGCTACGCCCAGAGCTGGCGCCAGGGCGACTACAAGGCGATGTACCGGCAGCTGAGCGCGGCGACCCGCAAACACGTCGGCGCAGATGCGTTCACGGCCGCCTTCGAGCAGGCAGCGAGCACCGCCACGACGATCCGGCTCGTGATCGGCACGCCGAAGAAGCGAGGCGAGCACCGCTGGCGCCTGCCGGTCGGGGTCACGACGAAGGCGTTCGGCCCGATCGGCGGCTACGTCGACGTGGCCACCGTACGGGAGGGCGACGAGTTCCGCATCGACTGGCAGCCCTACCAGGTGTTCCCGCGGATGCGCCCGGGCGAGACGCTTTCCAGAACGACGACGCTGCCGCCGCGCGGAACGCTGCTGGCGCGCGACGGCACGATCCTCGCGCAGGGGCCCACACGGACCGGCAACGGCGGTCCGGCGGCCGCCGACATCGTCGGCTCGCTCGGGCCGATCCCGGCTGATCAACAGGCCCATTACGCCGACCTCGGCTACCCGGCACAGACACAGGTCGGCGTCAACGGGCTGGAGCGGATCTTCGACGAGCAGCTCGGCGGCACGCCCGGCGGCACACTGCGCTCCGGCGATCGCGTGATCGCCGAGCGCGCCGCGCACGCCTCTCCCCCGGTCCGGACCTCGATTGCGCTCAGCGTCCAGAACGCGGCGGTCGCAGCGCTCGCCGGACGCACCGGCGGCATCGTCGCGATGGCGCCCGCGACCGGCGAGATCCTCGGCGCGGCCGGCGGCGCGTTCTCGATCCTGCAGCCGCCCGGATCGACCTTCAAGATCATCACCGTGTCGGGCGCGCTCGAGCACGGGCTGACGACACCGGACACCGTCTACCCGCCGCAGACGGCGGCGACCCTCTCGGGCGTCCAGCTCGAGAACTCGTTCGGCGAGTACTGCGGCGGCACGCTGGTCGTCGCGTTCGCCAAGTCGTGCAACTCGGTCTTCGCCCCGCTCGGGGCCAAGCTCGGCGCCGAACGGCTCGTCCAGACAGCCGAGGCGTTCGGCTTCAACTCGGCGATCGCACTGCCCGGTGCCGCCACACCGACGATCCCATCCGCGGCCGAGGTCGGCACCGACGATCTGGCGGTCGGGTCGGCGGCGATCGGCCAGGGCAAGGTGCTCTCGAGCGCGCTGGAGATGGCGATCGTCGCGGCGACGATCGGACTCGGCGGCCGCCGGCCGCAAGTCACCGCCCAGGCCGGCCGCTGGCATCAGGCGCCGACGACCCGCGCGATCAGTGTGCGCACCGCCAAGCAGGTGGCGCGAATGATGCTGGCGGTGGTCGGCCCTGCCGGCACCGGCGGCGCCGCCGCGATCAGCGGCGTCAAGGTCGCGGGCAAGACCGGCACCGCCGAGCTGCGCACCGTCGACCCGAACTGCGAGCCGGACCCTGCGGTCCCCGACAAGTGCCCGGTCTCCGGCGACCCGGCCAACACCGACGCCTGGTTCACCGCCTACGCACCCGCCGACGCAGCGGTGCCGCGGGTCGCGGTCGCCGTGCTGCTGGTCGCATCCGGCCACGGCGGCACGACCGCCGCACCGGCGGCGCGCAGCGTCCTCGTCGCCGCTCTCAAGGCGACGCGCCCGCGCCGCTGAGGGCCGGTCCCGGTCGGTGCTCAGACGTCGAGCGTGACCATCGCCGCGGCGCCGGAGTCCGGCTCGATATGGAACTCGAGCGGCCGTGAGTCGTAGGCGGCGACGGGGACCTTGAACAGCACGAGCCCACCCTGGGTCGTGTTCTCGCGGGCCAGCGAACCGGCTGCGGGAAGCTGGCCGCCGGGGCTCAGGTCGTCGGCACGCCAGGCGACGCGGTTGATCGCGGTGTCGACCGGGATCGCGTCGTAGCGCTTGCCGGTCGTGTCGGTCAGGTAGAAGCGCGAGGCCGCATGCGACGTGTCGTGCGAGCGGTTCCAGGCGCGGATGAAGACGGCGAAGTACTGCTCACCCTTGTCGAGCTTGACGGTCGGCGCCAGACCGATCACGTAGTCGCTGTCCTCGGCACTGTCGGGGTTCAGCTGGCGCGAGATCTGGACCTGGTACTGGAGCTCGCCGGCGGTGACGTAGCTGCCCTCCGAGCTGCCGACGTGCTCGTCGGTGGTGGAGCCGCAGGCGCTCACGCCGGTGAGCGCGAGCGCGGCGAGCAGTGCTGTGGGGACCAGGCGACGGGGCTTCATGTCGGCGCCGGACTCTACCTCTTTCCCAGGCGCGAGCGCTGTCAGCGCCCGGCGGGCGGCCGAAAACGGTGGGCCGAAGCCGGTTTGCGCGGACCGCCCGAGACCGTCACGCGACGGCCGCGGCGCCGCCCCTGCTCGAGGATCGCGCGCAGCCGCCGCAGCCCGCGCGTGCTCTTGCGCCGGATCCAGGCACCCCCTCCGAACGCCTCCTGGAGCCGGTCGGAGAGGAACTTGGGCGTTGTCTCCAGCGTGTAGCGGACGGTCGTCGTCTGCGGATCCTCGGCGGTCAGCTCGTAGACCGAGCGCGTCAGCACGCGGTTGTACTTGCCGGCCCGGCCGCGCTCGACGATCCGGTGCGGCGGGTCGAGCTCGACGATCGTCGCGTCGCCGTAGGCGAACCGCTGCAACGGGGCCTTGATGCGGAAGCGTGCGCCGGCGCCGTAGCCGTAGGAGTCCTCGCGCGTCAGGTGCCAGTCGACGAGGAAGTGGTCGAGGAACTCCGCGTGGTTGGCGACGTCCGCGAGGTACTCGAAGACCTCCTCGCGGGGCCGCGCGATCGTGACGCTGGTGCTGACCGGGTCCACGACGCTGACTCTACCCGGACGCGGCCGGGCAGCGCGTGTGGGAGCGATTACGGAGCGGTTCAGGCCGTGTACGCCAGACGCGGAACCGCGCGCACCGTCAGATGGCCGCCGCCGCGCCGCACCTGGACCAGCGTCGCCTGCGGGGCGTCTGTACGCCGCAGGCGGCAGTATTCGCAGTCGCTGCTGCCGTCCGGATAGCTGAACACGTACTCGCCGGTCAGCGGCATCCGCCCGCAGCAGCCGCAGCGGTGCGAGCCGCAGTCGAACTCCGCGATGCTCTGCAGCAGCATCGCGTACTCGAGGTCGTACTCGTCGCCGACGAGCTCGATGATCCGGGCCATTGCGAGGCTTTCGCCAGCCCCACCCCCACTCCTGCCCGCCGAACAGGCCAAACAGCACGTCATGACGTGCTGTTTGGCCTGTTCGGCATGAATGTCGGGTGCGCGGCGGTCGCTCGAACCACTCATCTAGACTCGGGCGCCATGGCCACGAAGATCGCCGTCCTGTCGCAGAAGGGCGGAACCGGCAAGACCACGGCCGTCCGCCATCTCGCCGAGTGCCTCGCACTGGCCGGTCTGAGCGTGCTCGCCGTCGATCTCGATCCGCAGGGCAACCTGTCGGACTACTTCGACGTCGATCCCGACGCTCACCCGACGATCCGTGACGTCCTCGTCGGCGAGGCGCAGGCCGGCGAGGCCGTCCACCCCGGCGTCGGCGACGTGCGCGTGATCCCGGCGAACCTGAGCCTCGCCGAGGCCGAGGTCGGCCTGGCCGGCAAGATGGGCCGTGAGCTGACGCTGCGCAAGGCGCTGCGCAAGGTCGACTACGCCTACGACGTGATCCTGCTCGACTGCCCACCGAACCTCGGCCTGCTCACGATCAACGCGCTCGTCGCCGCCGATCGCGCGCTGCTGACCAGCGAAGCGCAGTACTTCGCGCTCCAGGGCGTTCAGCAGGCGCTCGAGGTGATCGAGCTGGCCCGTGACGGCCTGAATCCCGAGCTCGAATGGCTCGGTGTGGTACTGACGATCGCCGATCTGCGGACGGTCCATTCGCGCGAGGCCCAAGCCCAGCTCGCCGAGAGCTTCGACGGCAAGCTGTTTACGACCGTGATCCGCCAGTCGATCGCCTACGCCGAGTCGGCCGAGCGCGGCATCTCGGTGCTCGAGCACCGCCCCGACCTCGGCGCCGACTACCTGGCGCTGACCGACGAGCTGCTCGGCCGGCTCGGCCTGCGCGATGCCCGCGCACGGCTCGAGCAGCGGGTCGCTGCCGGCGTCTGAACACGACGCAGACCGCGGCCCTACAACGCCACGATGTCGACGCCCGCGGTCGTGACCGGTGCGCGCACGAGCCGCGCCCAGCCGTCGATCTCGGGCCGCAGCGCGGCCGCGACCGCGCCGCTCTGATCGGGCGTACACCAGACCATCACGGTCGGACCGGCGCCGGAGATCGTGGCGCCGAGCGCACCGAGTTCGCGTGCGCGCCCGAGCAGCTCGCTGGAGCGCGGATAGAGGTGTGCCCGGGCGGGCTGATGGAGGCGGTCGTGGAGCCCCGCTGCGATCAGCTCAAGATCGCCGGCGGCGAGCCCGGCGGCGAGCTGCGCACCGCAGGCGATGTTGAAGACCGCGTCGCCGATCGGCACCGTCGCGGGCAGCGCCGCGCGGGCCTCCGAGGTCGTGACCGGCCGGTCCGGGACGACCAGTAGCGCCTCCAGCTCGAGCCCCAGCGGCAGCCGCTGGGCGCGGCCCTCGCTACAGGCGACGAGACCGCCGTGGAGCGCAGCCGCGACGTTGTCTGCATGTCCGTCGAGAGCGGTGCCGGCCGCGAGCAGGTCGGCGTCGAGCTCGAAGATCGAGTCGGCGGCCGCCAGCCCGGCGACGATCGCCGCAGCGCTCGACCCGAGCCCGCCGCTGAGCGGGATCTGCGAGCTGATCCGGAAGCTGAAGCCGTCCGCCGGGTGCAGCGTCTCGAACGCCCGGACGACGAGGTTGTCACGCCCGCGAGCGACGTCCAGCTCGGTCTCGACCGCGAACTGACCGGTCTCGACGACCTCCAGCGTCAGCCGTGGCGCGAGCGCGAGCGCAAGACAGTCGTAGCCGGGCCCGAGGTTGGCCGACGAGGCCGGAGCGGTGACGGTGCGCCGCCTCTGCATGGCCGTCAGCCGAGCACCGCGTCACGCACCGCGGCGAGCTCGGGGGCACAGGAGATGACCGTCCCGGAGGCAGAGAGCGCGGTCTGCGGATCCTTGAGACCGTGGCCGGTCAGCACGCAGACAACCCGCTCGACGCCCTCTGGCGGGCCGAACTTGATCAGCCCGGCGACCGAGGCCGCCGACGCCGGCTCACAGAAGACGCCCTCGCGCGCGGCCAGCAGGCGGTAGGCGTCGAGGATCTCCTCGTCGCTGACCGCGCGGACCATGCCGCCCGAGTCGGTCATCGCCGCCATCGCCTCCTCCCAGCGCGCCGGCCTGCCGATCCGGATCGCGCTCGCGACCGTCTCGGGGTCGTCGACCGGATGGCCGAGCACGAGCGGTGCCGCGCCCGCGGCCTGAAAGCCCAGCATCCTCGGACGGGGAAGATCAGGGCTCGACTCGGTGAACCCCTTCCAGTAGGCGGAGATGTTGCCCGCATTGCCGACCGGGATGCAGAGCGCATCGAGCGGCCGGTCGGGCCCGAGCTGCTCGAGCACCTCGAACGCCGCGGTCTTCTGGCCCTCGAGCCGCAGCGGGTTGACGGAGTTGACGAGCGCGATCGGCTCGTGGGCGCAGAGCTCGCGCACGATCTCGAGCGCGACGTCGAAGTTGGCGCTGATCGAGATCACCCGGGCGCCGTGCATCAGCGCCTGCGCCAGCTTGCCGGTCGCGATCTTGCCCTCCGGCACGAGCACGGCGCCGCGGATCGCGGCCCGTGCCGTGTACGCCGCCAGCGACGCGGCCGTGTTGCCGGTCGAGGCGCAGATCGCGGCCTGCGCACCCTCGCGAACCGCACCGGAGATCGCGCAGGTCATGCCGCGATCCTTGAAGGAGCCGGTCGGGTTGAGCCCCTCGTACTTCAGATGGACCTCGCAGCCGGCCAGCTCCGAGATCACCGGCGCCTCGATCAGCGGCGTCGAGCCCTCGTCGAGGGTGATCACCGGATCGCCGTCGGCGAACGGCAGGCGGTCGCGGTAGCGCTCGATCAGGCCGGCCATCAGAACTGCTCGTCGATGACGTGAATCGCCCGCGGACGCGATCTGACGCGGTCGAGCCCGGCGAGCAATTCGATCGCCGACCGCAGCCGCGACTCGAGCACCGGGTGCAGGACCATCGAGAGCCGCGCCTGCTCGCCGCGGCCCTCCTGGACGACGGAGCGGACCGAGATCTCCTGGATTCCGAGGACTTGCGCGACCTCGGCCAGCACGCCGGGCCTGTCGTCGACCTCGACATGCAGGTAGAAGGCGCTCTCGACGTCGCTGACGATCGGCAGCTCCGTGAGCGGCGCCTGCACCGCGACCGGCGGGATCATCGCGCTGACGACGTCGCCGAGGACGGCGCTGGCGGTCTGCGATCCGCCCGCACCGGGGCCGGAGATCGTGATCTCGGTGATCGCCGGCGCCTCGATCGTGACGGCGTTGAAGGAGCCGCCGACCGACGCCAGCGGATGGGCGCCGTAGAGGAATGCGGGATGGACGCGGATCGAGATGCCGGCGCCCTCGCGATCGGGAAGCGGTACGCGCTCGGCGGAGCCGATCAGCTTCAGCGACAGGCCGAGCTCACGCGCGTAGGCGAGATCGGCGGCCGTGATCTGCTCGATCCCCTCGTACGGGACGTCGTCGAACGAGACCCGGGCGCCGAACGCCAGCCGTGCCAGGATCGCCATCTTCGCCGCCGCGTCGGCACCCGAGACATCCTCGGTCGGGTCGGCCTCGGCGAAGCCGAGCCGCTGCGCCTCGGCGAGCGCGTCGGCGTAGGAGGCGCCGGTCTCGGCCATCCGCGTGAGGATGAAGTTCGTGGTCCCGTTGACGATCCCGTGCACGCGCTCGACGTGGGCGCCTGCCAGCGACTCGCCGAGCACCCGGATCACGGGAACGACGCCGGCGACCGCGGCCTCGAACCGCAGCTGGGCACCGCCGTCCGCGGCTGCCTGCGCGAGCTCGTCGCCGTGACGGCTGACGAGCTGCTTATTGGCGGTGACCACGTGCCTGCCCGAGCGCAGCGCACGCAGCACGAGCTCGCGCGAGGGGTCGAGCCCGCCCAGAACCTCGACGACGATCTCGGCGCCGTCGACGATCGCCGCGCCGTCACCCTGCGATCGCGTCAGCACGCCGCTGATCTCCGGCCGCCGGCCGGTCAGCGCCGCGATCGCGTCGGCGCGCTCGGCGAGCAGCTCGGCGAACGCGCCGCCGACGGTGCCGTGGCCGAGCAGCCCGATCCGCACCGGCTCGCTCATAGGTCGCGCCCCATCAGGTCGTCGTAGGTCTCGCGACGGACGACCTCGCGCGCCTCGCCGTCTGCGACGAAGACGATCGGCGGCCGCGGCTGGGCGTTGTACGTGTTGGCCATCGCATGACCATAGGCGCCGGTCATCGGTACAGCGACGATGTCGCCGCGCTGCGGGTCGGGGAGCGGCACGTCGTGGATGATCACGTCTCCGGATTCACAGTGCTTTCCGGCCAGGTGACAGATCTCGACCGTCGCGTCGTACGGGCCCGGGTGCGCCGGATGGTGGGGCCGCCCGCAGACCATCGCCTCGTAGCGGGCGCCGTACATCATCGGGCGCAGGTTGTCGGACATCCCGCCGTCGACGGCGACCCAGCGGGCGACGTTGCGCTTGACGGTCTGGACCGTGTACAGGGTGACCGTCGACCGAGCGACGAGCGCCCGTCCCGGCTCGTCGGCGACGCGCACGCCGGGGCCGGCCAGCTCACGGACGAGCGCGACCTTGCGCGCGACGTACTCGTCGACACCGGGCGCCGACTGCTCGTCGAGATAGGCGACGCCGAGCCCGCCGCCGAGGTTGAGCGTGCGGAACTCGCCGAGCGCGACGAGCACCTCGACCGCGGCCCGAAACGGCTCGAGATCGATGATCTGCGAACCGATGTGCATATGCAGGCCGTCGAGCTCGATCCGGTCGCTTGCGGCCGCCCGGGCGATCGCGCGCCGCGCGTCGGCGGGGTTGAGGCCGAACTTGGTGTTCGGGCCGCCGGTCGAGATCTTCGGGTGCGTGTCGGGGCTGATCCCGGGCGCAACGCGCAGCAGGATCCGCTGGCGGCGGCCGGCCGGGACAAGCCGGATCAGCGCCTCGAGCTCGTCGAGGTTGTCGATCACGATGTCGCCGATCCCCGCGTCGAGCGCCTGGCGCAGCTCATCATCGGACTTGGCGTTGCCGTGCAGGTGGATCTTCTCGGGCGCAAAGTCGGCGCCGAGCGCGAGCGCGAGCTCACCGCCGGTCGCCACGTCGCAGGAGAGCCCCTCTTCGGCCATCAGCCGCAGCACGGGCGTCGCCGGGAACGCCTTCGAGGCGAAGTGGACCTCGCAGTTCTCACCGGCATGGGTCGCGAACGCGGCCAGGAAGGCCTGTGCCTGGTCACGCAGATCCTGCTCGCAGACGATGTAGGCCGGGGTGCCGAAGCGCTCGGCCAGCGCCCGCGCCTCACAGCCGCCGAGCCACAGCGCGCCGGCGTCATCGAGCGCCGCGTGGCGCGGCCAGACATGTGAGAGCGGCGGCAGCATCGGCGGGCGACCGGATGATGTCAGGCCGGCTTTGCCGCTCACGGGTCGACTCGCAGACGGCCCGCGGGCGCGCCGCTGTGATGCAGCTCGACCTCGAAGATGCCCTCGATCGTGGCCTTGAACGCGATCGTCCTCGTGACCCCGGCCTGCAGCTCGTAGGTGCGGTCGTAGCCGTGGATGTGAAGCTCGTCGGCAGCGGCGTTGCGGAACCGGAAGCGGATCATCTCGCCCTTGCGGAAGCGCAGCGTGCGTCCGGCCCGCAGCAGCGGCGGCGCAACCGGCACTGAAGCGGCTGTCGTGGTCGTGTTGGCGCCGCCGGCCGTGGCCGTCTGCGTGGAGGCCGGCACCACGGGCAGGGTCGCGGTCTCGACGCGCTCGCTCTTGGCACGCCCGCCGAAGCCGTAGTAGATCAGCGCGACGAGCACCAGGACCACGCCGACGACGAGGAAGACGATCCGCTGTGTACGGCTCATGCCGTTACAGATAGTTCATCGGGTTCGTGACCGCGCCGTTGATCCGCACCTCGAAGTGCAGATGCGGGCCGGTCGAGAACCCGGTCGAGCCCTCGAGCCCGATCACCTGCCCCTTGGCCACGGTCTGGCCGACCGTGACCATGATCTTCGACTGGTGGCCGTAACAGGTCGAGAGCGACGCCGTGTGCTGGATGCAGGTGTAGTTGCCGTAGCCGCCGGTCCAGCCCGCGATCCGCACGGTGCCGGTGTCGGCAGCGTGGATCGGGGTGCCCATCGGCGCGGCGATGTCCATCCCCGGATGGCAGGACTCCCAGGACCGCGACTCGCAGAACTGCGAGGTGATCGTGCCGTTGATCGGCCACACGAACTGGCCGCTGCCCTGCTTGACCGGCGTGTCGGTGACGCCGGCCAGCACGCCCTGGATCCGGTTCGACTCCTTGACCAGCTCGTTGAGGCGGTTCTCGAGCTGGTGGCGCTGGCCGCGAACCCGGTTGAGGATCGCCTGGCGGCCGGCGCGGACGCGGCGGTAGCCGTTCTGGGTGTTCTGCAGCGACCGCTTGACGCCGGCGACCTCGTCGCGCCGCTTCTGCACGACGGTCGTCAGCTCGAGCTGGCGGTTCTCGAGCGCGTCGAGCCGTTCTGTCGCCGCCGCCGCATCGGCTCGCGCCGACTTGACCGCGTTCATGACGTCGGCGTCCTGCTGCTGGATCCGGCCGATGAACTCACCGCGCTGGATCATGTCCGCGAAGCCCTTGGAGTTCAGCATCACCGTGACGAGATCCGGCTGATCGGCCTCGTAGAGAGCAAGCAGCCGGGCGGCGAGGATCTTGCGCCCGCGTGCCAGCTCGATGCGCAGCCGGCTGAGGCGGGCGCGCTGGACCCGCAGCTCGGACTGCGTACGGCCGAGCTGCGCCTTACGCACGTCGAGATCGGCCTGGATCGCGCTCTCGCGACGCTGGAGCACGTCGACGCGGCCCTGCAGCGCGCGGATCCGTCCCGACCAGCGTGCGATCGTCGAGGTCAGCACGCGCTCCTGACCGCGGCGCTTGCCGATCTTGGCCTTGGTCGTGCCGATCTCCTTCTGAACCTCACCGAGCCGGCCGGCCGCCGGACTGCTCGGGGCGTCGATGCCGGCGCCGGTACCGGCGAGCACCGCGACGACGAGCAGGCAGGAGAGGATCGTGCGCAGGCGCATGAGCGGTCGATGGTAGAGCCGGAAAAGCGCTGCCTTGCAGCAGGAGTTGCGTTTCGGTGCAGCTAGAGCCCGTCGGGGTGACGGGCCGTGAAGCCGCTCGTCGAGCGTAGAACCGGGCGCCAGCGCGGCCCCTTGGCGCCGCTCGGGTCACCGGCCGCGCTCGTGTCGAGCCGCAGCCCGGCGATCACCGCGAACGCATGGCCCGGGTTCGTGTAGACGGTCACCCAGGTGCCGGCGCCGGCCGCACCCCACTTCATGAACGAGCCGGAGTCGAGCGGGGCGTCGAGGATTCCGTCGGCGCCATGGAGCGCGTAGGACACGGTGCCCGAGCAGTCATAGCCCTTGCCGCGGGTGCCCCACCACTGGTCGTGGCCGCCACCGTAGACATAGGGCTTGCCGACGATCTCGTTGGCCTTGGCGATCATCGCCTGGATCTCCGGCGGCGCATCGGCCGGGATCGACGCGTAGCCCGACGGCAGCAGCTTCGCGGTCTGGCCGGGTCCGAGCTGGGCCATCTGCGGATCGGTCTGGCCCGGGGCGACGCCACCGGTGGCGGCGGGCGCAGGCGCCACGGCGGCTGACGTGGGCGCTCCGACCGGGTCGGCGACCTTGCGCTTCTGCACCGCCGGCCGCTTGCGCACCTTCTTGCGCTTCTTGGCCTTGGTCGCCGCCTTGCGCACCTTCTTGGCCTTCGCGACGCTTGCCGGCGCGGCACCGCCGGCACCGCCGGCACCGGCCTGAGCCTGCGCGTCCGCTGCCGGTGCTGCGGCAAGCAGCAGCAGCACGGCTGAGGTGGCTAGGAGTGCGAGGTTCCGCAACGGGGGCTCTGGTGCTCTTTCTGGAGCCTGCGGGGTTAGCTGACGGGCTCGCGCTGAAAGAGCAGCGCTACCCACGGGATCACCGTGGGATTCGCCCCAGACGAACTGGGTCCCCCGCCCCCCGGCTCTGGTGCCAGGGGTTCGGCGTGGGGAAAACCCTAGCCGAACCGTCCGGCCGAATGCCAGTTGGAGGACGTCCACATGTCCGGATCTCGGGAAATGTGTGACGGTTGCGGACCCCTGAACGTTCGCGCGCGGACGCACGTTCACGGGATACCAGTAGCTCGCAGACCGTCTCTCAAGTTCCGTTGCAGCCACTGGGTACGCTGGCGCCCATGGCGTCCGCCCGCAGAGCAGGGAAGATGGTCGCGGCCGCACTCTCCGCCCTGACCGTCGCCGCCGGATGCGGCGGCCAGGGACAGCCGCGCACGACACCGACGCCGACGACCGGCGCCCGCGGCGACACGCCGGCGGCCGCCACCCAGCTCGGATTCCCGGTCTTCGCAACCAGCAACACCGTCCGCGTCGGCGGCAGCGATGCGATCGCCAACGCCGCGGGATCAGCCCGGGCGGTGTTCACCGCAGCGACGCCGGAGACGCGCCCCACGGCGGTCGTGCTGGCGCCGGCCGGCGACTGGCGCATCGGGCTCGCCGCTTCGGTGCTGATGGGCCCGCCGCTGAGAGCGCCGCTGCTCTACACCGACGGCGACAAGATCCCGGCCGCGACCGGACAGGCGCTCGATGCGCTCGACCCGCGCGGGTCGAGCGATGTCCGCGACGCCCAGGTGATCAGAATCGCGACCGCCGCCGACTCACGCCGCCGCACGATCGATGTCCGCGGGAAGAATCCGTTCGCGCTGGCACGCTCGATCGACGCGCTCGCCGGCGCGGCGCGGCGCTCGGCCTCCGACCGCGTTGTGATCGTCAGCGCCGACGCGCCGCAGTTCGCGATGCCGGCGGCCGCGTGGGCAGCGAAGTCCGGCGACCCGATCCTGTTCACCCACAAGGACGAGCTGCCCGGCGACACCGTCCAGGCGCTCAAGGCCCACCAGCGCCCGCGGATCTATGTGCTGGGCCCGCCCGCGGTGATCTCGGCTCGCGTGCTGAAGAAGCTGAGCAGGCTCGGTGCCGTCACGCGGATCGGCGGCGACACGCCGGTGACCAACGCGATCGCCTTCGCCCGTTACATCGACGGACCGTTCGGGTGGGGCATCGTCGACCCCGGCCACGGAATGGTGATCGCAAGCGTCAAGCGCCCCACCGACGCCGCCGCGGTCGCCCCGCTGTCGGCATCGGGCAGCTTCGGACCGCTGCTGCTGACCGACGATGCGGTGCGCCTCCCGGCGCCGCTGCGCGGCTTCCTGCTCGACATCCAGCCCGGATACCCGGCCGACGGCGATCCGGTCCGCGGCGTCTACAATCATGCCTGGATCGTGGGGGACGAGCAGACCATCTCGCGCACCGAGCAGTCGGCGATCGATTCGCTGCTCCAGATCGTGCCGGTGCGCCGGACGAAGGACACGAACACGCCATGAGTGAGGCCGAACGCCCCGACCGTCTTCTGCGCCCCGTCACCGAGGCCGACATCCTCGAGCTCGTCGGCTCGGTCACACCGCACTTCGCACTTCAGATCCGCGGCCGGATCGCGCGGCTGATCGACAGCCTCCCCGCCGGCGACCCGGCACGTGTCCTCGGCGAGCGGGAGATCGGGAGGCTGACCGCGCTCGGATTCACCGGCGAGCACCGCGGCCAGGCCGCCGAGCCGGATCTGACGCCGCTGCGGTCGATCGACGGGGCGCCGCCCGAGCGGCGCTGACGGCTCGATGGACGAGCACGCCGATCCCGACCGCGCCGGCACCGCCGAACCGGAGGCACCGCGGGGCATCGACGGGATCGATCTCAGCGGCCCGTTCCCGGTCGGCCGCTACGCCCACTTCCTGCGCGACCGCTTCCAGGAGATCGCACGGGTCCAGCTCTACGGCGAGGTCCTCAACGTCCGCAAGAGCCGCGTCCGCGTCTACTTCGAGCTCCGTGACGGCGACGGGTCGCTGGCCTGCTCGATGTGGCAGCGCGAATGGGAGGCGCTGGAGCTGCCCGAGGACAGCCCCCGTGACGGCGATCGCATCGTCGTCGCCGGCGGCCCCGGCTTCTACCCCGGATCACGGACCGCCTCCTCGAACTTCAGCTTCGAGGTCATCGATCTGCGGCTGGCGGGCGAGGGCGACCTGCTCGTGCAGATGCAGCTGCTGCGCCGCCGGCTCTACAACGAGGGCCTGTTCGAGCCGCAGCGGGCGCTGCCGCGCAAGGGTCTGCCGCGCACGATCGGCGTCGTCACCGGCCGCGGCGGCAAGGCCGGCGACGACATCGTCGCCGCGCTGCTGCGCCGCGGCTGGCGCGGCCGCCTGGTCTGGGCGCACGCTCCGGTCCAGGACCGCCATGCGGCGCCGCGGATCACCCAGGCGCTCCAGGATCTGGCGGCCTGCCCGGACGTCGACGTGATCATCGTCGCGCGCGGCGGCGGCTCGCTCGCCGACCTGTTCGCGTTCTGCGACGAGACGCTCTGCCGGACGGTCGCGATGCTGCGGGTGCCGGTGATCGCGTCGATCGGACACCACACCGACCGCACGCTGATCGACGACGTCGCCGCCCGCAGCTGCTCGACGCCGACACACGCCGCGGAGGCGGCGGTGCCGATCCACCCCGGCGAGCAGCGGATCGCGATCCACCAGGCGGCCGGACGGATCGAGATCCACGGCCGCCGCGCCGTCAGCGGCCGCGCCGAGCGTCTGGTCACGTTCTCGCGCGCACCGGCCCGTGCCGCCCTGCGTCACCGCACCGCGCTCCACCAGCGGCTGCGCGAGATCCGTGCCAGTGCTCGCCGCCGGCTCGACGGCGGCGAGCTGCTGCGCGGTCAGCACGCGCTCGTGCTCGCACGCAAGGCCGCCGCCGCGGCCGGACCCGATCGCGAGGCCCAACGCCGCCGGCTCGGCGTACTGGCGGCGGCGCTCGACGCGCACGATCCCGAGCGCACGCTGGCCCGCGGCTATGCGATCGTCGATGACGGCGCGGGCGAGATCGTGACCAGCGCCGTGCGAGCACGCGAGCTCGGTGACGTGCGCATCTTCTTCAGCGACGGCGCGGCGCAGGCCCGCGTCAGCGACGAGACGACCACCGACCCGGGAGCATCACTGCCATGACGGCGAGCACCGACCAGAGCTACGAGAACGCGACCAGACGGCTCGAGCAGATCATCAAGCGGCTGGATTCCAGCGAGGCCGGCCTGCGCGAGACGCTGGAGCTCTGTGCCGAGGGACGCGAGCTGATCGAGTTCTGCGCCGCGGAGCTCGAGGCCGTCGGCAAGGGGCTCGAGGAGCTGCAGCTCGAGGAGCTCGTCGCGCGGCTCGAACCCGAGCCCGAGCGGCCCGAACCGGTCGATCCGGCCGCCGCAGCCGACGCGCGGGACTGACGTCGTGACCGCCCCGACGCTCTGGCCGCGCCTTGCGGACCTGACGCTCGAGATCGAGGACTACGGGCTCGAGCGGCTCGAGCAGCCGGTCAGCTCCGGGTTCACCCGGGTCACGACCGTCATCCGCCTGCGCGGCGACGGCCACGAGGGCCTCGGCGAGGACGTCGGCTACAACGCCGAGGACCAGGACGCGCAGATTGCGGCCGGGACCGTGCTGCCGCTGGCCGGCAGCTACACGCTCGCCGCGTTCTCCGAGCACCTTGACGGGCTCGATCTCTGGCCGGCGCCGACGAGCCATCCGGCGTCGGTCCAGTACCGCCGCTGGGGCTACGAGTCGGCGGCGCTCGACCTGGCGCTGCGCCAGGCCGGACTGACGCTGCACGCGGCGCTCGGGCGCGAGGCGTGGCCGCTGAACTTCGTCGTCTCGACCCGGCTCGGCGAGCCGGCCGTCGCCACACCGGTGCTCGAGCTGCGTGAGCGCGTTCCGGGACTCTGCTTCAAGCTCGACCCGACCCCGGCCTGGGACGACGCGCTGATCGCCGAGCTCGCCGCGACCGGCGCGGTCCTGACCGCCGATCTCAAGGGCCTCTACACAGACTCGCCGGTCGACAACCCGCCCGACCCCGGCCTCTACAAGCGGATCGCCGAGGCCTTCCCCGACGCCTGGATCGAGGATCCGGCGGTGACCGAGCAGACGCGACCGGTGCTCGAGCCCCACCACGAGCGCGTGACCTGGGACGCAAACATCCACTCGATCGCCGATATCGAGGCGCTGCCCTGGGCCCCGCATGCGATCAACATCAAGCCGTCGCGGTTCGGGCCGATCTCGAACCTGCTGGCGACCTACGAGTACTGCGACGAGCACGACATCGAGATGTACGGCGGCGGCCAGTTCGAGCTCGGTGTCGGGCGCGGTCAGATCCAGTACCTGGCATCGATCTTCCATCCGGGCACGCCCAACGACGTCGCGCCCGGGGTCTTCAATCTGCCAGAGCGTCCGCACGAGCTGCCGGCGCCGCCGCTGGCGCCGCAGCCGCACGCCAGCGGCTTCCGCTGGGGGTAGCCGGCGCTCTGCGAATCGACTCGGCGGACGACCTGAACGCCGCCGTTTGCCTACACTGCCGCGGCCTATGAACGAGAAACTGGCCATCGTCGGTGGCGGCGCGATCGCCACCGGCCTCGCGACCATCGCCTGCACACACGAGCCTGTGACGATCTGCGTGCGCTCCGAGCAGTCGGCCGAGCGCACCCGCGCGCTCGTCGACAAGACCTGTGCACGTCACAAGCCGGAACCGATCGACCCCACTCAGATCACCGTCACCACCGACCTCGCCGCGGTCGGCGACGCGACCGCCGTGGTCGAGGCGATCGCCGAGGAGCTCGAGCACAAGGTCGAGCTCTGGGGCCGGCTGGCGCCGCTGGTGGCCGCCGACGCCCTGCTCGGCTCGACGACATCGTCGCTGTCGGTACAGGCGATCGCGGACGCCTCGGGGGCGCCGGAGCGGTTCGTCGGGCTGCATGTGTTCAACCCGGTGACGCAGATGAAGCTGGTCGAGCTCGCCTACCCCGCACAGGCCACAGCCGACACGCGGGCCCGCGCCCACACGCTCTGCGAGGCGCTGGAGAAAGAGCCGGTCGAGGTACCGGACACGCCGGGCTTCGTCGTCAACCGGCTGCTGTTCCCGTACCTCTTCAGCGCCGTCGACTTCCAGGCCGAGTCGGGGCTCGAGTCGGAGGCGATCGACACCTGCATGAAGCTCGGTGCCGGCCACCCGATGGGACCGCTGGCGCTGCTCGACTACGTCGGTCTCGACGTCTCGAAGGCGATCGGCGAGGCGATCGGCGTCCGCGTGCCGCCACGGATCGAGCAGCTCGTCGCCGAGGGGGCGCTCGGCCGCAAGTCGGGGCGCGGGTTCTACGACTACTCGTAGGCGTTGCGGGAGCCGACATTCGCTCGGCGCCCTCACACGCCGTGGTCGGCGTGGGAGCCGACATCCGCTCGGCGCCGCATCTCTCCATCCCGTCGAGATGCGGGGTGCGCCTCGCGGACATCGGCTCCCACGCATACCGGCCTCGTTGCGCGGCAGACGGCGCTTCGCCCCAGCCCCGCTTCAGCTGTCGCACGCACCCGCTCTGGTACTCGGCGGCTTGCACAGAGAGCCCCAGCCTCGCTAGCTCTCGCACGCACGCCGGCCGGGTGGCTGGTGAGCGTGGGACGCGACATCGCTCGAGCAGACTCCGCATCCCGACGGGATGGAGGGATGCGCTGCGAGAGCGATGTCACGTCCCGCGCCAACGCAAGCGCCAGCCGACCGGACGGAGGTGAGCGGCGTCGAGAGGAGCATCGGCGTCCGCGCAAACCACCGACGCCTACGCCTCCGGCGCGTTCCGACGCGCGTGCCACTTCTTGGTGGCCTTGTGGTAGGCCTGAAAGTCCTTGAACAGCGCGTCGTACTGCCTGACGGCAACCGGGTCGGGCGTGAACGTCCGCTCGACACCGACCAGCCCGGGCACCTGGCCGGCCGTGATCCGTCCCAGCGAGATCAGCGCGAGCAGCGCCGCACCGCGGACGTTGGCCTGCCGCGGCTCGGCGATCTGGCGAATCTCGCGACCGAGGACGTCGGCGAAGATCTGCGACCACAGCTCGGACATCGCGCCGCCGCCGATGAAGGCGATCGAGTCGTGGCGGCTGCGTGCGAGCCGTTCGGTGTAGCGCTGCAGCCAGCGCATGTTGAACGCCACCCCCTCCAGTGTCGCGCGCACCAGCGCACCGCGATCGGAGGTCAGCGACAGGTTCGAGTAGGCGCCGCGCAGGCGGCTGTCGTCGAGCGGTGAGCGCTCGCCGTTGAGCCAGGGCGTGAACTGGACGCCGCCGGAGCCGATTCCGGCCGCCTGCGCCTCAGCCATCAGCTCCGGGTACGGCGTCTGCGGCGCGGCCAGCAGCCGGTCGCGCAGATGGTCGAGGGTGGCGCCGACGCACTGCTGCTCGCAGGCGATCAGGTAGCGGCCCGGCAGCGAGGACGGCAGCGACGCGACTTGGTGCAGGGCGTCGGCGCGGCGCTGCGGCAGGTGGCACGCGAGCCAGCCCGAGGTGCCGGCGTAGAGGTGGGCCTCGCGATCGCCGACCGCGCCCGAACCGACGGCCGCCGAGGTGATGTCGGGGGTCGAGGCCAGCACCGGGATGCCGGGCTCCAGCCCGAGCTCGGCGGCCGGCCCGGCCAGCAGCTCGCCGGCGGCCGCTCCGGTCGGGACGATCGGAGCGAGCTTGCCCGGATCGAGCCCCGACATCGCGAGCGCGCCGTCGTGGTAGGAGATCGCCGCGATGTTCCGCGTGTCGGTCCCCCAGCATGCGGTCGCGGTCTCCGCGGCCGTCACGACCTTGCCGGTCATCCTCGCGGTCAGGTAGTCACCGGGCTCGACGAAGTAGTCGGCCGCGGCGTAGACATCGGGGCGTTCGTGGCGCAGAAACAGGATCTGGCCGACCGGGTCG
The DNA here is from genome assembly GCA_964648515.1 of uncultured Conexibacter sp. Classification (GTDB taxonomy): domain Bacteria; phylum Actinomycetota; class Thermoleophilia; order Solirubrobacterales; family Solirubrobacteraceae; genus Baekduia. Next base: position 19,050 of record CAZYMM010000007.1, read on the forward strand.
CGACCGTCGAGCGACGGCGCACCACCGGTGATCCTCAGCCAGCGCACGAGCTTGCCCGCGTTGTAGCCCGCAACGCGTGGCCCGGGGCCACAGGCACGCCTGGCGAATGGCGCCCCGCGGGTGTCCATCCAGCTGATCGCGTGCCCGACCGCGGCGCCCCGGCTGTCGATCGGAACGGTCGTCACCCACTGGGCCGTCACGGCCACCGCACCGGGCCGCGGCGTACCGGCAGCCTGCGCGGCGAGCGCGTCGCGGGCGGCGGCGACGATCGCCCGCCACCAGTCCTCGGGATCCTGCTCGGCTCCCCCATCGGCGCTGTGGCTGATCGGTGTCGTCGCGACGCCATAGCCGAGCGTCCGCCCGGCCGCGTCGACGACCGCAGCCTTGGGGCCGCCGGTGCCGAGATCGATCGCGAGCACGGCGAACTGACCGTCGTCTGACGCTTCCATGCGCGCCAGCGTAATTCAGTGCGTGAGCGCGGACCGGTTCAGCGCGCGCCTGTGGGCCGCCGGCGCCGGCCCTGAACGCCGCGATCGGAGATCCGCACGGCCTCGACACGGTTGTCGCGCACCGACTCGACCCGCAGTGTGTAGCCGGCGGCGTGCACGGTGTCGCCGCGCTTCGGCAGCCGTCCGAGCTCGTGAAAGATGAAGCCGCCGACCGAGTTGTAGGCGTCGGTGTCGACCGGCAGCTCGACATCGTGATCGAGCAGGTCGCTGACCGCCACGTGACCACGCGCCAGCAGATCCCCGTTCGGCAGCTCACGGACCCGCCCGGCGGCCGGGTCGGTCTCGTCGTCGATCTCGCCGACGACCTCCTCGATGATGTCCTCCACCGTGACGACGCCGTTGACGCGGCCGTACTCGTCGACGACGACCGCCATCGAGGAGCGGTTGCGCTGCAGGTCGGCGAGCAGGTCGTCGAGCGGGCGCGTCTCGGGCACGATCAGCGCGTCGCGGACGAGCGGCTCGATCGCGGCCTGCGGCCCCTGACTGAGCAGCGCGCTCGCGAGCGCTCCGAGGTGCACGACGCCGCGGATCTTGTCGCGATCGCCGTGCTCGGTCACGAGCAGACGGGTGTGGCCGGACTCGACGCAGCGCCCGAGCGCGCGCTCGACGTCGTCGGCCAGATCGACGGTTACGACGGCCGGCGCCGGCGTCATCACCTGCCGGGCCTCCTGCTCGTGCAGGTGGAAGACGCCTGACAGCATTCCGGCCTCGCCAGCCTCGAGCGTGCCGCCGGCGCGCGCCTGGGCGATCAGGACGCGCAGCTCCTCGGGCGTCGCGTCGCCCTCGGCGACCCCCTTCGGGTCGATCCGGAAGACGCGCAGGATCGCACTCGAGACCATGTCGAGCAGCGCCACGAACGGGCTCAGGACGGTCGTGAACAGCCGCAGTGGCCGCGCGACCATCATCACGGTCCGTTCCGGATGGACGATCGACGCGATCTTCGGGACCTGCTCGCCGACCGTGATGTGTGACGCGGTCGCGATCAGGTAGGCGATCAGGACCGCCAGGACGACGCTGACGCCATGCGACAGCGAGCCGAACAGCGGCTGGATCAGCCGCGCCAGCGCGGGCTCGCCGAGGAAGCCGATGCCGAGCGACGCGAGCGTGATCCCGACCTGGCAGGAGGACAGGTAGCGGCTGAGATCGTCGAGCAGAGTGAGACCGCGCGCGGCCGCGGCTGAGCCGTCGTCGGCGAGATCGACGAGCTTCGCGCGGCTCGAACGGACGAGCCCGAACTCGGCGGCGACGAAAAAGCCGTTGATGAAGACCAGCACGACCAGCGCCAGCAGCAGCAGGACGTGCGTCACGAGCGACTTCGAGGTTGATCGTCGGGCATGGACCGCGCCCCGCGAACAGTACCAACGCCGTCAGCGGCCGACCCCCTGCCCGGTCGAGTGGCGTTCCACTATCCGCTGAGCGATAGTGGAACGCCACTCGACATGGGGGACGTAGGCTGGGGGTGTGCGGATCGTCAGCCTCGTGCCCCATGCGACCGAGCTGCTGTTCGCGCTCGGTCTCGGCGAGCACATCGTCGGCGTCACGCACGAATGCGACCATCCGGAGCAGACCGGCGCGATCGCGCACGTGACCCGTGACCTACTGCCGGCCGGCCTCAGCGCCGCCGAGATCGATGCGGCGGTGCGCGAGGCGACGGCCGGCGGCGGCGCCATCTACGCGCTCGACGAGCAGCTGCTGAAGGAGCTCGAGCCGACGCTGATCGTCACCCAGCGCCTCTGCCCGGTCTGTGCGGTCTCGTTCACCGATGTCGAGCGGATCGCCGCGCGGCTGAACCCTCGCCCGCAGGTCGTCGCGCTCGACCCGAAGACGCTCGGCGAGACGATGGGCGACATCCGGACCGTCGCCCAGGCGACCGGCGCGAAGGCTCCCGCACTCGATCTCGTCGCCAGGCTGCGCAGCCGGATCGACGCCGTCAAGCACGCCGTCCGCGGCCAGCCGCGCCGCAACGTCATCGCGATCGAGTGGCTCGACCCGCCGTTCATCGCCGGACATTGGACGCCGCAGCTGATCGACCTCGCGGGCGGCGTCGACCTGCTCGGCTTCGCCGGCGAGCCGTCCGAGCAGCTCGGCTGGGATGCGATCGCCGCCGCCCGGCCCGAGATCGTGCTGTCGATCCCCTGCGGATTCGATGCCGAGGGCGCGCTGGCGCAGGCCCGTGCGTACGAGAGCGAGCTCCGCGCGCTCGGCGCCCGCGAGATCATCTGCCTCGATGCGTCGGCCTACTTCTCGCGGCCGGGGCCGCGGCTCGTCGACGGGCTCGAGACGCTCGCGCACGCGCTGCACCCGGCCGCCGCGCCATCCGGCCCGGGGCGCGTCCTGCGGCTCTGAGAACCGGCAGGCCGGGCCAGACGGCGCACGCCCCGGCGCCGGCAGCGCACGGCTACGCTGGCAGGCGATGGATGCGCAGCAGCTGACCCACCTCGACGAGCACGGCGCCGCACGGATGGTCGACGTCGGCGCCAAGCCGGCGACCGAGCGCCGCGCCGTCGCGGCGGCGACGGTCAGAATGGCGCCGGCGACCGCGGCGGCGGTCGCAGCCGGCGACGCACCCAAGGGCGACGTGCTCGGAACGGCGCGGGTCGCCGGGATCATGGCCGCCAAGCGGACGTCGGACCTGATCCCGCTCTGCCACCCGCTCGCGCTGTCGTCGGTCCGCGTCGACCTGGCCGTCGACCCGCCGGCCGGAGCCGTGACGATCGAGGCCGAGGTCCGCACGACCGGGCCGACCGGCGTCGAGATGGAGGCGCTGACGGCCTGCTCGGTCGCGGCGCTGACGATCTACGACATGGTCAAGGGCATCGAGCGCGGCGTCGTCGTCGAGCGGATCGAACTGCTTGAGAAGTCCGGCGGACGCCACGACTGGCGCGCAGCGACCGTCTGATGGCGACCCGCATCGACGACGCCGTGGCCGAGGTGCTCACGGCCTGCGCGCCGCTTGACAGCGAGCTGGTGGAGCTCGAGCAGGCGCTCGGCCGCACGCTCGCCGGCGACGCCCGGTCCGCGCTGTCGCTGCCCCCGTTCGCGAACTCGGCGATGGACGGTTTCGCCGTCCGCGCCGCCGACACCGCCTCCGCACCGGTAACGCTCACGGTCTGTGGCGAGGCACGTGCCGGTGCCCCGTTCGGCGGCGAGCTCATCCCCGGCGCGGCGGTCAGGATCGCGACGGGCGCACCGCTGCCGGCCGGTGCCGACGCCGTCGTCCGCGTCGAGCAGACGGAGATCGACGCCGACGGCGATGTGCTGATCGGCGTAGCGGTGAGAGCCGGCACCGATGTGCGCGCCGCGGGCGACGACATCGCCAGCGGTGAGCTGGTCGTGCCGGGCGGCACACGTCTCGGCGCCGGCGAGATCGCGATGCTGACGGCGATCGGCACCGTGCACATCAGCGTCCAGCGCCGCCCGCGCGTGGCGATCGTCGGCACCGGCGACGAGCTGGTGGCACCCGGCGAGCCGCTCGGCCCCGGCCAGATCCACGACTCGAACGTGCCGATGCTGGCCGCGCTCTGCGCCGAGGCCGGCGCCGATGTCGTGGTCCGCAGGCCGCGGGTCGCCGACTCGCTGCAGGCCACCCGGACCGCGCTCGCAGACGGCCTCGATCGCGCCGACATCGTGCTCGTCTCGGGCGGCGTCTCGGTCGGGCCGCACGATCACGTTCGGCCGGCGCTGGCCGAGCTCGGCGCGCGTGAGGTGTTCTGGCGGCTGGCGCTGCGCCCCGGCCACCCGACCTGGTTCGGGACCGCCGCCGGCAAGCCGGTCCTCGCCCTGCCCGGCAACCCCGCGTCGGCGTTCGTGATCTTCAACCTGCTCGCGCTGCCGGCGCTCGATGCGCTCGCCGGCCGCAACAGCTCGCCGCGCGAGATCACCGCGACCTACCGCGGCCCAGAGCAGCAGAAGCGGCAGGGCATGGCGCAGGTGGTCCGCTGCTCGCTGCGCTTCGGCTCGAACACGGCCGCAGGCACAGACGCGGACGCAGACGAGGTCGTCGCGACACCGACCGGCGCCCACCAGCGTTCGAACGCGGTCAGCTCGCTGGTCGCCGTCGATGGCCTGATCGTGCTCGGCGAGGATGCAGGCTCGCTGAGGGACGGTGACCGCGCCGTCGTGCGGCTGCGCTGAACCGCGGCCTGCCGGGCGAGCTCACGCCGCCGGCAGCGCCTGGTGCGTCACGTGCCAGCTCGAATCATTCTCGCGATAGCCCACGTAGAGCATCCCGCCCGGACCGAGGCCGAGCCGCAGCGGGTTGACGCCGTCGATCTGCAGCACGAACCTGACGTCCTCGGCCGCCCAGCGGAGCGGGCCGGTCACGAGCTTCGGATGGCCGCCGAGCTTGGTCCCATCGTTGTTCTCGACCAGCTCGGCATCGACCGCCGCGTCACGGCCTGAGCGCAGCGAATCCTCGTCATCATCCTCAACGCCCCCGACCGCAGTCTCCTCCTCGGCCTGCGCCTGGCGCTCTGCGTGCGCGGTCGCCGCCCCGGTCGCGAACGAGAACGCGCCGCTGTCGTCGTCGTCCCAGAGCGGCGCGGCCGGCGGGGCGGGCGGCTCGGGCGCGGGCTCGGGCTCTGCGCCGAGACCGTCGGACGGTGGCTGCTCGTCGACGAGCTTCCAGCTCAGCGGCAGCGTCCGCAGCGTCGGCGCTGCCGCGGTGCCGTCGCCGGAGCGGGCGGGCACCGGCTCGGGCAGCGGCGCCAGCGCCTCGAGGTCGCGATAGCCGCGCACAGACCAGTGCGCGTGCGGCTCAGCAAGGTTCGGCAGCCGGAAGGGCCCGATGAAGACCGTGAGCAGCTGAAACTCGCTGATCACGTCGGGCACGAACGGCGCCTCGGTCAGGTTCATCTGCAGCACCGCCAGCATCGGGCCGCCCTCGCCCATCGGCCAGCGTTCCCTGTCGCGGGCGGCCGTCACGCGCCCGCCCCACGACGCAAGCAGATCGCGCGACGGCGCCGTCTCGCCGAAGCGAGCCACCGATGCCCGCTGCACGCCGCCCTCACGGACGGCCGATCCTGATCTGCGACGGAAGAGCGGGCTCATGTCGGCCGCAAAGACTGCCACACGACGATCCACCGTCATTGCGGGCAAAGTCTCAGTGTTTAATGGTTTTCGATCCGCGGTCCGCTACCCTCAGCTCATGGCCGCGGTACCTGACCGGTCTGCCACCGACACGCTGCTCGACGAGATCGCCGCCGCGCGGCAGGCCTACGCGCTGCCGCCGCGACTGCACGAGCTGGTCGAGCGTTTCGCCCATCGCACGCTCGAGCTGCTGTTCCCGCACTTCGCGGCGGAGGTCGGCAACGGCGGCGGCGACGGCGACGTGACCGACGAGCTCGTCGCGCTGCGCCTGCTGCTGGCCGACATCCTGCATCTGCCCGGCACCGCCTGCGGCGCGCCCGACGAGGTCGTCGAGCGGTTCACCGCCGAGCTGCCGGCGATCCGTGCTGCGCTCGAGCTCGACGCCCAGGCGATCTGCGATGGCGATCCCGCGGCCCGCTCGGTCGACGAGGTCATCCTCGCCTACCCGGGCTTCCTGGCGACCGCGCTCTACCGCATCGCCCACGCCCTGCACCTGTTCGGCGCCCCGCTCGTGCCGCGGATGCTGACCGAGGTCGCCCATCGCGACACCGGCATCGACATCCACCCCGGTGCGACGATCGGCACGTCGCTGGCGATCGACCACGGCACCGGCATCGTGATCGGCGAGACGGCCGTGCTCGGCGACCACGTCAAGCTCTACCAGGGCGTCACGCTCGGCGCGCTGTCGGTCGAGAAGCACATGGCGGCCAAGAAGCGCCACCCGACGATCGGTGATCGCGTCGTGATCTATGCGAACGCCACGATCCTCGGCGGCGAGACGGTGATCGGCCCCGGCAGCCGGATCGGCGGCAACGTCTGGCTGACCACGTCGGTGCCGGCCAACGCCGTCGTCACGCCGACGGCGCGCGTCGATCGCCATCGCGGCGGCGGCGACGACATCCCACTCGATTTTCACATCTGAGACACCCACCACTCACACGGAGCGAACCCAATGAAGGCTGAGACGATCCTCGACACGATCGGGAACACACCGCACATCCGCATCAACCGCCTGTTCGCCGATCATGACGCCACCGTCTGGCTGAAGGCCGAGCGCGCCAACCCCGGCGGCTCGATCAAGGACCGCATCGGCGTCGCGATGATCCAGGCCGCCGAGCGCGACGGACTGCTGAGCAAGACCACGACGATCGTCGAGCCGACCTCGGGCAACACCGGCGTCGGCCTGGCGATGGCCGCGGCGGTGCTCGGCTACGAGCTCGTGCTCGTGATGCCGGAGTCGATGTCGCTCGAACGGCGACGGCTGATGGCCGCCTACGGCGCCCGGCTCGAGCTGACGCCGCGCGAGGGCGGGATGAAGGCCGCGATCGCCCGTGCCGGCGAGCTGGCAGAGGAGATCGGCGACGCCTGGATCCCGCAGCAGTTCGAGAACCCGGCCAACGTCGACATCCATCGCTCGGCGACGGCCGAGGAGGTGCTCGCCGACTTCCCGGACGGCGTCGACGTGCTGATCACCGGTGTCGGCACCGGCGGTCACATCACTGCGGTCGCCGCCGCGCTCAAGGAGCGCCGGCCGGAGACGCTCGTCTTCGCCGTCGAGCCCGAGAAGTCGGCGGTGATCTCCGGCGGCGCCCCCGGCCCGCACAAGCTCCAGGGGCTCGGTGCCGGCTTCATCCCCAAGAACCTCGACACGTCGCTGCTCGACGGAGCGATCACGGTCGCCGAGGAGGACGCCTACGCCTTCGCCGTGCGCGCCGCGCGCGAGGAGGGGCTGCTGATCGGCCCCTCGTCGGGCGCATCGCTGGCGGCGGTCGCCAAGAAGCTGCCGGAGCTTGCGGCCGGAGCGACGGTGCTGACGTTCTGCTACGACACCGGCGAGCGCTACTTCTCGGTCGAGGGGCTGTTCTCGGCCGACGGCACAGCGGTCCAGGTCGCCAGCCCGACAGCCTGACCGGGCCCTCACAGGACGCTCACAACCGGTCGCCGGCGAGGGACTTCTCCGCTACTCTCGCCGGCGTGCCCCGCCTCCCCACCGCACTGCTGCTGATCGCCGCGCTGGCCCTCCCGGCGAGCGCGGCGGCGGCGCCCGCGCTCGGCGTCTCCGACCAGAACGCCCAGACCTTCTCGGACCCGCTGTTCGCGCCCGCGAAGATCAAGCTGGCCCGCTACATCACCCCCTACGACGTCGTCTCCGACCCGGTCCAGAACGCGAAGCTCGCCGCCTGGGTCGACGCGGCGCGGGCCGCGAACCAGCGGATCCTGATCTCGTTCGAGCATTCGCGCAAGAGCCGGAGCGCGGCAGCCAAGGCTCCGAGCGCGGCCGCGTATCGCAAGGCGCTGACGGCGTTCAAGGCGCAGTACGGCAGCCGCGTCCAGGAGATCTCGCCCTGGAACGAGGTCAACCGCAAGTTCGTCGCCTCCCGCGGCGAGGGCCAGCCGATCTGGAACCGGCCCGACCTCGCCGCGACCTACTACGGCGTTGCGCGCAAGTTGTTCAAGGGCAAGCCGATCGTCGCGCTCGACATCCTCGATCAGGACAACGTCAACGGTGCCGTCAGCTACGTCCGCCGCTTCAAGGCCGCGCTCAAGAAGCAGAAGCTGCCGAGCCCGGCGATCTGGGGCATCCACCCCTACTCGGACATCAACCGCTTCTCGACCGCGCGGACCAAGAAGCTGCTGCGCGAGACGAAGACGGGCCGGGTCTGGCTGACTGAGGCCAGCGGCATCGTCAAGCTGCTGCCGCGCTTTCCGACCAGCGAGAAGCGCGCCGCCGCGGCCGACCGCTGCATGTTCACGATCGGCAAGCTCGACAAGCGGATCCAGCGCACCTACTACTACGGCTGGTATGGGCGCCCGCACGACGTGTTCGACTCCGGTGTCGTCGACATGACGACCGATACGCCGCGGCTCGGCTATCAGGTTGTGGTCAAGCGCCAAGCCGGCGCCTGCAAGAAGCCGAAGGGCCTGTAGCCCGCCTTCAAGTCAGCCTGGCTGGGCGGTCGCGCCGAGCCGCGTGAACAGCTCGAGGTACTGGGCCAGATGGCGTGAGGCCAGGAAGCGCTCGCGGACGCGATCACGGGCGGCGACGCCGAGCCGCTCGGCACGGGCCGGATCGGCGATCAGCCCGGCGACGGCGGTTCCGAACGCGCCCAGATCGCGCGGATCGACGAGCAGCCCGCACTCCCCGTCGACGATCTGGTCCTGAATCCCGCCGACGGCGCCGGCGACGACCGGCCGGCCCTTCCACATCCCCTCGGTGACGGTCAGGCCGAACCCCTCCGCCAGGCTCTTCTGAACGATCACCGCAGACGATCGCTGGATCGCGTTGACGATCGCGGCGTTCTCATCCGGATCGGCCATCGGCACCGTGATCAGATGGATCCGCGACCGCAGCCCGGCGTCGAGCCGCTCGCGTGCGATCCGGCACTGCTCGAGCACGGCGAGACCCTCCGGATCGTCGGTCACCGCGGCCACCTCGGGGCCGACGAGCAGCAGGTGGGCACCGGTCCCCGGCGCCACCTGCGCCACGAATCCCTCGATTACGCCGAGCGGGTCCTTGAGCGAGTCCCAGCGTGAGACCTGGGTCACGAGCGGGACGCCGTCCGGCACGCGGGCGCCGCCGCTGATCTGCGCACGGCGGTCGACACGGCCGGGCGTGCCGTCGCGGCGCGTGAAGACGGCCTCGTGGTGGCCGTCGCCGGCGGTGATGCCGGCGGCGGCGAGGATCGCCGCGCAGGCGCCCGGATCGAGCTCCTGGTTCTTGACCGCAAACGCGTCGATCGACGGCGCGATGATCGCGACATCATCGCGGGCGATCCCGTCCCAGACGAACGCATCGCGGGAGAACACATATGCCTCGGCCGCCGCGACGAGCGGCAGCAGGAACTCCCAGGCCGAGCGCGTGACCGGGCCGGGATCGTCGACCCCGACGTGGCAGCGCCAGACCACGCGTGCGCCGAGCTCGCGCAGTGGCGCGGCGAGCGCGGCGGTCTGCGGGTCGTGGAGCAGGACGATGTCGCCGGGCGCGACCAGCTCGCGCATCGCCGCAGCGTTCGTCTCGGCGACCCAGCGGACCAGCTCGAGTTCGCCTGCACCGAGCTCGCCGCCGTCGCCGTCCGATCCGTGGAGACGGTTGTGGATCCGCTTTGTGATCGCGAAGAAGCTCTCATCGCCGTCGAGCACGAGCCAGCGGGCGTCGACTCCTGCGCCGCGGCAGTAGCCGATCAGCGGCCACAGCAGCTCGGCGACGCCGCCGCCGGCCGAGGTCGAGTTGACGTTCCAGACGACCCGCCCGGCCAGCGCCTCGCGGCCGCCCGCGACCAGCCGCTTGAACGCCGGACGCTGCTCAGCGCCGATGATCCCGGCGATCCGGGCCGGGTCGAGCGGGGCGACGGCTACCTCGTGCATCACGGCAGCGTATGGGGGCCGGCCGCCTGACCGCGGCCGAGCTGCTGATCGAGCTGGTCGAAGGCCGTGGCCCGGCCGAGCGCGAGGTGATCGTGCCGACCGAGCTGATCGTGCGCGAGTCGTCCTCGCGTGGACGGCCCGGTTAGCCGCCGCGCACCGCGCGCTCAGCTGCGCCGCGAGGCCAGCTCGAGCCCGCCGCGCCGGGCGCCCGGGGCGCTCGCGGCCATCGCGGGCACGATCTCACTGGTGACGAGACCGCCCTCGACGGTCAGCTCGTCGACGATCGCGAAGGCGGCCGCGATCCGCTCCGGTGTGTCGACGACGACCGTCAGGACCGGCATGTCGCGGCGCAGCTGCAGCAGTCGGTCGCCGTGCGGGCGGTGGTCGCCGTGGAAGCCCCAGATCCCGCGCAGACAGGTGGCCCCGGCGACGCCGCCTGCACGCAGCCGACGGACGAGCGCGACGTGGAGCGGCGAGCGGCCGTGACGCAGCTGCTCGGAGCTGTGGATCATCAGCTTCTGCCAGACGGCGAGACCGTGCTCGCCGGTGGCCGGCAGCAGCTCGGGCGGTCGGGTCAGCAGCTCGCCGTCGCGTTTGCAGACGCGCACGCGCTCCAGCGTCCAGAGCGGCCGCTGCAGCGTTCGCTCAAGCTCCCGCACCGCGCCTGCGAGCCGCTCGTGGGCGCCGACCGCGATGATCATCACCGGCACACCGGCGTTGGCGCCGAAGAGGCGCGCGCGGCGGCGCTCACCGTGGGCGGTCCCGTCGACGCCGAGCAGCACGGTCGCACCGCCGAAGCGATGGCGCGCAAGCAGCTCACAGACGGCGGCGAACGCCGGCCTGCCGTTTGCGCGCTGGCCGCGGCCGAGGTAGACGGTCAGCTTCGCCGCGTCATCGCCGCTCAGCTCGAAATCGCCGGCCGCCGCCGGCATCTGCGCACGCTCGAGCGTGACCAGGCCGTGATGCTCGATCGCCGTGACCTCGCCGAGCAGCGATTCGATCCGCTCGCGCGTATCGACCGCGACCGCGACCAGCGGCAGGTCCTCGGACAGCGTCAGCAGCCGGTCGGTGCGCAGGCGCTGGGTCAGGCCGAACCCCTCGCTGCCGCGCAGAAGGATGCTCGTCGCCACGCGCCGGCGGCCGTAGACGCCGAGCAGCGCGTCGGCGACGAACTCGCGGCCGGCGCGGTCGCGCTCACCGAAGTAGCTGGTCAGCTTGAGCGCATCGCTACTCACAGCGCCGCCCCGATCGCGTGTCCGAGTGCGACTGCGGCAAACCCGGCGGCGAGGCTGACCAGCACGTTGGCGAGCGCGTTCACGAACTCGCCCTCCTCGGCAAGCCGCTGGGTCTCGAACATCCAGGTCGAGAACGTCGTGTAGGAGCCGAGCGTCGCCGGGCCGGCGAGCATCAGCACGTCACCGCTGAACGCCAGACCCACGACCAGTCCCAGTGCGAGCGCGCCGCTGACGTTGACGGCCAGGGTGCCGAGCGGGAACTCGCGCCCGGCCCGTGACCCGATCGCCGCGTCGACGAAGAACCGGGCCAGCGCACCGACACCGCCGAAGATCGCGACCCCGACCCAGACCGCCGCGCTCACGCGAGCATCCTTGTCCGCCGTGCGAGCGCGGTCGCGAGATGAACGCATGCGAAGCCGAGCACCAGGCTTGCGGTCACATAGCCGGCGGCGAGCGTGAACCGTTGCGCGTCGACCATTTCGAAAAGCTCGATCTGCAGCGTGGAGAAGGTCGTGAACGCGCCGCAGAACCCGGTCGCAAGCAGCGGCCGGCGGTAGCTGGAGAGCGGCAGGCGCTCCTGCAGCCGGGTCGCCAGCCAGCCGAGCAGAAACGCGCCGGTCAGGTTCGCGCTGAACGTCGTCCAGGGCCAGTGCGGTGCGCCCGCGGCAGCGTCAACCTGCGCCAAGACAACCCGGAGCACGGCCCCGGCGGCGCCGCCGGCGAAGATCGCGAGCAGCTCTCGCAGATCCCGGCGCGGGGCGATCGATCTGTCAGGTCGGGGCGGTATCCGGCTCGGCATGGCTCGTCGTCACGAACGGTCTACGAGACAGAAGCCATCAGCCTGTGAGCGGCGGTTCGGGGAGTCTCTGCTCCCGCGCCAGAGCCTCATCTGACCTTCAGGACGATACCGGCTGCGGCGTCCGATCGCGCGGCGCAGCGTTCAGGCGGGCAGCTTGGCGCGGATCTGGAAGATCGAGGTGAAGCCGGTCTCGAACCCGTTGCGGGCCGCGCGCAGGTAGAGCCGCCAGACCCGCACCCTCTCCTCCCCGGCCAGCTCTCGAGCGCGGTCGAGGTTCTCGTCGAGGCGGGCGGCCCAGTGGCGCAGCGTCTCCGCGTAGTCGCTGCGGAAGCCCTCGATGTGCTGGAGCTCAAAGCCGGCTCGTTCGAGTGCCGCAGCGACACGCGGCAGCGGCAGCGGATCGCCGTCGGGAAAGACGTAGCGCTCGGAGAATGGGCCCGGTGGCTGCGAGCGGAGCCGCGCGATGCCGTGGTTGAGCAGCCGGCCGCCGGGCATCAGCATCGCCGCGAGCCGCTCCGCGTAGCGGTCGATCATCTCCTCGCCGACATGCTCGACCATCCCGATCGAGGCGATCGCATCGAACCGGTCGCCCTGCAGGTCGCGGTAGTCGGCGACGCGGATCTCGACCCTGTCTGCCAGTCCCTCGTCCTTCACACGCTGGGTGGCGAGCCGTGCCTGCTCGCGCGACAGCGTCACACCGAGCACGCTGACGCCGTACTCGCGCGCGGCGTGGATCGCGAACGAGCCCCAGCCGCAGCCGACGTCGAGCACGCGCTCGCCGGACTTGAGCGCAAGCTTCGTGCAGACCAGATCGAGCTTCGTCGCCTGCGCCTGCTCGAGCGTCTGCGCGCCGCGCGAGAAGATCGCGCAGCTGTAGGTCATCGACCGGTCGAGGAACAGCGCGAAGAA
>CAZYMM010000008.1:0-4261 GCA_964648515.1 uncultured Conexibacter sp.
ACGCGCCGCCGGCCGCGACGGCGCCGCCGCTGACCCCGCTGCCGGCAGCGGCCACGCCGCCGCCGGCACCGCCGAGCCCGAGCAGCTTGGCGAGCGCCGAGAACGGGCCGCCACTGAGGGCTGCGAGCGCGCGATCGGTGTCACGCAGCTCGCGGTGGTAGGCGCGGCAGCCATCGCAGGCTGCGACGTGACGGCGTGCGAGGCCCGACATCCGCACACCGCGGCGGTAGGCGTCGAGCAGCCCGCTGCGAACGTCGGCACATTCGGCGCTCTGCGCCTCGTGGTGTTCGACGAGACCCATCCGCGCGCGCACGAGCAGCGACTTGACCGCCGGGACGGTCGTCTCGAGCACCGCGGCGAGCTCGAGATACGAGAGCCCGTCCATCTCGCGCAGCAGCAGCGCCGACCGCTGCTGCTCGGGCAGTTCGCCGATCGCCGCGATCAGCCGCTCTAGGCGCTCACGGCGTTCGCTCGATTCGGCTGGATCGGTGCTGACCGGTCGGTTGATCTCGTAGATCTCGCCGAGATCGGGCGCCGGCCGGCGCAGATGGTCGATCGCGCGGTTGTGGGCGACCCGGTAGAGCCACGGCTTGACTGCGATCGTCCGATCGGACGAGCCGAGTACTCGGTAGGCGCTGATCAGCACGTCCTGGACCACGTCCTCGGCATCGGCGGCCGCGCCGCCGAGCATCCGGCGCACGTAGGCCAGCAGCCGCGGCTCGTAGCGGGCGGCGATCGCCGCGAATGCGTCCTCGTTGCCGGCGCGCAGCAGCGCGAGCAGCTGTTCATCGCTGCGCAGCCGCAGCAGTGCTCCTCGCGGGCGGATCGCCGGCCGGGCGGCCTGATGGTGGCGTAGCGCAGAAGCTTCCAAGGTGACCCCCTCCTTGAAAGTCTGAACGGCGCAGCGAGCAGGAAGTTGCGACGATGTCCGTAACCGGACAGCAGTCGTCGGGCTGCCGGAATCCGTCTCTCTGCCGTCGCACCACGGCCCGTACCCTGCGGCCGGTCATCTGCGTACCGAGAGGAAGAATGTCTTGACCGACGTCGTCATCACCGCCGCCGCCCGCACCGCGATCGGCTCCTACGGCAAATCGCTTGCCGGCGTGCCCCCGACCGCGCTCGGACGGGCCGCGACGACCGCCGCGCTCGAGCGCTCGGGCATCGAGCCCGGCGACGTCGAGCACGTCGTGTTCGGCAACGTCATTCACACCGAGCCACGTGACGCGTACTGCGCGCGGATCGTTGCGATCGAGTCCGGGATCCCGAAGGAGGTGCCGGCCTTCACAGTCAACCGGCTCTGCGGTTCGGGTGCCCAGGCGATCGTCTCGGCCTGTCAGACGATCCAGACCGGCGAGGCGCGGACGGCGGTCGCCGGCGGCTGCGAGTCGATGAGCCGGGCGCCGATGTGGCTGCCGTCGGCGCGCTGGGGATCGAAGATGGGTGCCACGCCGGTGCTCGACCCGGTCCAGGGCGCGCTGTCGGACCCGTTCGACGGCGAGAAGATGGGCGTCACGGCCGAGCGCCTCGCCGAGCGGATGACGATCACGCGTGAGCAGCAGGACGAGTTCGCCGTCGAGTCGCACCGTCGCGCCGTCGCAGCGCAGGAGGCAGGCCGGTTCGACGACGAGATCGTGCCGGTTGAGGTGCGGGCCGGGCGCGAGACTGTGATCTTCGCCCGCGACGAGCACGTCCGCCCCGATGTCGACCTCGCGGCGATGGCCAAGCTGCCTCCGATCTTCCGCAAGGACGGGACGGTCACGGCCGGCAACGCCTCGGGGATGAACGACGCCGGTGCCGCGCTGGTGCTGATGGACGCACGGCGCGCCGCCGAGCTCGGAGCGCCGGTCCGCGCCCGGATCCTCTCCTACGCATCCTGTGGCGTCGACCCGCAGATCATGGGGATCGGGCCGGTCCCGGCCGTCCGCCGTGCGCTCGACCGCGCCGGGGTCACGCTCGACCAGGTCGGGGTGATCGAGCTCAACGAGGCGTTCGCCGCCCAGGCGCTGGCCGTGATCGGCGAGCTCGAGCTCGACCCGGCGAAGGTCAACCCCAACGGCGGTGCGGTCGCGCTCGGCCACCCGATCGGGGCCACCGGTGCTGCGATCACCACCAAGTGCATCGCGGAGATGGAGCGTGGCGGCCACGACTACGGCATCGTCACGCTCTGCATCGGCGGCGGCCAGGGCATCGCGATCCTGCTCGGCCGGGCCTGAGCTCCGCGTGGCCGCCGGGCGCCGCCACGTCGCGCTGGTCGTCTTCGTCTGCGGCATCGCCACGCTCGGCGCGGAGATCGCGGCGGCGCGGCTGCTGGCGCCGTGGTTCGGGGCCTCGACGATCATCTGGGCCAACACGATCGCGACCGTGCTCGTGGCGCTCGCGATCGGCTACTGGGTAGGCGGCCGGCTCGCCGACCGTGATCCGACGACCGCCGGCCTGGCCCGTGTGGTGCTGCTCGGCGCGGTGCTCGTCGGCGCGGTCCCGTTCGTCGCCGGCCCGTTCCTGCGCGTCTCGGTCGATGCGCTCGACAGCGTCGACGCCGGCGCCGCGGTCGGTTCGCTGCTGGCGGTCCTGGTCCTGATCGCCGCGCCGATCCTCGTGCTCGGCTGTGTCACGCCCTGGGCGCTGCGGCTGAGCGTCGACGCGCTCGACAGCACCGGTCGCGTCTCGGGCCGGCTGTCGGCGATCGGAACCGCGGGCGCGCTCGTCGGCACGTTCACCAGCGCGCTGCTGCTGATCCCGTTCGCCGGCACACGGCGGACGTTCCTGATCTACGCGCTGGCGCTCGCGCTGGTCGCGGCACCGGCATTGCGGCGTCGCGCGCCCGGCATCGTCGTCGCGCTGCTGCTGGCCGTTGCGATCGTGCTGCCGGCCGGGACGGTCAAGGCCGGTGGCGGCCGCGTGCTCTGGGAGTCGGAGACCGCCTACCAGTACGCACGGGCGGTCGAGCATCCTGACGGCACTCGAGTGCTCGAGCTCAACGAAGGGCTCGCGATCCATTCGCTGCTGCCGGCGGATCGCTCCGTCCTGACCGGTGGCTACTGGGACGAGGCGCTGGCCCTGCCGGCGGCAGTGCTCGGACGGATGCCGCGCTCGGTCGCGATCCTCGGCGGCGCGGCCGGCACGGTCGCGCGCGCGTACGGGGCGCTGTCGCCACAGACGCGGGTCGATCTCGTCGAGATCGACGGCGCGCTGCCGGAGGCCGGCCGTCGCCTGTTCGATCTCGGCGGGCCGCGGCTGCACGTCCACATCGCCGACGCGCGCCCGTGGCTGAACCGCACCGGTCGGCGCTTCGAGCTGATCTTCGTCGACGCCTACCGCCAGCCCTACATCCCGTTCTACCTGGCGACGCGCGAGTTCTTCGCGCTGGCCCGCAAGCGGTTGGCCCCGGGCGGCGCGCTGGTCATCAACGTCGGCCACCCGGCCGCCTCGGACGCGCTCGAGCGGACGCTGACGGCGACCCTTCGCGCCGAGTTCCCGCACGTCGCCCGTGATCCGGCCCAGCGCGAGAACACCCAGCTGATCGCCGCGGCCGGTCCGGCGCCGTCGGCGGCCCGGCTACGGTCGGCGGCGGGCGCGATGCCCGCTGCGGTCCGCCCGCTCGTGCGTGCCGCCGCAGACCGCCTGGCACCGGCGCTGGCGGGAGGAGAGGTCTACACCGACGACCGCGCGCCGGTCGAATGGCTGGTCGACGGCTCGATTCTCGCGGTGGCGGCCGGCGGCGACCGGTAGGGTGCGGCAGCGATGGCGACCTATGACGGAGCCGAGGCGGTCTACGACGAGCTGGGCGGCGTGTTGCGCCGCGTGCTGGCCGATCCCGCACGGCTGGCGCGGCTGCAGAGCGCCGATGCGATCGTGCGCTTCGACCTGCACGAGCCGGACGCGAAGCTGACCTGCCTCGCGCGGGTCGGCGCACCCGGTGTGCTGGCAACCGGCGAGACAGACGTCAAGCCGGATCTGGTGCTGTCGATGGAGGCCGATCTTCTGCGCGGCCTGATGTTCGGCGAGCGCACGCCGCTGACGGCGCTGGTCGCGGGCGAGATCGCTCTGAAGGGCCCGGCCGCCAAGCTGCTGCGGGTGATGGAGGCGCTGGTCGGCGCCTCTGATGCGGTTGCAGACGCGGAGGCGTCTGCAACCGCATCAGAGGCTGGGAGTTCCGCATCCGCGGAACTCCCAGCCGACGGCTCTGACGCTGCCTCCGACGCTGTCGCGTCGGAGGCAGGGAGTTCCGCGTCCGCGGAACTCCCTGCCGACGGGGAGCCGG
>CAZYMM010000008.1:4361-31845 GCA_964648515.1 uncultured Conexibacter sp.
GAACCCCCGGCCGATGGTGAGCCAGAATCCTCCGACGCCCCGGGTCCCGAGGCCGGCGGGCCTCAGCCGGACGACGCGTCGTCGTAGCCGGGCTCGCCCGGCAGCACGATCCGTGCGTGCTCACCGCCGCCGATCACCTGCGGGGTGACCGGGACGATCGTGCCGCGGGCGGAGACCTCGAGCAGCGAGTCCGCGGTCGTGAACACGGCCAGCTGCTCGAGGTGCTTGATCGTCGGGAAGACCATCGGCATCGATCCGTCCGCGTGACCGGCGAGCGCGCTGGCGGGGCTCGCCCAGGTGAAGTCGACGCACTCGGCACCGTCGACACGGACCTCGGCCGCGTCGGGCATCGTCGCCAGGAAGAAGTGGGTGTCGAACCTGATCGGCACCACAACCGGCGTGATCCAGCGCGAGAAGCGGATCAGAGACCGCGGCGCGACACCCGTGACCGCCGCCTCCTCCTCGAGTTCGCGGACGGCGGCGATCCGCTCTGCCAGATCATCGTCGCCGCCCGCGGCATGCCGGTCGTCGTCGTCGACGGCACCGCCGGGGAAGACCCAGACACCGGCCATGAAGCGCTGCTGCGGACCGCGGCGGACCATCAGCACCTCGAGCGCCTCGCCGCCGCCGCGCACCACGATGATCGTTGCTGCCGGACGTGGATCTGCGCTCACATGAGCCATCGCAGGAGGGTAGACTGCCTTGTGTGAGCGTTGAGACGAAGGCCGCACAGAAGTGGATCTGTGAGTCGTGCGGGTTTATCTACGACCCGGTCGAGGGTGATCCCGACGGCGGCATCCCACCGGGAACGCCGTTTGACGACATCCCAACCGACTGGTACTGCCCCGTCTGCGGCGCCCATCGCAGCGACTTCGCGCCGCTCGACGAGGGCTGAGGTCCTGACAGCGGGCCGCTCAGCCGGCCCCGCAGCACCGCTTGTACTTCCTGCCCGAGCCGCACCAGCACGGCTCGTTGCGGCCCGGTGGCCATGCCGCACCTGACTGCGGATCGTCGCGCAGCATCGCCGTCGCGATCTGATCGTGGGTCACCGGCCATGAGGGCTCCCAGCCCTCCGCGGCGGCGAACGCCTCGGCGGTGGCGACATCGAGCGCAATGAGCCTGGGGTTGCGCGTGCTGACGCCGCCGGCAGCGGTCCGCAGACCACGGTCGAGCGCGGCGCAGTAGGCGGCGTGATCGTCACCGGCCGGCGCGAGCCGGTCAGGGCCCCAGCGCTCGCAGGCCGTGGCGAACTCCGCGGCCGAAAACCAGGGGATCGCCGGCGCACGCCGGGCCAGCAGCTCGCGCGCCCGGTGGTCGATCGCCTGCGGGCGGTCGCCGGTGCGTTTCAGCGCGGCGAGCCGGTCGTCGGCGATCCGCCGCAGCAGCGTCTCGTCGCTGGAGATGTTGAGCCCGGTCGCCAGCGCCTCTGCCAGCAGCGGCAGCGCCTGCTCGTCGTGGCCGCCCTCGAGCAGCGCGCCGGCGTGCAGGTACGGGACGCCCGGATCGTCGGGACGCTCGGCCCGCAGCTCACGCCAGATCGCGCCGGCTCGTTCGTGATCCTCGCCGCGGGTCGCCATCCAGGCGACGTGCCAGCGGACGTCCTCGCCGCTCTCGGCCGCGAAACGCTCGAGCTCGGCGATCGCCTCCGCGAACCGGCCGTCGGCCTCGAGCTCGTCGAGCCGTGCCTCGACCTCGGCGGCTGAGCTCACGGCCGGCTCCAGGCTGCCGGCCGCTTCTCGATGAACGCCCGCACGCCCTCCTGCAGCTCGCCGCCGTCTGCGAACGAGTCGCGGCGCAGCGTCTCCAGGCGCGCGGTGTCGCCGGCGCTGAGCGGGCCTGCGAGCAGCGTGCGGATGATCTCCTTGTTGCCGGCGATCGAGGCCGGGCTGCCGGCGGCCAGCTCGCACGCCCAGGCCAGCGACTCGGACTCCAGCTCGGCGCTGTCGGCGCAGACCGCGCTGACGAGACCCCATGTCGCGGCGGTCGGTGCGTCGTAGTGGCGGCCGAGCAGGAACAGCTCGCGCGTCCGCGCCTCGCCGATCGCGCTCAGGAAGCGGGCGATGCCGGTGTGCGAGTAGACGAGGCCGAGCTTGGCCGGCGGCATCCCGATCCGGATCCCGTTGCGCGCCAGACGCAGGTCGCAGGCCAGCGCAAGCTCAAGGCCGCCGCCGATCGTGTGGCCGCCGAGCGCCGCGATCGTCGCGAGCGGTGTCGCGGCGAGCGCGTCGACGGCGCTGGTGTACGGGTGCGCGACCAGCGCCTCCGCCTGTTCGCAGAAGCGCTCCGGCGCGATGTCGCCGATGTCGTAGCCCGACGAGAAGTCGCGGCCGTCGCCGGTGATGATCAGGCAGCGGACGGATTCGGCCTCCGCGGCCGCCACCGCGCTCGCGATCCCGTCGAGGATCGGGTGGTCGAGCGCGCCGCGCTTGCCGGGGTTGGCGAACGCGATCCGACGCACGCCCGGCGCCGGGTCGGAGGTCGTGACGGTGCCCGCCACGCTGCTACTCGAGTACGACCAGCGGGTCGCCCTCGCTGACCGACTGGCCCTCCTCGCAGAGGATCTCCGTGACGGTCCCCGAGTCCTCGGCCTCGACCGGCATCTCCATCTTCATCGACTCGAGGATCGCGACGGTGTCGCCCTCCTCGATCTGGTCGCCGACCTGGCACTCGATCTTCCAGACGGTCCCGGTGATGTGGGCTTCGACGTTCGGCATGGCGGGCACCATACCCGCCGCGCCGCTACGATCCGGCGTGGATGGCCGAGCCGACCGTCAGCATGATGAAGGCGCAGGTCTATCTCGATCCACGCCCCGCCGCGTACTTCGAGCGCTTCCACGAGCGCGCACGCACGCGGCGGCCGGACGCCACCTACGACATCGTGCGGACGCTGACCTCGCTCTACGCCTGGTCGTTCTTCCGGATGCGTCCGATCGGCGCCGAGAACGTGCCCGCCAGCGGCCCGGTGATCCTCGCGCCCAACCACTTCTCGTTCATGGACCACTTCTTCGTCGGCGTACCGCTGCGGCGCAAGGTCCGGTTCATGGCCAAGTCGCAGATGTTCAAGCGGCCGCTGCAGTGGGTCTACACCCACGGCGGCGTCTTTCCGGTCCGGCGCGGCCATCGCGACGACGAGGCGATGATCACCGCTCGGACGATCCTCGAGCACGACGGCTGCATGGCGATGTACTGCGAGGGCGGGCGCTCGCGCACCGGCGAGCTCGCCGAGCGGGCGAAGTCCGGGATCGGGCGGCTCGCGCTCGAGACCGGCGCGACGATCGTGCCGATCGCGATCCACGGCTCGGCTCGGGTGCGCAACTGGAAGCGGCTCGAGTTCCCGAAGGTGACCGTCCAGTTCGGCCGGCCGTTCCGCTTCGAGCGGGTCGAGATGCCGAGCCGCGGGCAGCAGCAGGCGGTCGCCGACGAGATCTTCGCGACGATCCGCGGCCTCTACCAGGGCCTCGACGCCGACGGCCGCCGCGGTGCGATCTCCCGCGCCCGTGAGGAGGCCCGGCTGGCGCGCCGGGCCGCCAAGCGCCGCGCCGCGACAACCATCTAGGCTCTGCGCGGTGACAGCCGTGCTCGCGCCGCGCGTCCTTGCGGACGCTTCGATCGTCGTGGCATGGGGCGGCGACGAGCTCGCAGAGCGGCTGGTGGAACTCGGCGCGCGGGTGGTGGCCTGGCCGGCGCCCGCCGGCAGCGACGCTGCTGCCGACGAGGCCGCGATCGCCGCCGCTCGCGCTCTCGGCGCCCGTCCTGACGTCGTCGTCGCGGACGCCGGTGCGCTGTTCCGTGCATATGGCGAACTGCCCGCGATCCAGCGGCTGGATGCCGTGGCCGGCGCCGCTTTCGTCGCAGTGCGCGCGGTCGCCCACGAGCGCTGGATCGAGCCAGGGGAGCCGGGGGGCCGGATCGTTCTGATCGCACCGCAGCCGGCCGACGGCGAGCACGCTGTAGCCGCGGGCGCCGCGCTCGAGAACACGGCCCGCACCCTGTCGGTCGAGTGGGCCCGGTTCGGTGTCCGCGTCGTCGCGCTCGTGCCGCGCCCGGGCGCATCGCCGCAGACCCTGGCCGAGCTGGTCGCCTTTCTGGCCTCCCCGGCCGGCGAGTACTACTCGGGCTGTGCGCTGCGTCCGGGGGCCTCGTCGTGAACCTCGATTTCGATCTGCAGTCGCACTCGGTCCACTCCGATGGCGAGCTCGCGGCCGGCGAGGTGGTCGCCGCAGCGGCCGCCGCCGGGGTGCGGGTGCTGTCGCTGACCGACCACGACACCGTCGACGGCGTCGCGGAGGCGCTCACGGCCGGTCGCGAGCACGGGGTCGGGATCGTCACCGGCGTCGAGATCTCGGCGCTCGATCTCGGGCCGGACGGAGTCGTCGCGTCCAATCCGCGGGATCTGCACATCCTCGGCTACGGGTTCGATCATGAGGACGCCGCGTTCGCGGTCGCGCTCGAGCGCTTCCGGGCCGATCGCGGACAGCGCGCCGACCGCATGGTCCAGGGACTGCGCAACTGCGGCTTCCAGCTCGACGTCTCAGAGCTCGAGCGGCGGCGGGTGACCGCACAGCCGATCGGACGCCCGCACCTCGCGGCCGCCGTCTTCGGCCATCCGGCGAACGCGGCCAGGCTCCGCGACGAGGGGCTGCACAACCCGAGCGACGTGCTCGTCCGCTACCTGCTGCCGGGAGCACCGGCCTTCCGGCACCGTTCGATCCCGACGGTCGGCGACGCGATCGCCGCGATCCACCGCGCCGGCGGTCTGGCCGTCTGGGCGCACCCGTTCTGGGATGTCGACGACCCGCAGGATGTCGTCGCGACGCTCGAGCGGTTCACACGCGAGCACGCGCTCGACGGCGTCGAGGCCTTCTACATCAGCTTCGACCGCGAGCAGACGGTCCTGCTCACCGGCGCCGCGGCACGGCTCGGCCTGCTGACGACAGGGTCGGCCGACTTCCACGGCGCCGGCCACGACCGCTTCAACAGCTTCGGCGCGTTCGAGACCTATGGGGTCGCGCCGGACGTCGAGCGGGTGCTCGCGCTCGCCAAGTGAGCGGCCGGCGGGCACTACCCGCGCATGCCGCCGAACACCCCGCCGGTGACGTTCAGCACCTGCCCGTGCACGTAGTTGCTCCACGGTGAGCAGAGGAAGAAGATGCCCCCGGCGGCCTCCTGCGGGGTCGCGGCGCGGCCGAGTGGGATCATCATCGGCGCGACGCTGCGCATCTGCTCGGGGATGCCGAGCTGGACCTTCTCGCCGTCGATCTCGATCTGGTTGTCGTCGTCCTTGGCCTGGGTCAGCCGCGTGTCGATGAAGCCGAACGCGACCGCGTTGACGTTGACCTTGAACTGGCCCCACTCCTTGGCGACCGTCTGCGTGAGGCCGACGACGCCCATCTTGCCGGCGCTGTAGTTCGCCTGGCCGGCGTTGCCGAAGATCCCCGAGGTCGACGAGACGTTGACGATCTTGCGGAAGACCTCGCGGCCCTCCTCGCGCTCGCGCTTGGCCGGTTCGCGCAGGTGCGGGGCGGCGGCGCGGATCACCTTGAACGGCACGGTCAGATGGATGTCGAGCATCTTCTCCCACCAGTCGTCAGACAACTTGTGGACCGGTGCGTCGAGCGTGTAGCCGGCGTTGTTGACGACGATGTCGATCCTGCCCCAGGTGTCGATCGCGGTCTGGATCAGCCGTTCGGGCGCGTCGCCCTTGGTCAGGTCGCCGGCGAAGACGGCCGTCTCGCCGGCGATCTCACTGGCCGTCTGCTGCGCGACGTCACCGTCGAGATCGTTGACGACCACGCTGGCGCCATGCTCGGAGAGCAGCTCGGCGGTGGCTCGGCCGATGCCGCGCGCCGAGCCGGTGACGATTGCGACCTTGCCGTCGAGGACTCCCATTGCTACCGCTCTCCTACTGTCGTTGGCTTGCTGCAGCGGGACTCTAGATCAGCTGGCATGATGCCCGCACCCTCCGTCGGGTCCTGCCGCTCACAGTCGCTGTCGTGCTCGTCAACGCCGCCGCCGCAGCAGCAGTTCCCGGCGGTGTCGTCTACCTCAAGGGCCAGCAGGTGTGGGCGTCCAAGTACGACGGCAGCCTCAAGGTGCAGATCTCGTCAGGCGACGCCTGGTGGAACGAGGTGGCGGTCAGTACGAGCGGCGGGATCGCGGGTACGAAGGTCGAGCCCGGCAAAGGCGGCCAGTACTCGCTGTTTACGATCTGGAACCCCGACGGCACCGTCAAGGACGAGGGGCCCGCGTCTCCGGGCACCAACTTCAGTGGCGGAACCCTGGCATCACCGTTGGGTCTGGAGCTCACACCGAGCAACAGCGCGTTGCTGTTCGGCTACTCCCAATACATCTACGGCTTCCCCGTCGGCACGCTCAACACCGGCTACGCGATCCTGCCGTCGGTCACTCGCACCACGGGCAGCTCGTCCGCGATCCCGAATACGCCGCGGTGGCCGTCGCTCATCGGCGGCAACCGCGTGATCGCGAGCGACGGCGGCTCTTCGATCCTCGTGGAGTCCGCGGTCGGGAACATCGGCGGCCCGTTCACGACCTGGTCCGCGCTCGACCTCAACAGCTCGAACCTCGACTACGAGCAGGTCACCGCGTCCGACGACGGGACGATCGTCGGTGCGCAGTTCCGCGACACGAACGCCACGGGCAACGACGAGCGGGTCAAGTTCGCCAAGACGACCGGCCTGCTCGGGGCCTACGTCGACGACTGCGACGCGCCGATGACCGGCGAGACCAACGGCGTCGACGTCTCCGCCGACGGCACACTCGTCGCGTGGGCCGACGCGGACGGTGTGAAGATCGCGCCCACACCGAACCTGCGATCGGGTGGGCCCGCAACGTGCGAGTTCTCTTCTGCGCCGATGCTGCTCGAGGCCGGCGCGAGCCACCCCGCGATCGGTCCGGTCGACGTCGACGCGATCTACGCCGCACGCAATCCGGGTACCCCTGGTACGCCGGGCACGCCATCGACGCCGGCGCCGGTCGTCACCGTTCCCAAGGCCCTCACCGCTGCGCGACTGACCGCCGGGACGACGCTCACGGTGAAGGTGGCAGCCAAGGGCAAGGTCGCCGTCAGCATCACCATCGCGGCCAAGTCGGTCGGCCGCAAGGGCAAGGCGATCGTGATCGCGACCAGCACCGCGACGGCGCGCGAGGCCGGGCAGATCAAGGTCAGGCTCAAGTCCACCAAGACCGGCAGGGCACTGAAGAAGAAGCTGCGCGGCAAGCGCGTCAAGCTGACGATCAAGGCCGGCGGCAAGATCACGGTCAAGGTCGTCAAGCTGCGCTGACCGGACCGTCGCCGGACGCGCGCGGACGCTCTGGGACCGATCGTCCAGCCGCGACCAGATGCCTCGTTACCATCGCCGGCGTGTCACCGCTACGCCTGGCTCTCGCGACCCTGTTCGCCACGTTGCTGCCTGCGAGCCTGGCCCTGGCCGCCGCGCCACGCCTCTCCGAGCGTGAGCTGGCGTCGTTCTGCATCCAGGCCAAGCCCGCTGACGGTTGCCAGGACGGCGCGGGGCGGCGCACGAAGGGCGGCGGCGCGAAGGTCTCGCACAAGGGCTGGCCGCGAATCTTCGGCGTCTTCTGGATCGTGCGCTCGCAGACCGCGGGTCGCGCGTTCACCGGATCGCACCTCAACGACGAGCTGCTCGGCCACCACGGCAGCGACAGGATTCGTGGCGGCGACGGACACGATGTGATCTGGGGCGACTGGGATCCGAACAACAACAACACCCGTCAACACGACGTCCTCGACGGTGGTCCCGGCAACGACTGGATCTATTCGAGCCACGGCTACAACGTGATTCGAGGCGGCCCCGGCCGCGACTACATCTGGGCCTACTACGGTCGTGGAACGATCGACTGCGGGCCCGGCAGGAACGACACGGCGCGCGTCCGGCTCGTGAACGAATACAAGATCAAGAACTGCGAGCGGATCGTGAACTTCTGCGGGTTCGGATCGAAGCCCGGCGGCGGCTGCTACAAGCCGGGCGAGCGTCCGCGGGCCCGAGCGTTGAGGGTCAGGCCCGCTCGAGGTGCCGCAGGCGGTTGACGAGCGGGATGCTGAGCAGGATCGACGCGGCGCAGACCGCCCACATCGCCTGATAGCCCTGGGTGCCGGGGAAGAGGCCGTGCGAGGCGCCGATCGCGACACCGGCGAGGATCGGGCCGAGCGACGCGCCGATGCCGCGGCTGACGCTGTAGATCCCGGTCGAGAGGCCGTGTTCGAGGCCGCCCATCAGCGGGATCATCAGCGCGAACGGCAGCGTCATCACGACGCCGCCGCCGAACGCGAAGACGGGCGTGATCGCAGCGACGACGGCCCGGTCGGTGAAGATCAGCGGGATCATCAGGCCGATCCCGTAGATCACGAGCGCGGCTCGCATCACGCGCGCGGTGCCGTAGCGGTCGGCGAGCTTGCCGCTGACCGGCGCCGCGATCCCGATGAAGAGGGCGGCGCCCATCATCGCCAGTGAGGAGGCCGAGGAGGACATCCCGAGGCCGAGCGTCAGGTAGAGCACGATGAAGGTCTTGAGGGCGCCGAGCGACAGCTCCCAGAGTGCGTTGGCGATCACGAACGTGCGCATGTCGGCGCGTTCGCGCAGGATCCGCATGATCTTCGGGATGTCCTCGCGGAACACGGTCCGCAGCGACGCCTGGTGCCTGTCGGGTTCGTCGGCGCGAGGGTTGTGGTTCTGGTGCCCGCGCACCGCGCGCAGGAACAACAGCACGGCGACGCCCGAGATCACCGCGCCGGTGACGAACGGGACCCAGTCGGCAAGTGCAAGCAGAGTGCCGCCGGCGCCGAGCGCGATCAGCGTGCCGGCGCCGCGTGAGATCGCCTGCGAGCTCTGCGAGCGGCCGACGATCGCGTTGTCGACCATGTCCGGGTACATCGCGCGATACGGCTCGTAGGCGACGAAGTAGCCGGCGAAGAAGATGATCGTGATCAGGACCGCGAACCAGAGGCTCGACGAGAAACCCATCGCCGCGAGCGCGAGCACCAGCACCGGCGAGGCGACCATCACGAACGGCAGTCGCGAGCGGATCCGGTCAGAAAGCGCGCCGGCCGGCACCGCCAGCAGCAGCGCCATCAGGCCCTCGATCGCGATCAGCGCGCCCTTGACGGTGTTGGAGTGCGTGAACTCGCGCGCGATCACCGGCAGGTAGGTGGTCGCGACCGTCGTCGCAAGCGCGTAGGCGAACGTCGGCAGGCCGAGGATCGCTAGCACCCGCCACTCGCCTCGACGCAGGGGCCGCTCCCGGTTCTCGGCCCCGCGGACGTCGGTCACGGTCTGATCTTCTACCGCATGGCGCGGCCACACCGGTTGCAGGGGTTGAACCGCAGCGTTCGCTGCCGTACTGTGTTGGCGGTCTGAACGGGGTGGTTCACGCGGTGAGGCTTCACGGGGAGCGCTGAACCTGGGGACCTGTTCGGCTCGCGGCGAAGGGGGCGTCGCGAGCCGGACGGGGTGCCGGTGATAGCGCTGATACGTGACGGCCGCGCAGCCCGTCAACGTTGGTCATCGATCTGCGCAATAGCGAGCGTTTCATGACCAACGTTGGCGGGGGCGGACGGACCGGTGTGGGCCACAGGCCGAAGCACCTTGGTGCACCGGATTCCCGATCATGGTACGTTCGGTGCATGGCTCTGCGACGGGGGCTCAGGCCAGTTCTGACTCGTCTTACGACGGCGCTGGTGTGTGCGGCTTCAGGGCTTGCGCTCGCTCCCTCGGTCAGCAGTGCAGCCAGGGTTGCGGTGTCCGTGACCGATGTGCAGCGCGGATTCGACACGATCGTGGCGACGGTCCGCTGCCGGGCGAAGGCATCGGTCTGTGGCACGCGACTCGTGGCCACGGTGCCCGGCGGTGATGTCGTCGGCCGGCGTGTGCTGACACTGCGCCCTGGAAGCGCGCTCCGTGTCGGCCTCGCAACTTCGGCGCGGTCAGGCGATTCGGTTAGGTTGATGGCGGCCGTGCGAGCCGGCCCGGGCACGGCGCGCGTCTCGGTGCGCGTACCGGATCGTTACACGTGGCGAACGGACGTCGGCGATGTGTATCGCGTGCAGTCCCGTCCGTCGTCCCGGATCGTGCGGCTCCTGGCAATGCGTAGCGATGCCTGTAGGCAGGGGGTCGCGTTGAGCCGGCTCGTAGAGACCGGTGACTCGGTCGCCGTATCGCTCGATGTCGGGGTTCCGATCCCGGGCGCGTGGCCGATAGCCGACCGCGTCTGCGCCCAAGCCGTGACCCCGTTCTGCGTCTCGGTCGATCTCGGACGACGCCTGGGCGACCGGGCCGTGCTGGCCGGGACGCGGCGGCTTGCTGTCCCGTCACTGACCGCCACCAGCGGCTACGGCGGCGCGTTCGGGCTCGCGACAGGTGACTGCCCGCGGATAGCGGTCGGCAGCCCGGTGCTGGCGTAGCCCTCGACGGCGCAGCTTCCCTTCGCCCTTCGCTGCGGCGTGTTCGCCTACGCCTGTCGGCCGACGTTGGTCATCGATCCACGCAATAGCGGGCGTTTCATGACCAACGTTGGCGGGGGCGGGCAGTGGGCCTACAGGCCGTAGCTACGACCGATCACGTCGAGCATCACCTCGTCGGTGCCGGCACCGATCCGGTTGAGGCGCAGGTCGCGCCAGGAGCGCTCGACGCCGTACTCGACCATGTAGCCGGCACCGCCGTGGATCTGGATGCACTCGTCGGCGACCTCGACCGCGATCCGTGAGGCGAACAGCTTGGCCATCGTGATCTCCCGCACCGGGTAGTCGCCGTTCTGGACCCGCAGCGCGGTGTTGTAGACCATCTGCCGCGCGACCTCGATCTTCGTCGCCATCTCGGCGAACTTGTGGCGGGTGACCTGGAACTTGCCGATCGGGCGGCCGAACGCGTGGCGCTCGGTCGCGTACTTGAGCGTCTGATCGAAGCAGAGCTGGGCGCCGGCGACCGAGCCCGCAGCGCCGATCATCCGTTCGCCCTGCAGCTCCCACATGATGTTGTAGAAGCCCTTGCCCTCCTCGCCGAGCCGCGCGCTGTCCGGCACGCGCACGTCCTGGAAGGCCAGCAGCGCGGTATCCGAGGCGTGCATGCCGAGCTTGCGCAGCCGCTTCTCACGGATCACGCCGGGCGTGTCCATCGGCACCAGGAACAGCGTGAAGCCGCCGTAGCCGGCATCGACGTCGGTCTTCGTGACGAGCACGATCACGTCGGCGCGGTGGCCGTTGGTGATGTAGGTCTTGGAGCCGTTGATGACCCACTCATCGGGGTGGGCGGGATCACGAACCGCGCGGGTCTTGATCCCGGCGACGTCGGAGCCGGCGTCGGGCTCAGTGATGCCGAGGCAGAGGATCTTCTCGCCGGCGATCGCCGGGCGCACCCAGCGCTCCTTCTGCTCATCGGTGCCGAAGGCGATGATCGGCGGCATCGCCATGTCGGTCTGGACGGCGACGCCCATCGCCAGGCCGCCGGAGTGCGAGTGGGCCATCTCCTCGGCGAACACGATCGCCGAGGCGTAGTCGCCACCCTGGCCGCCGAGCTCCTCGGGCTTGTCGAGGCCGAGAAAGCCCTGCTCGCCGAGCTTGGTGAAGCACTCGTCGGGGAAGGTCGTCTCCTCCCACTCCTCGGCGTGGGGGGCGAACTCGCGCGTCACGAAGCCGCGGACCGACTCGCGCAGCCGGTCGTGCTCTTCGGTGAACAGCGGATGGCGCGCGGCGGCGCTGAAGTCGGGCTTGATGACGTCGTCGTGGGAGCTGGTGGCCATGGGCGGCGACGCTACCGGCCACGACGACAAAAGTAAACAGTGGCACGTCCTACTTTCATCAACGGTGCGATCCGGTTAGGCTGCCCGCGTGCCCATGGTCCGCTACGAAGCCGCCGAGCAGGTCGCCACGATCGCGCTCGACCATCCCGAGACTCGCAACGCGCTCTCCAACGAGCTGCTCGACGAGCTGATCGCCGCCTTCGAGCGCGCCCGCGACGACGGCGACGTCCGCTGCGTCGTGCTGACCAGCGCCGACGAGAAGGTCTTCTCCAGCGGCGGCAACCTCGCCGGCTTTGCGGCCGAGGTGCCGCTGGTGCTCAAGCACCACGCGATCGCCCGCTTCCCCGAGCTCTTCCGGTTGATCGGCACGCTCGGCAAGCCGACGATCTGCGCAGCCAACGGGCACGTGCTCGCCGGCGCGCTCGGCGTCGCGCTGGCTTGCGATCTGATCGTCGCGCGCGAGGGGGTCACGTTCGGCACGCCGGAGATCAACGTCGGCGTCTTCCCGTTCATGATCATGGCGCTGATCTACCGCAACGTCGGCCGCAAGAAGACCAACGAGCTGCTGCTGCTCGGCGAGCGCATCAGTGCACAGGAGGCCGAGCGGATCGGGATCGTCAACCGGGTCGTGCCGGCCGAGGATTTCGACCAGGCGGTGCGCGACTGGGCGCGCAAGCTGGCATCGAAGTCGCCGGCGCTGATGCGGCTCGGCAAGGACGCGATGTACCGCCAGCAGGATCTGCCGCTGGAGTCGGCGCTCGAGTACCTGCAGCACAACCTCACGCTGGCGTTGTCGACCGACGACATCGTCGAGGGCGTCAAGGCCTTCTTTGAGAAGCGCGACCCGCAGTGGACGGGGCACTGAGCCAGCCGGCCTGCTACCAGACCGGATCGGCATAGACTCGAGCAGGTGGGGGCGACTGGGCAGTGGTTGCGGGTCGTGGCGATGCTCTGCAGGACATCGGACCGTGCAGCCAACGGCGCGGCGGCGGCCAAGGCTCTGGCCGAGGAGATCGCCGCGCGTGCCGATGTCGAGCCGCGCCTGATCGGCACGCCCGCAGAGCCACGCGAGGCATCTTGGGACCAGGACCTCTCCGACGGCCGCGGATGTCTGCTCGAGGCGGGAGGCCAGGTGTCGGATGCGCTGCGCTCCGGGTGGACCCCGGTCCTCGTGGCCGCCGACTGCTCGGTGGCGATGACGACGCTGCGCGAGGTAGCGCGAGAGCGCCCCGGCACGATGATGCTGTGGTTTGACGCCCGTGCGGACTTCCACTCGCCACAGTCGACCGAGTCCGCCTATCTCGGCGGCATGTGTCTGGCGGCAGCCTGCGGCGTCTGGGAGCCCGGGCTCGGATCGGCGGATCCTGTAGCTCCGCAGGACGTTCTGCTGTCCGGGGTGCGGGAGACCGATCCCGGCGAGTTGCCGCTACTCGACATCAACAACGTCACACGCGCCGGCGGCGGCGCTGAGCTGCTCGATCGGATCACCGGCCGCCGGGTGTTCGTCCATCTGGACCTCGACGTGATCGACCCCGACGATTTGCCCGGCGGGAAGTCCCCGGTGCCTGGAGGTCCCGGCGTCGAGAGCTTCTACGAGATGCTGGAGTGTGTCGCGGGCGATGCCGCTGAGATCGTGGGACTGGAGATCACGGGGCTGGGCTCCGTCGAGCACGTGGAGCTCGTCGCCAACCTGGTGGCGCCGTTGATCGGCCTCGACTGAGGAGTCCGGCGGCGACGTAACTTGACACCTCGGCAGAGTAGGAAGTAGTACTTCTCACTTCTATGGCTGACGAAACCTCGATCTCGATCCTGCGGCCGCTGGTCGACGACCTCCACGCGCGCCGCGAGCACGCCAAGCTCGGCGGCGGCGAGGAGAAGATCGCCAAGCAGCACGAGCGCGGCAAGCTGACCGCTCGCGAGCGGCTCGATCTGCTGCTGGACGAGGGCACGTTCACCGAGCTCGGCATCCACGGCGGCATCCACTTCGCCATCCGCGGGCTCGAAGGCAAGGAGGCGCCGGCCGACGGCGTCGTCACCGGCTACGGCAAGGTCGACGGGCGGCCGGTCTGCGTCGTCGCCTACGACTTCACCGTGATGGCCGGGTCGATGGGCATGAGCGGTGAGATCAAGGTCGGGCGGATCCGTGAGATGGCGCTGACCAAGCGCATCCCGATGGTCTGGCTGCTGGATTCGGCCGGAGCACGGATCCAGGAGGCTGTCGGCTCGCTCTTCGCCGGCTCGGGCTACCTGTTCCAGGAACAGGTCGTTGCATCCGGTGTGATCCCGCAGGTCGCGGCGCTGATGGGACCGTGCGCCGCCGGCACCGCGTACATCCCCGGTCTCGCGGACTTCGTGCCGATGGTCAAGGGGCGCGGGTCGATGGCGCTCGCCGGGCCGCACCTCGTCCGCGCCGCGGTCGGCGAGGACGTGACCCAGGAGGAGCTCGGCGGCTCTCGCGTCCACTGCCGCAAGTCCGGCGTCGGTGATCTCGAGGTCGAGTCCGACGAGGCCTGCATCGAGGCGATCAAGCACTACCTGTCGTTCCTGCCCTCACACAACGGTGAGGCGCCGCCGGTGATCGCCTGCGAGGACCCGATCGACCGCGCAGACGAGGAGCTGCTCGACGTGCTGCCGGAGTCCAACCGCAAGCCCTACGACATGTACGAGGTGATTCGAAGGATCGTCGACGACGGCTTCTTCTTCGACATGAAGGGCCAGTGGGCCAAGACGTTGATCACCGGCTTCGCCCGCTTCGGGGGCCGATCGGCGGGGATCGTCGCGAGCCAGCCCAAACACCTCGGCGGCATCCTCGACAACGACTCGGCCGACAAGGCGGCACGGTTCGTCAACCTCTGCAACGCGTTCGGGATCCCGCTCGTCTTCCTGATGGACGTCCCCGGCTTCATGGTCGGGACCAAGGTCGAAGAGCAGGGCATCATCCGCCACGGCGCCAAGATGCTGCACGCCGTCTCCAACGCGACGGTGCCGAAGATCACGGTGATCACGCGCAAGGCATACGGCGCCGGGTACTACGTGATGAACGGCCGTGCCTACGAGCCGGACCTGATCTACGCCTGGCCGAGCGCCGAGATCAGCGTGATGGGCGCCGAGGGCGCGGTCGAGATCGTGATGCGCAGGCAGGTCGAGGAGGCCGACGATCCGGCCGCCATGAAGCAGTACCTGATCGACGAGTACCGCAAGCTGATCGACGTCTACATCCCGGCCCGCAACGCGATGATCGACGACATCATCGATCCGCGCGAGACGCGCGAGCGGATCTGCCGGGGGCTCGAGCTGGCGGCGGGGAAGGTCGTCGAGCGGCCGTGGAAGCGGAACGCGGTGGTGCCGGTGTGAGCGTTTGCGGTTGGTCCGGGAGCGCCGGAGCCCTGGTGGGCCGTGGGCGCCGACGCCCTGGCGGCGCCGCATCTCTCCATCCCGTCGAGATGCGGGGTGCGCCTTTCAGGGCACCGGTGCCCACGGCCATCACGCGCGCCGCGGTGCCCGTCCACCGCGGCCCGTGGGCTGAGCTAGCTGCGGCGGAGCGTCAGCTACAGCCTCAAACAGTGGTCTGTGATGCACGGCGGCTGCCGCAGGCGTCGGCGGATGGCCGTGGGCGGGTGGGGCGTGAGCAGACTCCGCATCCCGACGGGGCCGATCTCGCCGTCTCCACCGGAGACGGCTCGTATCGGTTGGAAGTTCCGAGACTCGGAACTTCCGGCGCGCGGCGCGCGCAGGGATGCGCTGCGAACGCCCCACACGCCCACGGCCAGACCACAAACGCAGCGAGGAGCAAGACATGAGCGTCGAAGACCCGGTCGTCATCGCCTGTTCGATCAGCGGCGCGATCGCCAATCGCGACCAGTGCCCGGCGATCCCCTACACGCCGGCCGAGTACGCGGCCGAGGCGCGGCGGATCGTCGATGAGGGCGGCGTCCACATCCACATCCACGCGCGCGACCCGGAGACCGGCTTCCCGTCGGTCGAGGCCGAGCACTTCGACGCGATCCACGACGCGATCCGCTCCGAGGTCGGCGACGCGGCGATCGTCAACTACTCGACCGGCACGATCGGGATCCCGGTCGCCAAGCGGGTCGAGTACCTGCGCTCGCGCACGCCCGAGGTCGCGGCGCTGAACATGGGCTCGATGAACTACGCCAAGTACTCGGCGCGGCGCCGGAACTTCGTCTTCAAGACCGTCTTCGCGAACCCGTTCGAGGAGATCATCGAGCTGCTCGAGGCGATGAACCAGCTCGGCATCAAGCCCGAGCACGAGTGCTTCGACCTCGGCCACATCGGGTCGCTCGCACCGCTCGTCGATATGGGCGTGTTGAGGACGCCGCTGCACGTCGACTTCGTGATGGGCGTCGTCGGCGGTATTCCGCCGAGCGCGCGCAACCTCGCCGTGATGGCCGACAACCTCGCCGACGTCGCCGGCGGCCCGCACCACTGGGGCGTGATCGGGATCTCACGCGGGCAGTGGACGCTTGTCGCCGCCGCGCTCGCGCTCGGCGGCTCGATCCGGGTCGGCCTGGAGGACAACCTCTACCTCCCCGACGGCACGATGGCGACCTCCAACGGCGAGCTGATCGCCAAGGCGCGGCAGATGGTGCAGGACTCGGGTCGTCGTCCGGCGACCGTCGCTGAGGCACGTGCGCTGCTCGGGGTGTCGCCGCGCTGATGGCGCCGGCCGGGCACCTCAAGATGAAGCAGCTGGCCGAGCGCTCGGGCGTCTCGCCGGCGACGATCAAGCACTACCTGCGCGAGGGACTGCTCGGCGATGGCTCGGAGGTGCTGCGCACGAGCCGCAACATGGCCTGGTACCCCGAGCAGTTCGTCGAGCGCCTGCAGCTGATCAGGCGGCTTCAGGAGCAACGCTACATGCCGCTGCGCGTGATCTCCGAGCTGCTCGCCGACGGCGGCACCGAGCGGCTGCGCCGCGAGCTCGATGCCGAGGACCGCCTGCTTGACCGGATCGAGCACTGGCGCGCCGACGAGCGCGTGCCGCGCAAGGAGGTGCTGGCACGCTACGAGCTGCCCGAGAAGGTGCTCTCGCGGCTGGCGGAGATCGGCGTGCTGACGCCGAACCGGCAGGGTTACGACCAGGACGACATCGCGATCATCGAGGCGATGGTGCGCTTCCGCGCCAGCGGCTACGACGAGCGGATCGGCTTCACCGTCTACGACACGCTCCGCTACCGCCGAGCGCTCGAGCAGCTCGTGCGTGAGGAGGCGAGCCTGATCCTCGAACGTCTCGCCGGCCAGATCGATCCAGAGGCGGCCCGCGAGCTGCTGGTCTCCGGCGCCGAGCCGGTCCGCGAGCTGCTCGGCGCGCTCCACGCCAAGCTGCTGGCCGCCGAGCTGCGCCGCCATCGCGCCCCCTGACCGGTCGAGTGGCGTTCCACTATCCGCTCAGCGATAGTTGAACGCCACTCGACCGGGTTAGACTGGTCCGTGGTGTTTGACTGACCCGTCAGTCAAACACCACGGACCAGTCGATGACCACGCTTCGCGCCGCCGCAATCCAGCTCACCGCGACCGCTGACCGCGCGCGTAACCTCGCGACCGCCGACCGGCTCGTGCGCGCCGCGGCGGCCGACGGCGCGAGGCTGATCGTACTGCCGGAGAAGTGGTCGGTCTTCGGAGAGACCGAGACGCTGCGGACCGGTGCCGAGCCGCTCGACGGGCCGGCGCTGACCTGGGCCCGCCAGGCGGCTCGCGAGCTGGGCGTCGATCTGATCGCCGGCTCGATCGCGCAGGCGCCCGAGAACGGCGAGCCCGACCGCCGCAACTTCAACAGCTGCGTCCACATCGGGCCCGACGGCACCGACCGCGCCGTCTACCGCAAGGTCCACCTGTTCGACGTCGAGGTCGGCGGTCGCAGCTACCGCGAATCGGACTCCGACCGCCCCGGCGACGCGCTCGTCACGACCACGGTCGAGCACGACGGCGCCGCGATCGGCATCGGGCTGAGCATCTGTTACGACCTGCGCTTCCCCGACCTCTACGCGCGCCTCGCCGAGCGCGGCGCCCGGATCCTCGTCGTGCCGGCCGCGTTCACCGAGGCGACGACGCGCGAGCACTGGCTGACGCTGCTCAAGGCCCGCGCGATCGAGAACCAGTGCTTCGTGATCGCGCCGAACCAGATCGGTGAGCACTCACCGGGGATGCGCTCCGGCGGACGCTCGGCGATCGTCGACCCGTGGGGCGTCGTGCTCGCCACGGCCGCCGACGGAGAGACCCACATCACCGCGGACCTGGACCTCGGCCGCCAGGACGAGATCCGCGCCCGGCTGCCGTCGCTGCGCGGCCGCCGCCCGGAGGTCTACGGACGGTGAGCACCACGATCGATCGCCGCCGCCAGATCCTCGAGGCCGCGGTGCGCGTATTCGCGCGCCAGGGCTACCACACCTCGCGCGTCTCGGACATCGCCGACGAGGCCGGCGTCGCGTACGGCCTCATGTACCACTACTTCCGCTCCAAGGATGAGCTGCTCGACACGATCTTCAGCGAGCGCTGGGAGCTGATGCTCGAGGCGATCCGCGCTGCCGACGAGCGCGAGGGCGCGACCGCGCGCGACAAGCTCGACGAGATCGCGGGCTTCATCGTCGGCTCCTACCGCCACGACCCGGCGCTGATGAAGGTGATCATCGTCGAGGTGACCCGTGCGGCCAACTCGTTCGGCCAGACGCATCTGGCCGCGATCCGTGCTGCCTACGAGCTGATCGCCGGCATCGTCCGCGGCGCTCAGCAGAGCGGCGAGCTGCGAGCCGACATCGACCCGCTGTTTGCCGCGATGTCGTTCTACGGTGTCGTCGAGCAGGCGCTGACGGCCTGGATCTTCGACGAGCTCGGCGCGACCGACCAGGATGTCGAGCGCATCCGTGAGCTGATCGTCAGCACCGTCGTCGACGGACTCGCGGCCCGGCCATGAGCGCACGCGCCCGGTAGAGTGCCGCCGATGGACCAGCAGATCGTCAAGCGGCTCGTCTGGTCGGGCATCCTCGCCGCCTACGGGGCGCTGGCGAGCTTCGCGGCCGCACGGGTCGCTGCCGCGACCTATCGCCGCTTCTACGGGGAGGAGCCGCCGGAATGACGGGCCAGGACCAGGCCGCGCTCGCGGCGCTCGACCCCAATCCCGAGCAGGCCGTACTCGCGGCGCTCGCGGCCGGCGTAGTGCTCGCGCTGCTGCTGCGGCTGATCGGCAGTCGCCGTGGAGCTGGATCACGATGAGCGAGGACACGCGCAACCTCGGGCAGTCGGTCGAGGCCGTCAGCAGACGCCTGCAGCTGCTGATCAACGAGAACATCGCGCTGGCCAAGGCCGAGGTCGCCGAGAAGTCGGCCAAGCTCGGCAAGGGGGCGGTGATCGGCATCGCCGCCGGCTTCTTCGCGCTCTGGGGCCTGCTGCTGCTGTTCATGGGCCTTGCGGTCCTGATCAGCTGGGCGATCGGCGGCGCCCCGTTCTGGGGCTGGCTGATCGTCAGCCTCCTGCTGTTCGCGCTCGCCGCCGCCGCCGGGCTGATCGCCGCGAAGGCGGTCAAGGCAGGAGCGCCCCCGGTCCCGACGATGGCGATCGACGAGGCGAAACTGATCCGCGACACCGTCCAATCACCGACCCCGGCCGCGGTCGCACCGGTCGCCGCCAAGGAGGGTTGAACCGTGCCCCAGCAGCGCTCCGCGGCCGAGATCCGGCGTTCGATCGAACAGCACCGCACCGAGCTCGCCGGTGAGCTCGTCGCGCTCCGCACCCATGCCGCCGAGGTCTCCGACTGGCGCCGTCAGCTGCGCGCCCACAAGACCGAGCTGATGGTCGCCGCCGGCATCGCCGGCTTCGTGGTCGCCGGCGGCCTGCGAGCCTTCCGGCGCCGCAGCTAGTCTCGCCGGCCATGGCGCCGCGCAGCGAGTTCAGCACCCGTGCGGTGATGCGCATCGTCGTGATGGTGCTCGCGTCCGCGCTGACCTGCTACCTGGTCTGGCGCCTGCGCCAGCCGCTCGGCTGGCTGGCCGCGGCGGCGTTCATCGCGGTGGCGGTGACGCCACCGGTCAACCGGCTCAGCCGCCGGATGCCGCGTGGGCTGGCGATCACGCTCGTCTATCTCGGTCTCGTGTTGGTGCCGGTCGCGATGGGGGCGCTGATCGTGCCGCCGATGGTCAGCCAGGGCACGGCGCTGGTCCGCGACATGCCGACCTACGCCAAGCAGGTCGAGGACTTCGTCGCGCGCAGCAAGCGGCTGCAGTCGCTCGATGACAAGTTCGACATCACCGGCTCGCTTCAGCGCGAGGCGCAGAAGGCACCGAGGCGGATCGGCGACGCAGCCAAGGTGCTCGCCGACATCGGGCTGTGGCTCGTCAGCTCGCTGTTTGCGGCCGTCAACATCCTGATCCTGTCGATCTTCCTGTTGGCCGGCGGCCGCAGCTGGGTCGACGGCTTTGTCGGCCTGCGCCGGCCGGATGAGCGTGAACGGCTGCGGCGCGTGCTCGAGAGCACCGCGCGCGCGATCTCCGGTTACGTCCAGGGCGCGCTGCTGATCGCGCTGATCGCCGGCCTGAGCACGTTTCTGATGCTGACGATCCTCGGTGTGCCGTTCGCGGCGCCGTTGGCCGTCGTCGCCGGGTTCGCGTCGCTGATCCCGCTCGTCGGCGCGACCGTCGCGGCGGTCGTGGTCGGCATCGTGACGCTGTTCACCGACTTCCCGACTGCGACGATCGTCTGGGCGATCTGGGCGATCGTCTACCAGCAGATCGAGAACAACGTGATCCAGCCGCAGGTCCAGAAGCGCACCGTGCACGTGCAGCCGATCGTGGTCCTGGTCGCGGTCCTGTTCGGAGCGACGCTGTTGGGGATCGCCGGCGCGATCGTCGCGATCCCGTTCGCGGCCTCGATTCAGATCATGATCGGCGAATGGTGGGACTGGCGCCGCGAGCAGCGCGCGGCGGACGCGGCGGAGTCCGGCGGCGACGATTCCGCGACCGGTGTGCTCGCGGGCGCCGCGCCGCCGGCCTGATCAGGCCGGCGGCTCGTCGAGCAGCCGGGCGTCGATGGCCGCCAAGCCGAGCAGCCCGGGCCCGGCGTGGGTGCCGATCACGGGGCCGATCTCGGAGATGAAGCGCGGCTCGCAGCCGAAGATCTCGCGCGCCGCAGATGCGAGGCGGGCGGCGTCCGCGGGCGCCTGGATGTGCTGGACGGCCCAGGCGCCGGCACCGTCGTCATGGAGCTCGCGGGCGAAGCGGACCATCCGCTCGAACGCCCGCGCCGACGTGCGGACCCGCTCGAGCGGCTCGATCGTGTCGCGGATCGAAAGGATCGGCTTGATCTTGAGCGTGCTGCCGAGCCAGGCCTGGGCGCCGCCGATCCGTCCGCCCCGGCGCAGGTACTCGAGCGTCTCGACGGCGAACATGATCCGGGTCGTCGCGATCGTCTCGTCGGCACGGCCGGCGACGGCCGCCACCGGTGCTCCGCTTCGCGCAGCGTTGCCTGCGGCCAGCACGACCAGGCCCATGCCGCCGGCGGTCGAGCGCGAGTCACGGACCTCGATCGTCCGCTCGGGGTGGCGCTCGCGCAGCTCGGCTGCCGCCATCTGCGCCGAGTCGACGGTGCCGGAGATGCCGCCCGCGAGGTGGATCGAGACGATGTCGCGGCCCGCCGCGAGCAGCGGTTCGTAGACGGTGATGAAGTCGCCGGCCGATGGCTGTGAGGTCGTCGGCAGCGTCGTCGTGTCGGCGAGCCGCCGCCAGTAGTCGGGCAGATCGATGATGTCCGATTCGCGCTCGGCGGAGCCGGCACGGTGGACGTAGAGCGAGACGGTCGCGATGTCCAGTTCCGCGAGCAGATCGGGTGGCAGATAGGTCGTGGTGTCGGTCACGACGGCGACGGGTGCGGCCATATGCGCAAGCGTACCCCTGGCGACCGTCTGCCATCATCGGAGACGGCGATGACGCTGACGCTTGTCACCGGTGCGGACAGCCTGATCGGAGCGCATCTGGCACGCGCGCTGCTGGATCGCGGCGAACGCATCCGGCTGCTCGTCGGCGGCGAGCGCGCCCAGACGGTGCTCGATGAGTTCGGCTTGGCGGGGGAAGCCGAGGCGCTCGCCGGGCAGCCCAGGGACGAGCGCACGGTGCGGCGCGCGCTGCGCGGCGTGACGACGCTCTACCACGTGCCCGAGGCGGCGCCGTGGCGGTCGGGCTGGAAGCGGCTTCACGACACCCACGTCCGCGCCACCGAGGTCGTGCTCGGCGCGGCGCTCGCCGCGGGCGTGCAGCGGGTCGTCCACACCTCTTCGGCGGTGTCGCTCGGACCGGCCCCGGCCGGCTCGACAGCCGACGAGACCCAGCCGTTCAGTGCCGGCCACGGGTTCGCCGTCGTCGCCGCGACGCACAGCGGCGAGCGCGTGGCTCTGAAATTCCACGAGCGGGGATTGCCGGTGGTGCTGGCTTTGCCCGGGCTCGTCTTCGGCGCCGGCGATCACGCCGGCGGCTCGACCGAGGTCGTGCGCCGTTTCATGCTGCGGCAGATTCCGTTCACGATCCCCGGCGCCGTCTCGATCGCCGGCGCCCGCGATGTTGCGCAGGGGCTGATCCTCTGTGCCGAGCGCGGGCAGGAGGGAGAGCGCTACCTGCTCGGCGGACGGAACTTCACGACCGATCGCCTCTACGCCGACCTCGCGCGCCTGACCGGGGTCGCGCCGCCCGCTCTGCGCCTGCCGCTGCCGGCGGCGCTGGCGCTGACGCGTGTGCCGGCGGTCGCGGGTCGTCTGCCCAGCCGCCAGGCGCTGCGGATGTCCGGCCAGTGGTGGGCCTACCGGTCGACCAGGGCCCGCGACGAGCTCGGCTGGAGGACCGGCCACCACGAGGATCCGCTGGTCGAGACGATCGACTGGTACCGTCGTCAGGGCATCGCCGCCGACGCCGCCACCGCCGGCGTCAGCCAGCCGCTCGGCCTGCGCGTCGCCGGGTTCGGCGTGCGGCGGACCTCGGCGGTTCTCGGCCGCCTGAAGTTCGACTGAACGGCCTTTGCGCCGGAGGCGCGCGACAGTCGCCTGTCGCTGCCGTACCCTGCCGCCGGTGCGCACGACCGCGGCCGCTCTGTCGACAGTGATCATGGCCCTGGCCGCCGCCCCCGGGGCGCCGGCCGCCGGGGAGCCGACGATGGCGCTGAGCGCCGTCCAGCCCGGGATGGTGTGCACGGCGCGGACCGTCGTCCGCGGAACCGACATCTCGACCTTCGACATGACGATCCTGGACGTGATCGGCTCTGGGACCGGGGCGCAGATCCTTGCCCGTGCGTCCGGTCCGGTCGTCGAGGAGACCGGTGTGGCCGAGGGCTTCAGCGGCTCACCGGTGAGCTGCCCGGCGGCCGGCGGCGGCAGCGCGATCGTCGGCGCGATCGCGTACGCGACCGGCGACTTCGGCAACCGTCTCGTGCTGCTGACCCCGATCGGGGCGATGCTCGCAGAGCCGACCAGCAGGCTTCCGGTTCAGGGTGGGGGTCTGGCCGGCCCGCTGACGGTCGGCGGGGTGTCGGGTCCGGTTGCCGCGGCGCTCGCGCGCGCTGCGCGCCGCGCCGGTCGCAGCATCGTGATCGCGCCCGGAGCGCCGGCCCAGATCCGCCGGCAGGCGCCCGCACCGCTGGTGCCCGGGTCGTCGGTCGCGGCCGTTCTCGCCGCGGGCACGATCGAGGCCGGGGCGGTCGGCACCGTCAGCTACGTCGACGGTGACAGGATCTGGGCGTTCGGCCATCCGTTCGACAACGCCGGCCGGCGTGCGCTGCTGATGACCGGGGCGTGGGTTCACGGCGTCATCGGCAGCCCGCTCTCGATCGAGAACGCGACCCCCTACAAGCTCGCGTCGATCACGCAGGTCGTCGGCGCGATCACCGACGATCGTCCGTCGGGCATCTCCGGGCTGCTCGGCCCCGCACCGCACACGTTCCCGGTGACCGTTCGCCTGACGACCGCCTCAGGGCGGTCGGAGGTACAGCGGACGCGGGTCGCCGACGAGGAGGCGATCGGCCTGCCGACCGGCGTCT
Organism: uncultured Conexibacter sp.; assembly: GCA_964648515.1. Classification (GTDB taxonomy): domain Bacteria; phylum Actinomycetota; class Thermoleophilia; order Solirubrobacterales; family Solirubrobacteraceae; genus Baekduia. The sequence goes on from CAZYMM010000008.1 coordinate 28,161, forward strand.
CGGCCCTGCAGCAGGTGCTGCCGCTGGCCGTCGCGCAGGCCGCCTTCGATGGGCTGCGCGGGTCACCGGCGCTGCAGTCCGGGCGGATGTGCATCGAGATCAAGCTGCGCGGGCGCGGGCGGCCGCTCGGCTTCTGCAACCGCTACGTCGGCGGCTCACCGGGCTCGCCGGGCGGGATGATGCCGGTCGACGCCGGTGACGCCGCCTCGACGCTGGCCGCGTACCACTTCGGGCCGCTGGAGATCGAAGGCGTGACGGTGCGGATGAGGGTCCGGACGGACTCGGGGATCGCGTACCTGCGGTCTGTGGCCGTCAGCCCGCAGCGCCCGCGTCGTGGTCAGATGGTGACCGTCCGCGCCCGTGCCGTCGTCGCCGGCAGCGGCGAGCGGATCGAGCGCACGGCGCGGGTCCGGATCCCGCGCCGGGCCGGTCGCCGGTTGACGGTCCGCGTCAACGGCACTCCGCCCGACGCCGGTGCCGGCTCGGCGCTCGACGACGCCGTCAACGTGACGCTCGACGACTCGGGCAGCTCGGATGCGGGCTCGGGGCCCAAGACACTGGCCGCGCTCGCCGACGCGGTCGCCAAGCGCAAGCGTGACGACCGCGCGAGGGTGCGAGCCGGCGGCGGCGGGGTGGTCCGGATGGCGCTGCGCGGCGATGACGACGTCCGCCTCGGCGGCGCCGCGCAGGTCACGGTCAGCGTGCGCTGACCGCCCAGCTCAGTTGAGCCGGTTCTCGATCGACAGCGGTGCCTGGTCGCCGTCGGAGCCGGGAGCGGGCCCGTCGGGCTGCGGTGCGCCGAGCTGCTCGGCGAGCTCGCCGGACTCGAACAGTTCGGCGATGATGTCCGACCCGCCGACGAGCTCGCCGCGGATGAACAGCTGCGGGATCGTCGGCCACTCGCTGATCGCAGACAGCTCCTGACGGATCCGGGGATCGGGGAGGATGTCGACCGCCGCGAAGGGGACGCCGGTCGCCTGGAGGGTGGCCGCGGCACGGGCGCTGAAGCCGCATGCCGGCGCCTCGGGATTGCCCTTCATGAACAGGATGACGGGATTCTCGGCGATCGCCTCGGCGATCGCCTCACGGATCGGGTTCTCGGTCTGTTCGCTCATGACGGCTCCGGGGTGCGGGTGGTCAGGGAGAGGGCGTGGATCGGTCCGCCGATCTCGCCGTCGAAGATCCGGTAGACGAGCTTGTGCTGCTCGATCCGTGACAGCCCGTCGAACTCCGGCGACACGACGGTCGCGCGGAAATGGTCGCCACCGCCGGTCCAGTCCTCGACCTCGACCCGGGCCTCCGGCATCGCGGTCTCGATCCGGCTGCGGATCTCGTCCTCTGTCGGCATCTGCCGTCCAGGGTACCGCTACCCTGGGGTGGCGATGAGCAGCGCATCGAGCACCACGGTCAGCTACCAGGCCAAGGGCGTCACGTTCACCGATCTCGGCGCCGACAAGGTGCGGGCCTTCCTCGGTGACAAGAGCACCGGCTCGGGCGACGCCGGTCTACGCGTCGGTGTGCGTGGCGGTGGCTGCTCGGGCTTCCAGTACCAGCTCGCGTTCGACGAGGTCGCCGACGGCGATGTCACGTTCGAGGATCACGGGCTGAGGATCCTCGTCGACAGCCAGTCGCTGCCCTACGTCGACGGCTCGCAGATCGACTATGTCGAGTCGCTGCAGGGGGCGGGCTTCCAGGTCAACAACCCGAACGTTGTCGCCGCCTGCGGCTGCGGGTCGTCGTTCCGCGTCGCCGACGACGAGGCTGCGGCCTCAGCGCTGTAGCCGCCATCGCGTTACGTCTTGTGAAGGGCCGCCGTCGCCCGCGGCCATGGCGGCGGCGCGAGATAAAATCACCGTAGATGCGCGTCGCGCTCGTATCGCCGTACTCCTGGAGCTACCCCGGCGGCGTTCTGCGCCACGTCGAGGCGCTCCACCGTGAGCTCGTGGCCGCCGGCCACGAAGCCCGGATCTTCGCGCCCTACGACCCCGACGACGCGCTGACACGGCGGCTGCACCGCGGCAACGCGCCGCAGGCACGGCCGCTGCCAGAGCACGTCACATCGCTCGGGCGCTCGATCGGCCTGGCGATGAACGGATCGCAGTCGAACCTCGCGCTCAGCCCGCAGGCGGCGCTGACGCTGCGCCGCGAGCTCGCGGCGGGCGATTTCGACGTCGTTCACCTGCACGAGCCGATCGCGCCCGCAGCCTGTTGGGACGCGATGATGGCCGCCGGGATCCCGGTCGTCGCCACCTACCACTGCTATTCGGCGAATGCGATCAGCAACAACCTCGGCGTGCTCGCCGGAGCACGGCGGCGCATGAACCGGATCGGCGTGCGGATCGCGGTCTCCGAGGCAGCGAAATGGACCGGCGAGCGCTTCTTCGGCGGCACCTATCGCGTGATCCCGAACGGCGTCGACGTGCCTGCGGCGCCGACCGGGCCGGTCTCCCCGCTGCGGTCAGGCCCGCTGCGGATCGTGTTCGTCGGTCAGGCCCAGCCGCGCAAGGGCCTGCCGGTGCTGCTGCGGGCGTTCGAGGCGCTGCGCGAGCAGGTCGACGCCGAGCTGACGATCGTCGGCGCCAACCGCGCGGAGGTCGAGCCGCTGCTGATGGACGGCGATGCGGGCGTCACCGTGCTCGGCCGCGTCTGTGACGCCGAGAAGGCCGGGGCGCTGGACGACGCGGACCTGCTCTGCGCGCCCTCGCTCGGCGGTGAGAGCTTCGGCATGGTGCTGACCGAGGCGTTCGCGGCCGGGACGCCGGTCGTGGCGTCGGCGATCGCCGGCTACGCGGACGTCGTCGAGGACGGTGTCAACGGTGTTCTCGTCCCGCGCGGCGACGCGACGGCGCTGGCCGAGACGCTGCGCGGGCTGGCGCTCGACCGCGATCGCCTGCGGTCGCTCTCGGCGGGCGCCGCGGCAAGTGCCCAGCGGTACGCATGGCCAGCGGTGACGCAGCAGGTGATCGGCGCCTATGAGGACGCGATCGCGATGCCGCAGCCGCAGACGGCGCGTGAGCACGCGCGGCTGAGGCTCGGGCTGATCGGTGCCGGCCTTGAGCCGGTCGTGCGCGCCGCGCGGGTGCCCTCGATCGAGCCGCCCGGGCTGCGCCTGGCGCGCCCGTGGGCCACGCTCGTCCGCCGCACGCTGGCGCTGGTGCTGGCCGCGCTCGTGCTCGTCGGCTCGGTCTACGCGGTCAAGCAGATCGGACCGAGCTCGATCGTCGACGCGCTGCTTGGCGCGACACCCATCTGGGTCCTGCTCGCGCTCGGCCTGATGTGCCTGTCGATGTTGGTCCGCGCGGTCTCCTGGCACACGATTCTGCGCGCCTCGTTCGCCGGCTGGTCGGGACGCGAGCCGCGCTACCGCGACGCGGTACAGGGCACGAACATCGGCGTGCTGATGTCGGCGACGCTGCCGGCACGGCTCGGCGAGCCGGCCCGTGCGCTCGTCGTGGCGCGCCGCCTCGGCCGTCCCCGCGACGCGCTGCCGACGGTGCTCGGCACGATCGTCTCGCAGACGCTGCTCAACATCCTTGCGCTCGTGATCCTCGGCGCGGTGATGTTCGCGTCGGTCGACGTCTTCGACCGTCATCACGGCAGCCTGCTGGCCGTCGCGCTGGTGCCGGTCACGGCGGTCACGCTGATGGTTGTGGCGCCGGCGCTGCTCGGCCGTCGCGGCGGTGCG
>CAZYMM010000009.1:0-29458 GCA_964648515.1 uncultured Conexibacter sp.
GAACTTCCAGCAGCTCCAGGCCGAGCTGGCCCGGACCGAGGATCAGCTCGCGTTCGCGCGTCAGTACTACAACGATGCGGCCGCGAAGCTGAACCGCACGATGGTGACGATCCCGTGGTCGATGCTGGTCGGCCTGGCGGGGGTGCAGAAGGCCGCGTTCTACGACGCACCCGAGGCTCACAGCGCGGTGCCGCAGGTCAGCTTCGACACTGGCGGTACCGCGGCTCCGGCGCCGGCCGTCACGTCGGCCCCGGCGCCGGGCGAGCCGCCGGCCGGCTGATCGTCAGACCGTCTGAGTCAGATCACCGGGTAGGGCAGCGGGTCGCCGGCCAGACCGGCGAGCAGGTTGTCGACGCAGATCTCGGCCATCCGCTCGCGGGCGACGTGTGTCGCCGAGCCGATGTGCGGCACGACGATCAGGTTCGGGGCGTCGAGCAACGGGTGGTCGGTCGGTAGCGGTTCGGGGGTCGTGACGTCGAGCCCGGCGCCCGCGAGCCGGCCCTCGCGCAGCGCGCTGCGTAGTGCGTCCTGGTCGACGAGGCCGCCGCGCGCGGTGTTGATCAGGATCGCGCTGTCTGGCATCAGGGCCAGCGCCTCGGCGTCGATCAGCTCGTGCGTGTCGTCGGTCAGCGGCGCATGCAGCGAGACGAAGTCGGCCGTCCGCAGGGCGGCGTGAAGGTCGTCCTGGCGGCCGATCAGCGTCACCTCGATGCCGAATCCCTCGGCCCGCCGCCGCATCGCGTCGCCGATCCGGCCGCGGCCACCGACGAGCACGAGCCGGCTGCCGGTCAGCTCGGCGCCGAGGAAGCCGGTCGGCTCCCAGCAGGCCCAGGTTCCGTCGCGGACGGCGGCGGCGGCGGTGAAGATGTTGCGCGCACACGCCAACAGCAGCGTGAACGCGAGGTCGGCGGTCGCGTTCGTCAGCACGTCGGGCGTGTTGCCGACGGCAACGCCGCGGCGCCGGCAGCGCAGCAGGTCGATGTTGTCGAACCCGACCCCGTAGTTGGCGATCACCTTCAGCTCCGGGGCGGTGTCGAGCAGTGCGCTGTCGATCCTGTCGGAGACCATCGACAAGAGCCCGTCGGCGCCGCTCAGGTGTTCGCGCAGCTCGTCGGGGAGCGGCGGCAGCGCGTGCGGCCAGACGTCAACCTCGTGGCCGGCGTCGCGCAGGCGGTCGAGCGAGTGGCCGGGCAGGACCCGTGAGACGAAGACGCGCGACACGTCAGCCGGCGTAGGGGGCGTAGCGGTGGTGGAGCATCAGATCGTTGCCGTCGGGGGCGGTGAATATCGCCATCCGGCAGACGCCGGTGTCGATCGTCGCGCCCGCGAACCCGACGCCGGCCTGTTCGAGACGGGTGCGCTCGGCGTTGCGGCTCGGGACGGCGATGAAGTCGAGGCCGGAGATCATCTATGCGACGCTACCTGCTCCGACGGTGCGACGTCTGTTGTGCGGGCAGCGACGCCTTCGCCTGCCGGTCCGGTCAACGCCTGGTGAACTCGAAGACCGACAGTGCGCTGTCGCTGCCGAGCCCGGGGAATGTCCGGGTCCCGGTGCGACGGTATTGGCCTTCGAGCTCGCGCTCGAGCCCGGTGATCGACGGTGCCCGTGCACCGGGCGTCCATGTGACGAGGAACATCTGCCGGCCACCCAGAGCACGAACCTGTCTTGCGACCGCCGCTGAGTTCGAGCCGGTGATCGACATCGCGACGCAGGGAGCGGCTCCCGCTCTGACGGCCTTCACCTGGTCGGCGATCGATCGCGAGCCGACGAGGATCGGCGTGCGGCGCGGCCCCCCGTTCCTCGCACGGACCGCCTCCGCGACGTAGAGCGCGGTCAACGGTCCTGGCGTTGGGAACGATGCCTCGAGCACGGCGTCGTCCGCAGCGGCGGATCTGTCGATGAACGCTGCGGCAGCCGCATAGTCGGGGCGACGGTTCTTGGGACTCAGCGTCGCGAGGGCGACGATCACGAACGCCGCCAGCACCAGCGCAGGTGCGATCAGCGCTCTGGCCCGGCCTCCACGCATCACAAGCGCACCGATCAGCAGCGCCAATCCCGGCCAGGATGCGATCAGGTTGCGTGCGATGAAGACGTTGGTCGCCAGTGCGCTGTAGAGCGCGGCGCCGATCGGGGCGCCGACCGCCAGCGCGAGCACGAGCCAGAGGCCGTCTGACGGCGCCGGCCGGTCTCTGGACTCCGCAAGACGTTGCGCCATCGCCAGGATCAGTCCCAGTACCAGGAGCAGCGCCGCTGTGAGGCCGGGGATGACCGCAAGCCCGGTGAGAGGAGTTCCGAACGACCAGTACGCGAACTCGCGTCCGGCGGTCGTCGCGGTGAACGGCTCGAGCGCGGCGATGATGTGCGCGCAGACCGATGCCGTGTCGGCCCGGAACTCGGGCCACCAGGGCAGGAATGCGATGAAGGCCACGCCGTTCGCGATGATCAGCGCTCTGCGCGCATCCGGTTTGCGCACGAGCGCCCAGACGAACACGGCGGCGAGCACGAACGCGACCGTGTAGTGGGTGTAGAGCGCAAGTGCCGAACACGCCGAGTACGCGATCCAGCCGCTGCGATGGCCGTCGAGTGCCCGCAGCAGCGCTAGCGTCGTCAGCAGGGCCAGCACCATCATCAACGAGTACGCGCGTGCTTCGGTGGAGTAGAAGATCAGCAGCGGGCTCAATGCCGTCAGCGCCGCCGCGAAGAGGGCGGCCCGGACGCCGACCGTCCTTGCCCCCAACTGGTACGTCAACGGGATCGTGGCGACGCCGGCCAGCATCGAAACCGCACGCAGCGCCTCGGGGGTGTCACCGAGTCGCGCGAACAGCCACGTCAGGATGTAGTAGAGGGGTGGGGTCAACTCCACGTCGCTGCGCACGTTCGCGAGCGTGCTGCCGAGCCCGTGACCGGCGACGGTGTAGTAGGTCGACAGCTCGTCGCCGTAGAGCGAGTCACCGACCAACACGAGGCGCAGTGCCAGTCCTACGACCGTCAGCGCGACGACGATCCAGAGGACATCCTTCGACGATGGCCGCGTCACCGGCGGCAGCGTACATCAGGACTGCCCGTGCCGACGACGAGGAGAGTGCAGGCAGATGCCGGGCAGCGGAGCCGGTCACGCTCAGGATCCGAGGCGGTGCCTCAGCTGCGGCGCGTAAGGTCTGATCACGCACACACCGTCGCCGATGTGCAGATCGAGTCCACCGGCGGCCTCGTGAGCCAGCCGCAGGGCGTCGGCCGGCGCCGCATCGATGAAGTGGAACACGGTGCCGCCCTCCAGCTCGAAGGACGGGCGCGGATGGTGGGTGGGCACGGAGACCGGGGTGTGGAACGGCGGGTTGTCGCCCCACCAGCCCTTCCATTCGTGCTCGGTGCCGAGGTCGGTCCATGGCCCGTCTGCCGCGTGAACTTGCGGCGCCCCATGATCTCGGCGCCGACACCGGTGCTGTGTCGTGCGGCGAACGCGTTGTCGATCCCGGTGCTGTCGCCCTGCCCGTCACCGGCCAGCTCGCTCCAGAAACTATGGACGAGCACCCTCGGCGGCATCGCTCACGGACGATGACGTGGCCGCGGCTCGATGTCGAGTTCTGCCCGCCAGGCGGGCAGAACTCGACATCGACAGCCTGCACCCGTGCCCCGAAGCGGTGCTACCATTGATCCACCGCCGCGGGGTGGAGCAGTCTGGTAGCTCGTCGGGCTCATAACCCGAAGGTCGCGGGTTCGAATCCCGCCCCCGCTACTCCGAGAAAGGTCCGCAGGTGCGGGCCATTCTTCGTTCTTGGGGGGGGCGCTCTGAAACGGCGCAGTCGTCAGGTTCGATCTATGCGTTGCCTGTTTGCCAAAGCCCGCTCACCGGCACAGCGGCCAGGCGGTCGCCGAACGGCAGGGTGTCGGCCCCCAGGTGCAGCACGACTCCGGCCTTGAATCGCCTGCCGAGCTTGTCTCGGAGGTAGCGAAGGCCTATGAAGTCTCTACTGGTGGGAGTTGCGCTGGCCTTGACTTCGACGCCAACGACGTCGCCGTCGTGGCGTTCGAGGACAACGTCGACCTCGCGTTGCTGTTTGTCGCGGTAGTGGAACAGCTGTACCGGCCGGTCGGACCAACCGGCCTGACGTAGGAGTTCCATTGCGACGAAGCTCTCGAGCATCGTCCCGGCGACGTTGCCCTCTTCGGCGATGCGACGCTCGTCGGTGCCGATCAGGTGGGCGAGCAGGCCGCTGTCGACGACGTACGTCTTGGTGCTCTTGATCTGTCTGCTGCCGAGGTTGACGTGCCACGGCTTGATCTGACGGACGAGAAACAGGTCTTCGAGGATCTTCGTGTGAGCACGGACTGTGGTGGCGTCGAGTTCGAGATCGGATCCGATGCCGCGAAAGCTGGTCAGGTCGCCGGACCGCGCGGCGATGACGTGGAGCAGTCGCTCGATGTTCTCGACGTTGCGGACGTTGGCGATGTCGTCGAGGTCACGACCGATGATCGAGGCGATGTAGCTTGAGAAGAATCGCGCGCGCTGGCGTGGCGTCCGGTTCTGGGCCTCGGGGAACCCGCCGGCTACGAGCCTGGTGGCGATCGGCTTGCGTCCGACAGGCATTCCCGACAGCCGCGGGTACCGGGCGTTGAAGAGGTCATCGATGAAGCGCTCGCGCACATCGCGCAACTCGCCTTGGGAGAGCGGCCACAACGTTAGGTACTCGATCCGTCCGGGGAGCGCATCGGTGACCGTTGGGAGAGAAAGGATGTTGGCCGACCCCGTGAGCAGGAACTGGCCGCGTGTCTGATCGGCGTCGAGCCGTCGCTTGATGGCGAGCAACACCTCCGGCGCGCGCTGAATCTCGTCGATGGCGACCGGTTCGTCGATGTCTGCGATGAACCCAGTCGGGTCGGTTCGCGCTGCCGTAACGGTCGACTCGTCATCAAGGCTGATCAGACGCGCTGGGTGCTCATCTGAAGCGATCTGAGCCACGAGAGTGCTCTTGCCGACCTGGCGTGCGCCGAGGACTGCGACGGCACGGCTGGCAGTGAGCGCGTCGATGACGTCGGGGCGAATGTGGCGTGGGTAGAGGGTCAGGGGCATCGGCAGATCAAAGAGAAGCGGTCGGACAGATTGAGGATATATTGGCGGACAGATCGCGGATATTGAGCGTCCACATCGTGGATTGATTCTAATCTGCCCCTCATGACCCGAAGGTCGCGGGTTCGAATCCCGCTCCTGCTACTCAAGAAGGGCCTGCAAGCACGAGCCTTTCGTCGTTAGATGGTGGACTGCCCGGTGCGAGCGAAGTCCAGTCGGCACCACGTGCCGGTACAACGCGGGATCGTGATCGCCCGGGGCAGGTCGTCTCCGCGGGCTCCGATCGTGCGCGGATGCTGCCGACCGTCTAGTCGTTATTCTGTTGTGCAACAACGCAACAACGAGTATGCTGACTGTCATGCTCAAAGGCAATGACGTGCTCGTTCTGGTCTGGCTTGCAGCTCACCCTGGTCATTGGACGTTCCGTGCCCTCGGTGAGGGCATGAGGACCGACATAGCCGTGCTCCACCGAAGCGTTGGCCGGCTAAAGCACGCGAGACTGCTCGACGAGGAACGACGGCTGAACAGGGCAAGCGCCGAGGAGTTCCTCGTCCACGCTGTCCCATATCTGATCCCCGGCAAGCTGGGTGCAGAAGGCCGGGGCATTCCCACAGCTTGGGGTGTTGAGCCCCTGCGCAGCGCGCTGGTGCATGATGGCCCGAGCCCGGTTTGGGCAAGCCCGCACGGTACGACGCGCGGGCCGGTTCTCGAGCCGATCGCCGAGTCAGTAGTGGACTTGGTCGAAGAGGGCCCCGAGATGCTGCAGTGGCTTGCCCTTGTTGACGCAATGCGAGTCGGGCGCGCCCGAGAGCGTGAGCTGGCGTCGAACGAGCTCCGTCGGCGGATTTGGGGTTCAGAGGGGTGAGCACCGAGCTTCTCGAGGAGGCTGTCGCAGCGCTCGGTGAGCTGTGCGATGACGTGGTGTTCCTCGGCGCCGCCACACTGCCACTCTGGATCACTGACGAGGCTGCACCTCCGCTCAGACCGACAACCGACGTAGATGTGGTCGTGGAGGTCACCACGCTCATCGAGTACAACCGGTTCGAAACTCGGATGCGATCGGCAGGCTTCCGAGACGACGGGGCTGTGCTCGGGAGATTTCTCTTCGGGTCAGGTGACCTCCAACTCGACGTCATCCCAGCAGATGCGTCCATCTTGGGTTTCGACAACCAGTGGCAACGCGCCTCGTTGCCCGAGGCGGTGGAGCGCTCGCTCCCGTCAGGGGCAGTCATTCGGTGCGCTCCTGCGAGCTACCTGCTCGCAACGAAGTTGGAGGCGTTCTCCGGGCGGGGCAGGGGCGACTATTTCGGCTCGTCGGACTTCGAGGACGTCATCGGTCTCGCGGACGGCCGTGCTGAACTCGCCGAGGATGTGGGCGTTTCCGACCCCTCGTTGCGCGCATACGTGGCCGCAGAAATCAGCGAGCACCTCAACAGCGTGCGAGGTCGCGACGCGGTGATCGCCCACCTTGAATCCGACCGAGGCGGTCGAGCCCGCGCAGAGGCAACCGTGATCCCTCGTCTGGAGCGCATCGCCGCCCTCCGCTCATAGCCCGAAGCTCGCGGGTTCGAATCCCGCCCCCGCTACTCAAGAAGGGCCCGGAGATGTGGGCCTTTCGTCGTTCTGCAAGGCTCCGGCGTTGATGAAGGTTGTGTCGCGCACCCCGCTGATCGTTGCGGCGCTGACCCTGCTCGCCGCAGGACTGCGCCTGTCGGGTATCGGCGAGAGCCTCTTCGGCGACGAGCTGTTTCTCTGGTCGGCGGTGCACGACCGGGCGCTTGGCGACGTGATCGGCACCGTCCGTGAGACAGAGAAGACGCCGCCGCTCGGGTTCCTGCTCGGCTGGGCACTGGCTCGGGGCGACGACGCCGACGTGCTGATCCGCCTTCCGTCCCTGATCGCCAGCGTCGCGACCGTTCCGTTGATCGCGGTCCTCGGCGCTCGCACCGTCGGTCGTTGGGCGGGCCTGTTCGCCGCGGCATGGCTGGCGATCAGCCCCTTCCACGTCTTCTACGGATCTGAGACGCGGTCTTACGCCCTGGTCACGTGCTTCGTAGTCCTCAGCACTCTTGCGCTCGTATTGGCACTCGAGGATCGGCGGCGGCGATGGTGGGTCCTGTACGCGGTGGCGGCAGCGGCGGCCGTGTACAGCCACTACATCGCGGTCACAGTGCTCGTGCCGCAAGCCCTGTGGGTGCTTTGGAAACACCGCGAGCAATGGAAACACCAGATCGCCGCCACGGGCCTCGCGGTCTTGGCGTTCGCCCCGTGGCTTCCGTCATTCCTCGAACAGGCGGGCAACAGCGGGGATGAGGCTCGCCGCATCGAGCTCATGTCGCCGTTGACGGTGTCGAACTTCGCCGACACATGGGTCAGGGGCTTTCTCGGGCACCCGTATGACCCACTGGCCGAGCAGCCCGGGACCGCTGTCGTAGTGCTCCTCGTAGGCGGGGTGGTCGCGTTGGCGTTGGCGCTGGTGTTCGGTGGCGCGAGCGTGCGCGCTCCTGACCGGCCCGTGCCGCGGTACGTCGGGCTGCTGTCTCTGGGTGCCGCCGCCGCGCCCGTGGTGATCGTCCTCTACAGCCTGCTCCCCGACAGGAGCTTCCTGTTGGCGCGCAACCTCATCGTCTCGGTCCCGTACGCGGTGCTGCTCTTGGGCTGGGCCATCACGTTGCTCAAACCTCGCGTGGCCGCTATGGCTGCCGGAGCCGCCCTTGCCGTTCTTGCGGTCGGGACCGTGCGGACCGTCGCTCCGGAACGTGACCGGGCGGACGCGCGCAGTGCGGCGCGCTGGGTCGACAGCAACGCGCCTGCCGGAGCCACGCTCGTCGACTTCCCCGGGCCGCACGGTATTCGCGTGTACCTCCAGCCGTCCCGGCGCGTGGTCACGGCAGGCGAGTTCGGGCCTGAGGACTGGGCGGCGGCGTCACGTAGCGGAACCCCGGTCTACGTCTCCTATCTCGACGTGGGTGGCGCCAAGGACAACTCCGCGCCGCCGCAGGCGCAGGCGGTCGGCTATTCGTTCGTGGAGGAGCGGGTGTTCCCCGGCTCGCCGGGCGCCGTCGCTGTCCGGGTCTTCGCGCCCCGCCGATAGAGGCGTTGGTCCCCGCCAGATGAGGGCGACGACCAGCCGCAAACAGGTCGCGTTCCGATCTCAAGACCGGACGCTCTCATGCTCCGTCGCGCCCGCGCTTGCGGCTCTTGCGCGTCTGGTCCATCCGACTGAACTTCGCCGACCACAGCACGTCGCCGCCGGCGAGGCGATCGCTCAGCGTCTCGAGGATTCGGGCCTCCTCGTCGAGCTCGGGTGCCGGACACGCCGCGAGCGCCTCGTCGAGTTGTGCGCGGGCGGCCCGGTAGCTGGACTGCGCCGTCTCGTGGTCGCCGTCGCGCAGCGCGTCGGCGGCCCTGCGCTTGGCGTCCTGCACCTGCTGATAGACGAGCTCGGTGCGGACCTTCGGGTCCGTGATGCGCCCGGCGGCCTGGTCGCCGGGGACGACGTTGACGTGTACCGGCACCGTGACCGTCTGCTCGATCATGCCCGGGACGGTGACGTAGCGGAGCTCGAGCTCGGCGATGCGTGCCAGGCCGAGTGCGGGCTTGGCGGGGACGGCGAACGTCAGCACCAGCCGGCGCCGCTCGCCGGCCCAGAGGTCGCCGAGCTCGACCATCAGCCCGCCGTCGATCGGCTTGCCGGGAAGATCGTTCCAGACCGTGACGGTGTCGACGGCGGCGTCAGGGCGGACGATCAGGCTCGCGGCCTGAACGGTCTTGGTCAGCAGGCCCTCGACCTCACCGGCGACCGCGGCCGCCGCGTCGTCGCCGTGCTCGGCAAAGACATGGCTGCCCTGCCCGCCGCGGGCGACCTCGGCGAGCAGCAGCTCGTCGTAGTCGAGGCCGATACCGACCGTCGTCGTGGTGATCCCGTGGTCGCGCGCGCCCGCTGCGACAGCTGCGAGCCGCTGTGGATCGACCTCGCCGGCGTTGGCGTGGCCGTCGGAGAGCAGCAGCACCGTGGCGCCGCCGTCGCCCGCGACGCGCCGCGCCTCCTGCATGCCGCGCAGCAGCCCGGCCGACAGGTTGGTCATGCCGCCCGGACGCAGAGCAGCGATCGCGTGGCGGGCTGAAGCCTTGCCGGCGAGCGTCCCGGCGGGCACGACGACCTGTACCTCGTCGTCGAAGGCGACGACCCCGAAGCGGTCGGACGGGTCGAGCCGGTCGACGAGCGCCAGGAGCGCGTCCTTGGCGGCGCCGAGTCGCTCGCCGCCCATCGAGCCGCTGCGGTCGAGAACGATCTGCACGGTTGCGGCCGGGCGGGGCCCGCTGTCTGCGGCGGCGGGCGCCTCGAGCTCGACCATCAGGCTGACCTCGTCATCGGTCTCGACTGCGACAACATCAACATCGGCGTGGGCATCGACGTGCATGGGGTTCTCCTCTGTTCTCGGATCAGGTGGGGGTCGCGCCCGCGGCCCTGGGTCTGACATCCCGGATGCCGCGGCGGCGAAGTGCCGCCACGGGCTCGCCGTCCGCGTTGGGCGTCACTGCGGCTCGACCGGCGGGAGCCGGGCCAGCTCGCGACCCAGCAGGTCGATCCGGGTCGCCGTGGTGCTGGACGCATCGCCTGCGTCCGGCCGCGACCTGAGCTCGGCGAGCATCTCCTCGGTGCAGGCGCGGATCAGCCGGTGGATCCCGTCGTCGTCGATCTGCATGCTGTGCAGGTCACCGATCAGCTCGGCCGCTGTGAGTGCTGCCGGGCCGACGGGTGTGGGCCCGTCGACGACCAGGACCCAGCCGACGTGCTCGGATGGGACGCCGGCGTCGCGCAGCGCGTAGTACTCGAACACCGTCACCCCATCCTGGCTGCGGCAGGTGATGGTCGGGTTGCGTTCCATCTCGATCTCCTCTTTCTCTTCCACAGAGGAGGTCGTGTGAGCGCGCGCTGGTCTGACTGTCTCGGCGTCGAACCGCGAGCGCCCGCGACCGGACCGGAGCCCCAGGCAGATCGGCCGGGCTACCGTCGATACGCGATGCGGATCGAGGTTCTCTACTTCGACGGCTGCCCGAACCACGAACGGGTGGTGGCGCGCCTGCGCGAGCTGCTCAATGCGGCAGGGGTCAAGGATCCGATCGTCGAGCTGCGGATCGAAGACGAGGACGCGGCCGTCCGGTCACGCTTCCTCGGCTCCCCGAGCGTGCGCATCGACGGCCGGGACATCGAGCCGGGTGCCGATGCGCGCGCCGACTTCGGGCTCAAGTGCCGCCTGTTCGCGACGCCTACAGGCCTGCGCGGAGTCCCGGCCGATCGGTGGGTGAAGGCTGCGATCGGGCGGGCCCGGGCCGATCCGGCGCCGCCGTCGAGCCGGTGAGCTGTCGCGCGGTGCTGCGCAGCCGGCTGACGAGCACAGCGCGGCTCACGGCGTCAGCTCCGCGAGCAGCTCACCGGCGGGCCTGATCCGGTCGATCCGGGCGACGGTCTCACCGGCGTAGAGCGGGCCCGCTTCGAGCAGGCTCTCGGCGCCGTCGTCGGTTGCAGGCAGCGGGGTCAGCAGGCGGCCGCCAGGCCGCTGGGCGGCGGCGAGCCGTGCGCGCAGGCGGGCTGGAACATGGCGGGTGCCGAGGCCCGAGACCCGGTTGAGCGCTGCGTTCAGCGGCGGCGTGCGGCCGTCGTCTGCGAGCAGGCATCCGGTCGCCGGGTTGGCGATCATCCGGTGCGGGGCCGGCCAGCCGAAGCCGAAGAGATCGGTCAGCATCGTCTGATGGGCGGTGGTCAGCGCCTGCTTGTAGCGACCGTGTGCCCGGCTCTCGTCCGATGCCAGAAAGCGGGTGCCGGCGACGGCGGCGACCGCACCGGCGCTGAGGGCACGCTCGACGTCCTCGCGGGCGGCGATCCCGCCGGCGAGCAGCAGCGGATAGCCGCGCGGCAGCAGCGCACGGGTCTCGGCCAGCAGCTCGAGCGCCGGTGTCGTGCCGCGGACATGACCGCCGGCCTCGACGCCCTGCACGATCACCCCGTCGGCACCGGCGGCGTGGGCGGCGAGCGCCTCGGCCACGCTGCCTGACTGGTGCAGCCAGACGCCGGGCACCTGTCGTCTCGGCGCACCCCAGAACGTGATCACGACGTCGGCGCGGGAGGCGGCCCTGAACCAGTCGCGTCGCGCGAGCGGCAGCAGGACGCCGACGGCAAGCGGACGCCCGGTCAGCGCCCGCGCGGCGGCGAGCTCGCGCGCGATCGTCTGCGCACCGAGCACGGCGACCGTGCCGAGGCCGCCGGCCTCCGAGACGGCGGCGGCAAGCTCGTGGCGGCTCAGCGTCGCCATCGGCGCCTGCACGACCGGCGCCGCGAGCCCGATCCGCTTCAGCAGCATCGCCGTATCGTCGCGGATCGGATGGTGCGGTGTGGCCGCCGTGATCCTGTTGGTGCGGCCCGGCCTGCACACCGCCCCGTAGGAGCGGCGCGCAGGCCGGGCGAGCATCTAGCGCAACGTGGCGCGGAGCTGAACCTGTGGATCGGCAGCCCAGAGCCGGAAGTAGCGGGCCATGCCGGCCGGCGTGTCGACAAGCGCCTTCTTGTTCAACACCGCGATCGGTGCCTTGAACATCTCCGAGGTCTTGACCTTGCGATTGCTGGCATCGCTTTGTAGCGCCTTCCGGACGCTTGCGCTCACGCGGAACTCCTTGAGCACCTTGATCTGGGCCTTCGTGAATCCCTTGCGCGCGATCTGCCTGCGAACCGCGTTGAGTCGCTTGGCCGGCGGCTTGGCGCGTGCTGCACCGGTCTTGGCCATCAGCGCCGACATTCGCTGCCCCAGCGGCCTCATCCGGTCGAACTCGTCGGCGAGCGATCGTGACAACTTGATCGCTTGGCGCATCTGGCGGCCCTCCCAGGCGGTGTTGCCGGCCTTCCGTGCGCCGCCGGCCTTGTCGATCGTCGCACCGAGAGCCCCGCTCAGCGCCTGCACCCGAGCGCTGCTCTTCAGCCAGGCACCGATCAGCGTCGCGTTTCGCCGGGCGCGTGCACTGCCCTTGCCCACGATCTTGGCGGTGCGTATGCGCTTGACCTTGACCAGCGCCTTGAAGCGGGGGTCCGGCGGATCTTCCTGCGACTTGACCAACGCACCGAGCGAATCGCCGGCGCTCTCGATGCTCTCCTTCGCTACGTACTTGACCATCGTGGCCCCTACGGAGGCGGTGACAGCGACGCCCCCGATGCCTCCCTCGGGAATGGTGGCGACACCCACGCCACCGGTCACGGCGACTGTGGCCCCGACTCCGCCGGCTACCTTGACGGTGGCCATACCCCCGTTGACGGTGATGTTCCCCAGTGAGAAGAAACACCACTTGGTTCTTCGCCACCCGGCAGCGAAGGAGCCCTCGTCCTTTCCGTATTTCTTGGGGTCGTCGTACCCCCGGTTCAAGGATGCGCGCGCAGGCTTGGCCAGGCCATCGGCAGTCGCGTTGCACTCGTCGTCGCTCGGCCCAAGCTCGCCGGTGCCGGGATCGATGATGCGCGCATCCACGAGCCGGTGCTCGCGGCTGGTGGGCAGGTGGACCGAGGAGCCCTCGTATTCGGCGACGACCGGGATCTGCGTACCACCGGGTGTCGTGTTTCCGATGCCGGGCCGGTAGGTGACCTCGCAGAACGAGATGCCGATCCCGTAGACGCTGGGCTTGAGCGTGCAGGTCTTGGAGCTGAGAGAGCCCTTCCCGGTCACGCGCCAGTTCACCTTCCCGGCCGGCGACACGCGCGGAGGCGGTCCGGCATCGCCGATCGTGGCTGTGCAGATCGACGGGTCGGTCGGCATCGGTCCGCGGTTGCAAGCCACGCTGGCCCCTGTCGGGCGCCGCATGTCGCAGGCGCCGTCGGCGTCACGCGGGGCACCGTTGGCACAGGCCGGCTGGTCGCTGCTCGCGCCGGAGGAGGCGAGGTCGGCGATCTTGGCGCCGAGATCGTCACTGACCGCACTGACCGCAGCGCCCCCGGTGCGGCCCGACCAGATATTCCAGTAGGGCATGTAGCTGGCCTCGCCCTTGAAGAGGACGTACATCAAGGTGACGCCCTTGGTCGCCATCCGGTCGAGCAGCGTCTGCCAGTCGACATCGTCGGCGGTCCCGACAACACCGTCGGGGCCGGGATCGATCTTCGTGTCCCACGGCGAAGACTTGGTCTGCTGGTCGGCCGGAATGCCTTCGTTGAGGTCGTTGTCGTGCGGGACGTTGTCTGCGATCATGATCACCAGCCGCCGGGCGCCCGGTCGCCAGCCGAAACCGGCTCCGTCGGTTGCGGCAGAGAGCGCGCCGCCGTACGCCTCCGGACCGTCTCCGCCACCCTTGGCCTTCAGCGCCGCGATCGCGGCGTTGACCGCGCCGCGATCGGCAGTCATCGGCAGGTTCACCTTGTATGGGTAGACCTCGCCAGGCGTGCTGCTCGTGTCGTAGAGGGGGTAGTCACGGACCTCGGCGACGCCGTACTGAACGTCCGGCAGGCGTGTGTCGATGTTGGCGGTCATCGCGCTGACCTGGGCCGCCGCCGAGGAGAGCGCGTCGCCCATGCTGCCGGTCGTGTCGAAGAGCAGCAGGATGTCGGTCTTGGCCGGGGTCGCGGCGCGGGCGGAGGCGACCAGGGCGGACGACCAGAGCAGACCGGCCGCGGCGAGCAGCGCGGTCATTGTCGTGCGCACGCGCGGCACCCTCCGACGTCGTGCTCGGCTTCCACGTTCGTCGTCGCGTTTACGGATCGAGAGAAGAAGCCCCGTATTTCGATCTAATCAGAGTCGGCTAGTAGATGCACGCGGTGGCGGTCCCCGACGAATTGCTCGGATCGAACTCGAACAGTCCGGTTACAGGACGCCGCGAGTCCACATCCGGGCGGCTACCGCCGGTAGCACCGGGCCTCAGCCGAGCCCTTTGATCGGCTCATCCCAGTAGGAGAAGTACTGCCCCATCTCGGGGCCGGTGAAGGCGTCGACGACGCCGACGGCCTGGTGAACGCGCTGGATCTGCGCCGTGATGCGGACGAACTCGTCGCTGTAGCGGAGTTCGGCGATCGCGTCCCTGTCGCCTCTGACCAGGACGAAGCCGATCAGATCGCCGCCGTGGGCGCCGAGCGCGACCGGCTCGAAGCTGTCGATGCGCCCTTGCTGCTGGAGCTGGGTCAGCCACCCGATCGCACCCTCGAGCACGTTGCCTGCGGCCTCCTCCCGACCGGGAATCAGGGCGCCCCAGCCGACGAACAGCGCTGCCTTGGTCATCTCTCTCCTCCTCTGGTTGGTGCGGTCCGCTCGTGCGTGCGCATGCTATGAGGCCGGCCGATGATGGCGCGTTCTGCACCGGTCGCGATGCATCGTGAGCCCAGGCCACCGCCTATGGCCAGCTCGCGCCGCCCTCCAGTCCGCGTCTTGCGACCGTCCTCGCGACCGAACAGCTGACGCCGCGGATGGTGCGAGCGGCGTGGCCGGACCGTGGGCGGCCCGGGCACAGCCGGGTGCCCAGATCGAGCTGTCGGGCCCCGGCGGGGCCTACACACCCGACCCGCAGGCCGATTGGCATCTGCTCGTCGGTGACGCGAGCGTGATCCCGGCGATCGCCGCGTCGCTGCCGCGGATCCCGGCCGGCGTGCCTGTGCAGGTGGTGATCGAGGTCGACGACGGCGCCGAGGAGCAGCCGCTTCAGACACCGGGCGAGTTCGAGCTCGTCTGGCTGCACCGTTCGGCGCCGCCCGGTGAAGAACCGCAGCTGCTGGTCGACCGGGTGCGGGCGCTGCCGCTGCTGCCGGGACGCGGCCACGTCTTCGCCCACGGTGAGGCCGGCTCGGTGCGCGCGCTGCGCCAGCATCTGCTCGTCGAGCGTGGCCTTGAGCCCGAGTCGCTGTCGTGCTCGGGCTACTGGAAGGTCCGCCGCGACGAGGAGGGCTGGCGCGAGGACAAGGCCGAGTGGCGGCGGCTCGCAGACGCCGACCTCGCCGCAGGCTGAGACGACTGACGGCGGACGGCGGACGGCGCTCAGTCCCCGGTCTGCGCCTGCGGCCAGTAGTAGCTGTCAGGCGTCGCGCGGGCGCCGAAGATCGCCTGGCCGACGCGCACGCAGTCGGCGCCCTCTTCGATCGCGATCTCGTAGTCGCCCGACATTCCCATCGACAGCTCGCCGGGGCCGATCAGGTCAGGGTCGGTCTCGCGGGCCTGGTCGCGGAGCGTGCGCAGGAGCGCGAAGCAGTGGCGCACGCGCTCGGCGTCGGGTGTGAAGATCGCGAGCGTCATCAGGCCGCGTACGCGCAGCGTCTCGTACGGCGCGAGCGCGGCCAGGAACGCAGGCAGCTCGCCGGGCGGCAGGCCGAACTTGGAGTCCTCGGCCGACGTGTTGACCTGCACGTAGACATCGAGCGAGCGGCCTGCGGCCTGCAGACGGCGCTCCAGTGCCGCAGCGACCTTGAGCCGGTCGAGCGCCTGGAACTCGCTCGCGTAGGCGACGACGTCGCGGGCCTTGTTGGTCTGCAGGTGGCCGATCATCGACCAGCTCACGCCGAGGCCGGCCAGTGCCGGCTGCTTGCGGACGATCTCCTGGACCTTGTTCTCGCCGAGTTCGCGGCAACCCGCCGCGACCGCCAGGCGGATGCGGTCCGCAGGCACGGTCTTGCTCACCGGGAGCAGCCGTATCGCCGCAGGGTCGCGGCCGGCGCGCTCGGCGGCGGCGGTGATCCGGGCGCGGACTGCGGCGATGTTGTGCGCGAAGTCCTCGACCGTGTGCGCGGTCGGGTACTGCTGCTGAACATCCTCGTCGCCTGCCATGGGCCGGACGCTAGCGGCGGATCGCACGGTCGGTATCAGCCGGAGTCTCGCCGTTCACGGCATCGGTGGCGTAGGCCCTGAGACGACGGGCACGGCAGCACCATGGCGCCACACCTTCACCGCGGAGGCCAACAGCAGCACGACGAGCAGCGGCACCAGCAGCGTCGTCGGCGCGACGCCGACCATGAGGCCGCCGGCGAGTGTGCCTGCGATCGAGCCGACGGTCATCGCGACGACGAACGGGCGGTGATCGCGCAGCACGACGAAGCTGGCGTCACGGCTGTAGCGCGAGAACGCGACCAGCATCGTGGGCAGGGAGATCGCGAGCGAGAGGCTGCCCGCGAGCTTGATGTCGACCCCGTACAGCAGCACGATCGTCGGAATCAGCAGCTCGCCGCCGGCGACGCCCATCAGCGCGGCGACAACGCCGATCCCCAGGCCGGCGGCGACACCGGCCGCCACCTGCGCCGCGGCCGACAGGTCCAGCTGCGGGATCGTGCCGGCGTGGTTGGCGGCAAGCGCGCCCGCGACGAGCACCAGCAGCACTGCGATCGTGCGGTAGAGCGTCGCCGACCGCATCCGCGTGGCCCAGGTCGCCCCCAACCAGGCGCCGAGCAGGCTTCCGGCCAGCAGGTTGACGATCACATGCCAGTGGTCGACAACGTCCGTCAGCGGCACGTCGAGCAACCGGGCGGGCAGCGCGGTTGCGACCACGACCAGGCTCATCGCCTTGTTGAGGATGATCGCCTGGAGCGCCGCGAACCCGAACAGGCCGATCAGCAGCGGAAGCCGGAACTCCGCGCCGCCCAAGCCGATCAGGCCGCCGAGGATGCCGACGCCCGCACCGGCGAAAAAGCCGCAGAGAAGCGAGCGCCCGCTACGCGGCACGAGCGCTGTAGTGCAGGAACGGCTCGACCGAAGGGATCCCCTGTGGATCGACCGCGATCGCGTCGTCGGTCATGCAGTCCTCGAGCCGAAAGCCGCAGGTCTCGAGCTGCCGGCGCTGCGCGTCGGCGCCGATGTAGTAATGGATCAGCGTGAAGCCGTGGGCCTCGTCGTTGCGCAACGCGTAGTCGGCACGCTCGGTCTCGTGGCGGCGCATGCGCCTGTGGTGGCTGAGGTTCGCCGGCAGTCCGGCCAGCGTGGCGGCGACGACGGACGGTCGGCGCCAGGCCGGCGGCTGCCACGGCCGCCGCACGCGATGGTCGCGGTTGTGGGTGCAGAACAGCAGCACCCCGCCGGGCGCCAGCTTGGCGCGCGTCTGGCGCAGGAACGCCAACCGCTGCTCGTGCTCGAGCACGTCGATCACGTTGCAGCCGGCGACGACGGCATCGAGCGACGCGTCACCGATGCCGTCGAGGTCACGCATGTCGCGCACCTGCACGTCTGCGCTCGGCACCCGCTGCCTGCACGCTTCGGCCATCGCCGGTGAGATCTCGAACGCCGTCAGCGTGGCCGCCGATTCTGCGAGCTGCGCGGTCAGGCGCCCGGCGCCTGGTCCGATCTCGAGCACCCGGCTCGAGAGCTCGACCCGGTGGTCGCGCAGCTGCGCACGCTCGGCCGCAGAGAGCCGGACGTTGTCGTATGCGGCGACCCACGACCCGCGGCGCCAGAGATCGACATTGTGATCGGTTGCATGAGCCGCCACGTCCGTCCACCGATGGTACGCCTCCCGGTGGCGACCGGGTAGGGGAGGTTCGGCGGCCATCCCGGGCCGCCACGTCGGCCTTGGCTCCGTTCTAAGGTGGTCTCATGGTCGACCAGGCGACAGCAGGCCGTTCACCGGCAGTCCCGCTGCGGCTCTCGGTGCTCGACCTGGCGCCGGTCTGGAGCGGCGTCTCGCCGGCCGACTCGCTGCACTCCTCCGTCGAGCTGGCGCGGGCGGCGGAGCGCTGGGGGTTCACGCGCTACTGGTTCGCCGAGCACCACAACATGAAGGTGATCTTCTCGTCGAGCCCGGCCGTGCTCGCCGGATACATCGCCGCCAACACCGAGCGGATCCGGGTCGGCGCCGGCGGCGTGATGCTGCCCAACCACTCGCCGCTGGTCGTCGCCGAACAGTTCGGCACGCTGGCGACGATCTACCCGGGCCGGATCGATCTCGGCCTCGGCCGCGCGCCGGGCACGACGCCGGAGACAGTGCTGGCGCTGCGGCGCGACCCGGCCGCCGCCCAGCACTTCCCGGCCGATGTGCGCGAGCTGCAGCTCTATCTCGGCGACCCGCAGCCCGGCCAGCGGGTGCTCGCGGTCCCGGGCGCATCCACCCACGTCCCGCTCTACATCCTCGGCTCGTCGATGTTCGGCGCGCAGCTCGCCGCCGCCTACGGGCTGCCCTACGCCTTCGCCTCGCACTTCGCGCCGGCCGAGCTGCTCGCCGCCGTCGGCCACTACCGGCGCGCGTTCCAGCCGTCCGAGCAGCTCGACGCCCCGTACGTGATCGCCGGCTTCAACGTCTTCGCCGCCGACAGCGAGCAGGCTGCGGCAGGGCTGTTCCGCCAGAGCCTCGTGCGGTTCGCGCGCAGCATCGGCGAGCGCGTTCCGGGTCTGCCTGAGCTCGATGACGAGGGGCTGCTCGCCTCGCCGGTCGGCCGGCAGGCGCAGGCGATGCTGAGCCGCACCGCGATCGGCACCGCCGAGCAGGTGCGGGCGCAGACGCTCGCGTTCGCCGGCGAGGCGATGGCCGACGAGCTGATCGTGGCGATGAACGTCGCCGATCCGGCCGCGCGGCTGCGCTCCTACGAACTGCTCGCCGGGGCGTTCGCGGCCGAGCTCAACAGCGCTCAGACCGTGTCGTAACAGCGACCGGGCCGGCCCGGCTTAGCATCCAGTTGCGATGGCCCAGCGCTCAGAGACCTTCGCCGACGACCCGCACCCGCGGTTCTGGTGGCACCGCAGCCCGGACAGGCAGTACGTACCGGCCGTGTACGGCGTTTTGACCGACCAGGAATGGGCGATCATGGAGGACTGGTACAGCGAGACCGATGCGATCGACTCGATCGGTGAGTGGAACCCGCCCGCGATGGGCGTGATCCAGGGCCTGGTAGATGGCAGCGGGCTGACGCGAGTGCTGCAGATCGGGCACTACTACGGCTACTCGGCGCTGCTGATCGGCTTCTGGCTGCGGGCGATGGGCGGCAGGCGCCTGCTCGTCTCGATCGACATCGATCAGGCCGCGACCGACTTCACCCGGCGCTGGATCGAGCGCGCGGAGCTCGGTGATTACGTGCGACTGCTCGTCGCCGATGCGACCGATCCGCGGACGGTCGATGCTGTCGTCGCCGAGTTCGGCGACCGGATGCCGCAGCTGATCGTGCGCGACTCGACGCACGACTACCGGCTGACCAAACGGGAGCTCGGCCTCTGGGTGCCGCGGATGGATTCACAGTCGATCCTGTTGATCAACGGCACGAGCCGGCTGTCGAGCGGCTGGGATGAGAGCGGCCGGGGAGGCCCGCGCAAGGCGCTGCGCGACTGGGTGCGCCGCCGGCGCGACGTCGACTACCTGAGCCTCAACGAGCGGGTCGGCGAGCGCGGCATGGAGGACCCGCAGCTGGCCTACGCCGACGGCTGCGGGCTCGGGATCCTGCAGAAGCGCTGAAATCCGAGCGCGGCGGCGGGCGACCGTCGACCTAGACTTCTCTCCATGAGCACGGCAGAGCCGCTCACGCTCGATGTCTCGCAGTGGCTCAACGGCCCGCCGGTGGATCTTGCCGGGCTGCGCGGCCGGGTCGTGTTGATCGAGACCTTCCAGATGCTCTGCCCGGGCTGCATCTCACGCGGGCTGCCGCAGGCGGTGCGCGTCCGGCGGCTGTTCTCAGCCGAGCAGGTCGCGGTGCTCGGTCTGCACACCGTCTTCGAGCACCACGACGTGATGGGCCCCGACGCGCTGGCCGTGTTCCTGTCGGAGTACGGGATCACGTTCCCGGTCGCGATCGACAGGCCCTCCGATCGTGGTCCGCTGCCGGTGACGATGGAGCGGCTCGGCCTTCAGGGCACGCCGTCGACGCTGCTCTTGGACCGCAACGGCGTCCTGCGCCGCAGCTACTTCGGAGCGATCGACGACCTTGTGCTCGGCGCCGAGATCGGCCGCCTGCTGACCGAGCCCTACGCCGGCGACTGATCCGCAGGGCGTCGGCCGGCGGCGAGCCAGGCGATCGGGCCGGCCCAGTTGATCATCGCGAGCGCGTACCAGCGGTAACCGGCGGACGCTCAGCCCTCGACGACGAGGTCGCGCAGGCTTGCGTGATCCTCGGCGCAGGCCGGGCAGCCCGCGAGGTGCGCGCCCATGCCCGGGATCCTGGTCTCGGGGTCGGTGCCCGCGAGCTCGAGCTCGACGTACTCGTCGAGGTGCTCGAAGCACTGATCGCAGCTGACCTCCGGCCCGGGCGGGCCGAGCAGCAGCGCGATCATCCGACGAACTTCATCGCTGGTTCTCATGCCGGCTCTCCAATCACGTCGTCGTCCGGCCGCAGGCCGGCCTCCGCGAGCACGGCACGCAGCTTGCGCCGCGCGTCGTGCAGGGTCTTGTAGAGCGCGCCGCGCGTGCTCCCGGTCCGCTCGGCGAGCACGTCGATCGGGATGCCGTCGATCGCGAGCGCGGTCAGTACCTCGCGCTGGCGCACCGTGAGATCGTTCTCCATCGCGGTGGCGATTGCGCCGAGTAGCTCGCCCTGCGCCGCCGCCTTGGCCGGACCGGCGGCAGGGGCGGCGAGAGCGTTCCAGGACTCGTCTCCGAGCGTGACCTCGCGGTCGCGCCAGCTCCGCCTGCGCGCCTTGACCCCGGCCTCCAGCAGGACGAACTTGTAGGCCCAGGTCGTGAAGCGGCTCTGGCCGCGGAAGCTGTCGAGCCGGCGCAGGATCGAGACCAGCGCGTCGTCGCTGGCCTGCGTCGCCAGGTCGTGCAGCTCGCCGGGGTCGAGTTGCAGCTGCCCGCGGCGGCGATGGAGCTCGTGCAGGGCGCCGCGCATCAGCAGCGCGTGAAGCTCGGCCAGCGCCTGGTCGCGCGCCGCCCCCTCGCCGCGCAGCCCGTCGAGCAGCGCCTGCGAGCGATCCATGCGTCCGGTCGCCGCGACCGGTCGGGTCGTGTCGGGCCTCATACGCCCGCAACCATACGCGGGTCGCCGCAACGGCGCCGGGGCGAGCGTGGTCATCACCCTTCGACGAGCGCTCGCAGTTCATCGCCGGCATCCCAGTCGTTGACGTGCATCGCGGCGGTCACCGTGCCGCCCGAGTCACGCCAGATCGCGCGGAACAGCGCAGCCTCGATGTCGCCCTCGATCGTCAGCTCGTCGGCTGGGTCGTGGCGGCCGAAGTACTCGAGGCCGAGGTCGTACTGATCGGAGAAGAAGTACGGGATCCGCGCGTACGGCTCGCCCTTGCCGAGCATCGAGCGGGCGGCGGCGACACCCTGCTCACGGGCGTTGTCCCAGTGCTCGACGCGGAGCCGGCCGTAGCGCGGGTGCATCGCGTTGGCGCTGTCACCGGCGACCCAGACGTCCTCGGCGCTGGTCCGCAGCAGCTCGTCGGCGAGCACGCCGTTGTCGACCTCAAGGCCGCCGCTCTGGGCAAGCGCGACAGCCGGCCGTGCGCCGACGGCCAGCAGCACGGCCGCGGCGTCGACGGCCGAGCCGTCGGCGAGCACGACGCGCCGGCCGCCGTGCTCGATCGCCGAGACGCCGTTGCTGAGCCGCAGGTCGACGCCGTGCGAGCGGTGCAGATCGGCGAAGAAGGCGCCGAGCCGCTCGCCGAGGATCCGCTCCAGCGGCAGCGCCGCCTGCTCGACGACGGTCACGTCGGCCCCGAGCGTCCGCGCGGAGGCCGCGACCTCCGAGCCGATCCAGCCGGCGCCGACGATCACGATCCGGCCGCCGCCGGTGATCGCCTCGCGCAGCCGCGCCGAATCGTCGACGGTGCGCAGAAGGTGGACGGCCTCACCGTCCGCGCCGGGGATCGGCGGCCGCACGGGATCGGCGCCGGTTGCGATCAAGAGCTTGCCGTACTGCAGCTGCTCGCCGGTCGACAGCGTCAGCCGGTGCGCTGCGCTGTCGAGCGCGGTCGCCTCGACCGCGGTCCGCAGGTCGATGTCGTGCTCCTTGTAGAAGGCCTCGTCGTTGGCGCGGGCGTTCTCGAAGTTGATGCCCTCGACCAGGAACGCCTTCGAAAGCGGCGGGCGCTCGTACGGGAGGCGGTCCTCGCGGGTGATCAGCACGACCGGCCCGCCGAAGTTCTCCTCGCGCAGTGTCTGCGCGGCCAGGGCGCCGGCCAGGCCGCCGCCGACGATCACGATCGGTGCTTCAGACATTTCGTCCTCCTGTCAGTGAAAGAAACTCGTGGCGCGTCCTCGGATCGTCGCGGATCTGGCCGCGCAACGCCGACGTTACGGTGCGCGTGCCGGGCTTGCAGGCACCGCGCAGCGACATGCAGAGGTGTTCGGCTTCAAGCACGACACCGACGCCGCGCGGGTGCAGCTCGTCGACGAGCCAGTCGGCGACCTCGGCGGTCAGCCGCTCCTGAACCTGCAGGCGCCGGGCGAAGCGGTCGACGACGCGGGCCAACTTCGAGAGGCCGATGATCCGCTCGCCCGGCAGGTAGCCGACGTGCGCAATGCCGATGAACGGCAGCAGATGGTGCTCGCAGAGCGAATGGAAGTGGATGCCTGTCGCTACGACGAGCTCGTCGTAGCCGCCGTCGTTGGGGAAGGTGGTGGCGCTGAACGGCTCCGGCGTCAGCAGCTCGGCGTACATCCGCGCGATCCGCGCCGGCGTCTCGGCCAGGCTCTCGTCGCTCAAGTCGACGCCGAGCGCATCGAGCAGGTCGCGGGCGGCGAGCTCAGCGCGGACCTCGTCGACGGCGGGTGTCGCGGTGGTGTCGGGAGAGGGGAGGAGTTCGGTCACACCCTGTATGTGTCGCGTTGCAGCGATCTCTTACCCCGTGGACGAGTCCGTGCCCACACCTGTCCTGGACACTCACCGTGCTAGGTTGCCCACGGTGATCACCGCCGCCGCCTATCCGTTCCTCAACATCCTCTGGTCGACGCTCGTCTTCGTCGGTTTCGTGATGTGGATCTTCATCGCGATCTCGATCTTCTCGGATCTCTTCCGCCGCCACGACATCGGCGGCTTCACAAAGGCGATCTGGATCGTCCTGATCATCTTCCTGCCGCTGCTCGGTACGCTCGTCTACCTGATCGTCAACAGCCGCGGCATGGCCGAGCGCCAGCAGAAGAACGCGCAGGCGGCGCAGGCGGCCTTCGATCAGCACATCCGCGAGGCCGCCGGCGCCGGCGGCCCGGCCGGCGAGATCGACACCGCCCAGAAGCTGCTCGCCGCCGGCACGATCAGCCAGGCCGAGTTCGACGCGATCAAGGCCAAGGCGCTCGCCGGCTGAGCCGGCGCCGTCGCCGCTGGAGGCTCAGATGCTCTTCAGCGCACCGCCGTCGAGCGGGATCACGGCGCCCGTCAGATAGCCGGCCCGCTCGGAGGCCAGGAACGCGACGAGATCGCCGTACTCCTGCGGCCGTCCCAGCCTGCCGGCCGGGATGTTCGCGCGCGCGTCGTCCTCGGCCGCCTCGATCGAGCCGTAGAGCGACGTGATCCGGTCGGTGGAAAAGACGCCGGTCGCGACCGTGTTGACCGTGATCCCGTCGGCCGCGAGCGTCGTCGCCAGCGACTTGAACAGCCCGACGGTCGCCATCCGGTTGGAGTTCGACAGCACGAGACCGTCGAGCGGCTCGATCGTCGACGTGCTGCCGATATTGATGATCCGGCCCCAACCGTGCTCGCGCATCGACGGCAGGACGGCCGCGACCAGGGTGCGCGGGGCGAGCACGAGCGAGGCGTAGGCGTGGCGCCAGGCGTCGTCGTCGTTGTCGAGCGGGCCGCCGGCCGGAGGGCCGCCGGTGTTGGTTACAAGGATCTCGACCGGGCCGAGCAGCTCGGCCACCTGCGCGGGCAGCGTCGCGAGCGCGGCGAGGTCGGTGGTGTCACAGACAAGGCCGGCTGCGATCTGGGGGCTGCGTTCACGTGCAGCAGCGATCTTGGCGCCGTCACGCGACGCGATCGCGACCTTTGCGCCCTCGCCTGCCAGCGCCGTCGCGACAGCAAGGCCGAGCCCGCTGCTGCCTCCCATCACGAGCGCGACCCGTCCACCGATTCCGAGATCCATCCTCTGAGCGTATTGCGGTGCCGAAACGGCCGGCACGCCGCCGCCCTATGGTGGGGCGAGAAGAACTTGCAGGGCGATCGCCCGAACCCACCGCGAACGGAGGCGTCATGTCATCAGTCCACACCAGCGCCGGGATCCTCTCCGAGGGCGCCAGCGAAGACCGCGAGCGCATCGTCGAGATGCTGACCAAGGCCTACTGGATGGAGATCGAGACGGTGATGAACTACGTCACCAACTCGGTCAACCCCGACGGCGTCCGCGCCCAGGAGATCATCGCCTCGCTGCAGACCGACATCCAGGAGGAGCTCGGCCACGCGACCCAGTTCGCGGCCCGCATCAAGGAGCTCTACGGCGTCGTGCCCGGCTCGATGGAGTTCGTCGCCGAGCAGTCCTACCTGCAGCCGCCCAAGCACCAGACCGACATCGTCCATGTGATCAAGGGCGTGATCGAGGCCGAGAGCGGCGCGATCGATTTCTACAACCAGATCATCGCGGCCACCGCCGAGTCGGATCCGGTCACCAACGACATGGTGATCGCGATCTTGCGTGACGAGGAGGGCCACCGGCGCCTGTTCGAGGGCTTCCTGCGCGAGTACGAAGACCGCGCGTGAGCGCGGCGCGCAGCTAGCGAGAGCAGGCAGGCCAGGGGCCGGGCGCGATGAGCGGCCTGCCGACATTTCCGACGCGCGGCGCGCTGCGGCGGCTGCCGTTCGGGCTGATCGACGTCGCGGTGCTGGTGGCTGTGCTGGTCGGCCTCTACGCGATCGTGCGCGTCGGCAGCGGCGCCGCGGTGTCGTTCACGCCGACCAACGTCACCACGATCAACACCGATCCCGGCCACCTGCCGTACTACGCGGCCCGCAGCCTGCTGCGGATGTTCGTCGCACTCGGGCTGTCGGTGCTGTTCACGCTCAGCTACGGGTACGTCGCGGCCCGCAGCAGGCGCTGGGAGAAGGTTCTGGTCCCGGCGCTCGACATCTTGCAGTCGGTACCGGTGCTCGGCTTCCTCTCGGTCGTCGTGACCGCGTTCATCGCGCTCTTCCCGGGCAGCTCGCTGGGGCTCGAGTTCGCGTCGGTCTTCGCGATCTTCACCGCTCAGGCCTGGAACATGACGTTCAGCTTCTACCAGTCGGTGCGTTCGCTGCCGCGCGAGCTCGACGAGGTCAGCCGCATGCTGCGCCTGACGCGCTGGCAGCGCTACTGGAAGATCGAGGTGCCGAGCGCCAGCGTCGGGCTGGTCTGGAACGGGATGATGAGCTTCGGCGGCGGCTGGTTCTTCCTGGCCGCCTCCGAGGCGATCAGCGTCCTCAACAAGGACTATGCGCTGCCCGGCATCGGCTCTTACGTGGCGAGCGCGGTCGACGCCGGCGACCTCGGGCGGATCGGGCTGGCGATGCTGACGATGGTCGTGATGATCGTCGCCGTCAACGTGCTGTTCTGGCGTCCGCTGACATCCTGGGCCGAGCGCTACAAGCTCGAGGAGTCCGAGGCCGCCGACCGTCAGCGCTCGGTCGTGCTGGACCTGCTGCGCCGCTCGGCCTGGCCGCGTGTGATCGGCCGGACGCGCCGGGCGGCGGCCGAACCGCTCGGGCGCGCGATGCGCGTGCTCGGTCGTGACGGCACCGCGACGCTCGGCGGCCCACCGGCGCGGACGCTGCGCCGCGGCGACATCGCCTTCGCGCTGCTCGTCGGAATCCCGGTTCTCTACGGCCTCTACGAGATGGTCTCCTTCCTCGGCGCCCGCGGCGCGTCGGAGTTCGCGACCGCGCTTGGGCTCGGCGCGATCACGTTCGCGCGCGTCCTCGTGCTCGTCGCCGTGGCAACCGTGATCTGGGTGCCGGTCGGCGTCTGGATCGGCTTCAACCCGCGCGTCGCGCGGCTCGCCCAACCGGTCGTCCAGGTGCTCGCAAGCTTCCCGGCGAACTTCCTCTTCCCGCTCGCGACACTGGCCTTCATCCACTTCGGGATCAGCCTCAACATCGGCGGCATCCTGCTGATGAGCCTCGGCGCCCAGTGGTACATCCTGTTCAACGCGATCGCCGGCGCGATGGCGATGCCGACCGACCTGCGCGAGGCGGCGCGGATGGCCGGCCTGCGCGGCTGGCGGCTCTGGCGGCGGCTGATCATCCCCGGGGTCTTCCCGGCCTACGTCACCGGCGGCATCACCGCCTCGGGCGGCGCTTGGAACGCCTCGATCGTCGCCGAGGTCGTCACCTACGGCGGCACCACGCTGACCGCCACCGGGCTCGGCGCCTACATCGCCAAGGCCGCGCAGAGCGGCGACTTCCACCAGCTGCTGGCCGGGCTCGCGGCGATGAGCATCTACGTTGTTGCGATCAACCGCCTGTTCTGGCGGCGGCTCTACAGGCTCGCCGAGACCCGCTATGCCATCTGAGCCGGCCGAGAGGTGCCGATGACCGCAGCCAAGCTGATCGAGACCCGCGGCCTGCGCAAGGCCTTTACCACCGCCGACAGCGAGCTGCCGGTGCTCGAAGGCATCGATCTCGATGTCAGCGAGGGCGAGATCGTCGCGCTGCTCGGCCGCTCGGGCTCGGGCAAGTCGACGCTGCTGCGCTGCATCGCGGGCCTGATCCCCCCATCGGGCGGCCACGTGCTCTACCGCGGGCAGCGCTTTGTGGGCAGCAATCCCGGCGCCGGGATGGTCTTCCAGAGCTTCGCCCTGCTGCCGTGGCTGACCGTCCAGCAGAACGTCGAGCTCGGCCTCGAGGCCCGCGGCATCGCGCCGCGCGAGCGTTCGCGGCGGGCGCTCGAGGCGATCGACCTGATCGGGCTCGACGGCTTTGAGTCGGCCTATCCGAAGGAGCTCTCGGGCGGGATGCGCCAGCGCGTCGGCTTTGCGCGGGCGCTGGTGATCGAGCCCGACATCATGTTGATGGACGAGCCGTTCAGCGCGCTCGACGTGCTGACCGCCGAGAACCTGCGCGGCGAGCTGCTCGAGCTCTGGTCCTCGGGCAGCTTCCCGACGCGGGCGATCCTGATCGTGACCCACAACATCGAGGAGGCGGTGCTGTTCGCCGATCGCGTGATCGTGCTCGGCACCAACCCTGGTGTGATCAAGGCCGAGCTGCACGTCGATCTGCCGCGCCCGCGCGACCGCCGCGCGCCGCAGTTCGAGGCGCTGCTCGACCGCATCTACGGGGTCATGACAGGCCGCGAGATCGAGCACGAGCTCGGCCGCCCGGCGGGCACTGGCCAAGAGCAGGTGACCGCCGAGGCGCGCCAGGTGATGCTGCCGCACGCCAGCGTCGACGGCTTCTCCGGCCTGCTCGAGATCGTCCGTGACGCGGGCGGCTCCGCCGACCTCGCCGACCTCGCCGACGACCTATCGCTCGAGGTCGACGACCTGCTGCCGCTCGTCGACGCCTGCCTGCTGCTCGGCTTCGTCACGACCGCAGACGGCGAGCTGCGGCTGACCGAAGGCGGCGGCCGCTTTGCCGTCGCCGACATCCAGAGCTCCAAGCAGCAGTTCGCGGCTGTCGCGCTGGAGCGGGTGCCGCTGGTGCGGACGATCCACGGCGCGCTCGAGCGTGCCAAGGACGGCGCGCTCGGTGAGGCCTTCTTCCTCGACGTGCTGCGCCGCCACTACACCACCGACGAGGCCGAGGCGCAGCTCGACACTGCGATCGACTGGGGCCGTTACGGCGAGCTCTACGAGTTCGACGCCGACTCCAGCGAGATCCGTCGCCACGTCGAGTCGGGCGCGGACTGACGGGTCAGGTCACAGCGCGTTCGGGCTTTATCAACTTCTTCAGCAACGTTGATCGGCGGCCAACCGCCGTTCGGCACTGTCTCGTCATGTCACTGCGCTCAGGGTTCGCAACGTTCATGGCCGGCGCGCTCGTCGCCACCGCCGGTGCCGGTGCGATCACGTTCCTGGCCGGCCGTGACCACCCCGCGGCGGCCACCGCACCGGCCGCCGTGCAGACCAAGGTCGTGGCCGATCAGTCAAGCGACGCCAAGGCCGTCTATGACGCCGCCAAGGCCGCGGTCGTCTACGTCAGCGCTGACAGTTACCAAGGGCAGGCGACCGGAACCGGCTTCGTCGTCGCCGGTGACGGCCGGATCATCACCAACGAGCACGTCATCGACGGTGCCCAGCAGGTGACCGTGCGGATCGGGCCGAACGGCCGGGAGCAGCCGGCTCAGATCGTCGCCGCCGACGCCTCGAAGGATCTGGCGCTGCTCCAGGTCGACACCGGCGGCCAGACGCTTCCGGCACTCGCGCTCGACGACTCCTCGCGCGTCCAGGTCGGTGACCCCGTCTACGCGATCGGCAATCCGTTCGGGCTCTCGAACACGCTCACCAGCGGCATCGTTTCGGCGCTCGGCCGCGACATCCAGGCACCGGACGGCACGTCGACGATCAGCGGTGCGATTCAGACCGACGCCCCGATCAACCCCGGCAACTCCGGTGGCCCGCTGCTGGACTCCGCCGGTCGCGTGATCGGCGTCAACTCGCAGATCGTCAGCGGCAGCTCCGGCGGCGAGGGCGGCAACGTCGGCATCGGCTTCGCGATCCCGTCGGATACGGTCGCCGCCTTCATCGCGAATCCGACGTCGACACCGGTGACCCAGCAGCCCGACCAGTACGGCCAGCAGTTCGATCCGTACGGCGACGGTGCCGGCAGCAGCTACTGAACTCACGGCTGCCGCGGCTCTCATGTTCTGATCGCTGCCGGGGCCGGCGCCTGCGTACGCTGACGCCATGACAGAGCCGCCCGCGCGTCCGCGGCGCATCTCGACCGGCGCCGCAGGTAGCGACGCGGGACCTCACGGCGGCTGGCGCGGCACGGTCGCCCGCATCGCCGGGATCGTCGTGACGCTGGGAGCGATCTGGTCGCTGCTCTCGATCGCGGTCGGCGGCTTGCGCTGGGCCGAATGGGTCGAGAACGCGTTCCTGCTGATCGGTGTGCCGACAGCACCGACGTTGTTCAGCGCCGCGCTGCTGTCGCTGCTCGGCAGCGCGCTGAGGCGGCGGCTGCGCGCCGCGCTGATCGTGGCCGTCGTGCTCGAGGTGGTCAACCTCACGACCTATGTCGTCGCGTTGGCCGCCGGGTCGTCGATCTCGCGCGTCCCCGGGCGGATCGAGAGCACACGGACGACCGCGATCGCGATAGCGGCGGCGGTCTCGGCGCTTGTCGTCGTGCTGCTGATCGCCAGCCGCCGCGAGTTCCCGGCGCGGCTGCGCCCCGGCTCGCGCCGGCTCGCGCTCGCGGTCCTCGCCGGCGGCCTGACACTGGCGGCGGGCGCGGGCCTTGCGATCGCCGCGGCCTTTCCGCACGGCCTCTACGGCGTCGACGAACGCGTCGACTGGGCACTCGATGCGGCGCTCGGCTTCAGCGTGCCGGGTCTCCGCCATCCCAGCCTCGGGCCGGGCTGGGGGCACTTCCTGGTCTCGAGCTTCTCGCTGCTGGTGCTGCTAGC